>DASXIJ010000055.1:0-10872 GCA_036498045.1 Solirubrobacteraceae bacterium
GGTCGTCCCGGCGTCCGGGACGTCGATGGTCCGGGTCCCGCGCGGTGTCGGCTTGTGAACCAGGTCAGGTCCGGAAGGAAGCAGCCTTAAGCGATCACCGGCAGGCGCAGCGGGAGCTCCCGGGCCGGAGTCGCGGACGACGATCGGCGATCGGCAGGCGGCGTTTCGACGAGGGGTGCACGGTCCATTTCCAGCGAGCCGTCGACGCTGCGCGGAGCGGCGTCCTCGGTCGCTCGCGTACCGATCGACGAGCCGATGCTCTCGTCGATCTGCCAGCACGCCACGCTCCCTGCGTCCTTGCTCCACTTGGTCGACGACCCGCTGGAACTTGGCTTGGCCTACTGCGGGCAGCGTCGGAAGATCAGCCAGGAGCGATTCGCGCGCGACTCGACGAAGCCGGGCGGCACGCTGACGGGGCGGTGCGGGTCGTGCGGGTCGAGCACGTATTCGTCTTCGACGAATTTGCTCGCGGGGTCGACGTACTCGCCCCTGGAGATCGAGCCGGTCTGTGCGCTGACGATCCGCGCGGGGCTCGCGTGCAGGTAGAGCGCGAGCAGCGGCACGGGTGCGTGGTTGGGCACGCCGACGGGGCCGCAGCGCAGGTTGACCGCGCCGTCGTCTACGAGCGCGAGCAGGTCGTTCTGGATCGACTGCTGGTTTGACAGCTTGCTCATTTCGCGGTGCGCGCTTTTGACTTGCGCCGGCGTGAACGCGACGAGCGCGGCGAGCACGACCGCGCCACCGGCGATCCACCAGCGCCGGCGCGCGTCGCCGGGCTGTAGGCGCGTCCAGCCGAACACGCCAGCGCCGCAGAACACGCACAGGATCGCCGCGGTGAGGAACGCGTAGCGCGTGTTGATCGGCAGCCCGGCAACGGCAACGACGGCGAACACGACGACCGCGAGCACGCCGGCGACGGCGCCGGGGACGGCACGGCGGCGCAGCCACCACAGCGACAGGACGCCGCCGAGCGCTGCGCCGACGAGCACCGGCGGGCGCAGGATCTCGCCGATCCGCCGCGGCACGTACTCCGGGACGTTGGCGATGCCGGTCACGCGGTCCAGCGCGCGTGCGGTGTGGCGAGTGTTGGTCAGCGACCACAGCGCGTCGCCGGTGATCGCCAGGTCGCTGATCACCCACACGAGCGGGGCGGAAGCCGCGAGCAGCGTCAGCCACGCGAGCGCGCGGGGCGAGCGCGGCGCCGGCGGCGCGCCGTCGCCGTCCGTTCGCCTACCGGCTCGGGCAGCGATCGGACCGCGCAGTTCGTAGACGATCAGGTACAGCCAGTACAGCCCAGAGAACGCCCACGCCTCGGGACGCAGCAGCCCCGCCAGCGCGAGCAGCGCGAGCACCGGCGCGCCGGCCGGCCCGCGGCTCGCGGCGCGCCGGCGCGCCTCGACGAGCACTGCGCACAGCACGAGCAGCAGGTACGGGACGTCGACGTACGCGCGCACGCCGTAGGAGAGGATCGGCACGCGCGTGAGCAGGACGAGCGCCGCGACCGCGCCGGCGGCTCGCCCGAACCACAGCGCGCCGAGCTCATACACCGCCCAGCCGCACGCCGCGAGCGCGAGGAAGCCGAGTGCGACCGTGACGCCCTCGACGGCGTGCGGCGACAGCGGCGACAGGACGATCCCGAGCAGCTCCACGAGCGGGTGCGGCGTCGGCGCGATCGCGACTTCATACGCCGGCGTCTGCCCGCGCGCGAGCTGTCCGCCCCATGCGAGCGCGTAAAGCGTGTCGTAGTTGGCGAAGCCGACGCCGCACACCAGCCAGAGCCCGAGCGCCCCCACGACGACGGCCGGCAATGCGCCAAGGCGCCTGGCCGCGCGCAAGCTGTGAGCTCTCACGAGCGCGCACGCTACCCGCTCGCGCGGGGGCGCGGATCGCCTCGCGGGCGCGGCTTCGGGCGTGGGTAGACTCAGCCGCAGGTGTCCGCCCAGCAGTCCTCGACAGAGCAGCAGCGCTCGCTTTATCGCCGCCACCGCCCGCGCACGTTCGACGACGTCGTCGGCCAGGAGCCGGTCGTGCGCACGCTGCGCAACGCCGTCCAGCGCGCCAAGGTGCACCACGCGTACCTGTTCGTCGGCTCGCGCGGAACGGGCAAGACGTCGATGGCGAAGATCCTCGCCGCGTGCCTGAACTGCGAGCGCGGGCCGACCGTCCAGCCGTGCGGCGAATGCGAGTCGTGCCTGGCGATCGCCGCGGCCAGCTCGCTCGACGTGATCGAGATGGACGCGGCGTCGAACAACTCGGTCGACGACATCCGCGAGCTGCGCGAGAGCGTTGCTTACGCGCCGGTCAGCGGTCGGCGCAAGGTGTACATTCTCGATGAGGCGCACATGCTCTCGACGGCCGCGTGGAACGCGTTCCTCAAGACGCTCGAGGAGCCGCCGCCGAACACGGTGTTCGTGCTCGCGACGACCGAGGCGCAGAAGGTCCCGGCGACGGTCGTCGACCGCTGTCACCGGTTCGACTTCCACCGCCCGACCGTCGAGCAGATCGCGAGCGTCGTGCGCCGCGCGGCCGACGCCGAGCGCGTCGCCGTGCCGCCGGAGGCCGTGTCGGCGATCGCGCGCTCGGCGACCGGCAGCTTCCGCGACGCGCTCGGGACGCTCGAGCAGCTGATCACCTACTCGGGCAGCGAGATCGCGCTCGACGACGTGCTCGCCGTGCTCGGCGTGGCCGACGCGCGGCTGCTCGAGCAGACCGTCGACGCGGTCGCAGCCGCCGACGCGCGCGCCGCGCTGGCCGCCGTCGCGCAGTGCGCCGAGCAGGGGCGCGACGCGGCCGCGTTCGCCGGCGACCTCGAGGTACGCGCGCGTGAGCTGCTTGTCGTGCAGACGCTCGGCGCGGTGCCGTCGGAGCTGTCGTTGACTCCCGAGGCCGATGCCGCGCTGCAGGCGCAGGCCGAGCGCGTCGGCACGCCCGTAGTCGTGCGCCTGCTCGACGAGCTCGGCGGCGCGATGGAGGCCGTGCGCGCCGGCGCCGACGCGCGCACCCGGCTCGAGCTCGCGCTCGTCAAGGCCGCCAAGCCGGCGGTCGAGTCGTCGATGCGCGCGCTGCTTGACCGGATCGAGCGGCTCGAGGCCGGCCCCGCCGCCGCGACGGTGCGACCCGCGGCCAACGTCGGGGAGGCCGCGTCGCCGGCCCCGAGCGCCCCGGTCCAGCCGCCGGCCCCAAGCGCCCCGGTCCAGCCGCCGGCCCCGAGCGCCCCGTCCGCGCCGCCCGCAGCGGGGCCGCCCACCTCGGACCACGCCGGATCGGATCCCGCGTCAACCACTCGGGCCGCGCCGGCCGCCGGCGAGCCATCCGCAGCCGCGGCGGCCGCCGGCGGGGCTGTTGCGCCCCAGCCGCCGGCGCCAGAACCCGCGGCGGTCGAGGTGTCGGTCGCGTCGATCGCGACGCCGCCCGAGCGTACGCGCGACGCCGTCGCCGACGACCTGGCGTCGCTGCTCGGGTGGTGGCCGGCGGTCGTCGATCTCGTGCGCGACGGCAACGCGATGCTGGGCGCATGCATCCAGGACGCGCGTCCGGTCGAGGTGACGGGCGAGGACCTGACGGTCGCGTTCGGCGCCCCGTTTCTGAAGAAGAAAGCGGAGAAACCGGACAATCGCGCGGTGGTGACGGCGGCGCTGCACGACGTGACCGGCCGGCGCTGGCGGCTGTCGTACGAGCTGCACGACCGGATCGGCGCCGCCGACGGGGACGAGTCGGCGCCGCTCAGCGAGCAGGAGTGGGTGCAGCGCTTCATCGACGAGTTCGACGCCGAGGAGCTGGCCGACGAGGGCGATCCGCCCCGCGGCGAGGAGCCGGGCGAGAGCGGGCAGCCGAACGGTGGCGCGCCTGTGACCAGCGACCAGAAAGGCGCGTGAGATGCCAAAGCAGCCGCGCATGCCGAACATGCAGCAGATGCTCCAGCAGGTTCAGAAGATGCAGCAGGAGATGGAGGCCGCGCAGGAGCAGCTCAAGGACGAGATCGTCGAGGCGTCGGCCGGCGGCGGAATGGTCACGGTCCGCGTGACGGGCGATCTCGCTGTCAAGTCGATCGCGATCGACCCGGATGCGGTCGACCCGGACGACGTCGAGATCCTCTCCGACATGGTGCTCGCGGCTGTCAACGAGGCGCTGCGGATGGCGCAGGATCTGGCCGCGAAGAAGCTCGGCGGCGCGTCCGGCGGGCTCGACATGGGCAACCTCGGCGGCCTCGGCCTGCCCGGGCTGTAGGCGCGTCGGCGCGGTGAGCACGTCCCACGCACCGCCCGTGCAGCGACTCGTCGGCGAGCTGTCGAAGTTGCCGGGGATCGGCAGCCGCACGGCGCAGCGGCTCGCGTTTCACATCCTGCGCGCGTCCGATGAGGACGCGACCGCGCTGGCCGAGTCGATCCGCGAGGTCAAGGAGCGGATCGGGCTGTGCGAGGTGTGCTTCAACCTGACCGACGAAGCGCGCTGTCGGATCTGCCAGGACTCGCGACGCGACCACAGCGTGATCTGCGTCGTCGAGGAGCCGGGCGATGTGATCCCGATCGAGCGCACACATGAGTACGACGGCGTCTACCACGTGCTCGGCGGCGCGCTCTCGCCGATCGAAGGGATCGACGCGGAGGACCTGAAGATCGCCGAGCTGCTCGCGCGCGTCGCGTCGGCCAACGGAGACACTCCGGCCGTGCGCGAGGTCGTGCTCGCGACGAACCCGACGACGACGGGCGAGGCGACGGCGCTTCACATCGCCGACGAGCTGCGCGGGCGCTCGCCGGGGCTGACGGTCACGCGCCTGGCGAGTGGACTGCCGGTGGGCTCGGACCTGGAGTACGCCGACGAGGTGACGCTCGGCAAGGCGTTCGCCGGTCGGCGCTCGCTCTGATCGCCAATATCCTGCGACAGATGTCGGGCGTGATCGTGATGAAGTTCGGCGGCACCTCCGTCGCGGACGCGGAGCGGATCAAGCGCGCGGCGCGGCGGATCGTCGACAAGCGCGAGTCGGGCGCGCGCGTCGTCGCGGTGCTGTCGGCACGCGGCAAGACGACCGACGAGCTGATCGCGATGGCCGAGGAGGTGTCCGACGCCCCTGATCCGCGCGAGATGGACATGCTGCTGTCGACCGGCGAGCGGATCTCGTGCGCGCTGTGCGCGATGGCGATCAACGACCTCGGCCACCGCGCGATCTCGCTGACCGGCTCGCAGGCGGGGATCGTGACCGACGAGTCGCACACGAAGGCGCGGATCATCGACGTCCGGGCCGACCGGATCAAGGCGGCGCTCGATGATGACAACGTCGTGCTCGTCGCCGGCTTTCAGGGGGTGTCGGGCACGGCGCGCAACGTGACGACGCTCGGGCGCGGGGGCTCGGACACGACGGCCGTCGCCGTCGCGGCGGCGCTGCACGCTGACGTGTGCGAGATCTACACCGACGTGTCGGGCGTGTACACGGCAGACCCGCGGATCGTCCCCGACGCGCGCAAGCTGCCGATGGTCTCGTTCGAGGAGATGCTCGAGATGGCGGCGTCGGGCGCCGGCGTGCTGCAGCTGCGGTCGGTCGAGTACGCGCGCAACCATGGCGTACGAATCCACTGCCGCTCGTCATTCGACGAGGAGCCCGGTACCGTTGTCGTCGCCGAGGCAGAAACGATGGAGCAGCCGCTGATCACAGCCGTGACGCACTCGACGTCCGAAGCGCGCTTGACGCTGCTCGGCGTGCCCGACGAGCTCGGCGCCGCCGCGCGGATCTTCGCCGCGCTCGCCGACGCGAACATCAACGTCGACATGATCGTTCAGAACGAGCCGACGACGGCCGGCGGCAAGGCGGAGATCTCGTTCACCGTTCCACGCGAGGACCTGCGCACCGCACGAACGGTGCTCGAGCCGCTCACCGGCGACGCGTTCGAGAAGCTGCAGGCGGGCGATGAGATCGGCAAGGTGTCGATCGTCGGCGCCGGGATGCGCTCGCACCCGGGCGTCGCCGCGAAGGTGTTCGGCGTGCTCGCCGACGAGGGCGTGAACATCGAGATGATCTCGACGTCGCCGATCAAGATCTCGTGCGTGATCGAGCGCGACCGCGTCGAGCACGCCGTGCAGGCGCTGCACAGCGCGTTCGAGCTGGCCGGCCCCGGCACGCTCGGCGAAGAGCAGCCGTTCAAGGCCCGTCAGACGCTCTAGCGTCGCGCGCGATCGCTACTCGGCGGCTTCGAGCGAGCGCTGCAGTCGCTCGAGCACCCTCACGACGCGCAGCCCGCTGCGGCCATCCGAGCGCGGCGCGGCGCCGTCGCGGATGCACCCCACGAAGTGCTCGCACTCGACTCGAAGCGGCTCCGCGTTGGCGATCTGCGGGGAGAAGATGTCGCCCGAGCGCGTGATGTACTCGCCCCACGAGCGCGCGTCCTCGTCGAAGCCCTTGTCGTAGACCGCGAGCTTTCCCTCGACGACCATGTCGTCGAAGGTCGCCATACGGCGCGCGCCGACGACCGTCAGGCGCCGCTCCTTGTGAGGGTCCAGCCACGAGAGGTGCAGGTGAGCGACGATCCCCGACGGGAAGCGCAGGTAGCAGAAGACGACGTCCTGAATTCCCGGCTGCACGTAAGACGCGCCATGGGCGAGGCACTCGTCGGGCTCTTCGCCGATCAGGTGCAGCACGACCGACACGTCGTGAGCGCCCAGGCTCCACAGCGCATTCTCGTCGGCGCGCAGCTTGCCGAGATTTAGCCGGTTGCCGTAGACGTAGCGCAGCGGCCCGAGCTCGTCACCGTCGACGAGCTGCTTCAGGCGCACGACGGCCGGGTGGTACTCGAGCAGGTGCCCGACCATCAGGACCCGCCGCGCGCCGGCAGCCGCTTCGACGGCCGCTTCGGCATCGGCGGCGCTCGTCGCGAGCGGCTTCTCGACGAAGCAGTGCTTGCCCGCGCGCGCGACGGCGATCGCCAGCTCTGCGTGCGTGGGAACGGGCGTCGCGAGGGCGATCGCGTCAAGCTCGCCGTCGGCGAGCAGGTCGTCGAGCTTTGTCGTCGTCCTCGCGTCGGGGAACGACGACGCCAGCCTCTCGAGTGCTCGCGGGTCGCCGTCGCACAGCCAGCGCACCTCGCAGCCGTCAATCGCGGCAAGGTTCCGCGCGATGTTCGGGCCCCAGTAGCCGAGCCCGACGACGCCGACGCGGACCGGGCGGTCGCGCACCGGCTCGAACGCCGACGCGCTCACAGGCCGCCGATCGCCTGGACGCAGCGCTCGGCCGCGTGCCCGTCGCCGTACAGCGGTGGGCGCTCGGCCGGCGGCGCCGTCGACAGCGCCGCCAGCGCGGCGGCGGGGTCGAGGTCGACGAGCGTGTTCCAGCCGGTCGTGACCGTCTCGACCCACTCGGTGTTCGCGCGCAGCGTCACGCAGGGCACCCCGGCAAGGTACGCCTCCTTCTGGACGCCGCCCGAGTCGGTCACGACCGCGCGCGCCTGGCACAGCAGCGCGCTGAACTCGATGTAGCCGAGGGGCTCGAGCACGCGAACGCGCTCGTCGCGCTCGAGCGCCTCGAGCAGGCCCGCATCGGATAGACGCGCGCGGGTGCGCGGGTGCATCGGGAAGACGATCGCCCCAGGGAGCACGGCGATCAGCTCGACGAGCGCCCGCAGGCGGTCCGGATCGTCGACGTTGCCCGCGCGATGCGCGGTCAGCAGCAGGTAGTCGTCACGCGCGACGCCGATCGCCGCCAGCGTGCCCTCGTCGCCTCGCGCCGACGGCTGTCGGCGCAGCGCGACGTCGACCATCACGTCGCCGACGACCTCGACGCCTCTGACGACCGCCTCGGCTCGCAGGTTCTCCGCGGCCGTCTCCGACGCGCACAGCAGCAGCGTCGAGGCGTGATCGACGAGCACGCGGTTGAGCTCCTCGGGCATGCTGCGATCGAACGAGCGCATGCCAGCCTCGACGTGGACGACAGGCACCCCCGCCTGGGCCGCCGACAGCGCGCCGGCGAGCGTCGAGTTGGTGTCGCCGTAGACGAGCGTCGCGTCGGGCGCCAGCTCGGCAAGGACAGGGTGAAGCGCAGCGAGCATGCGGGCTGTCTGCTCCGTGTTCGAACCGCCGCCGATCCCGAGCTCACGGTCGGGCCGGGCGAGGCCGAGCTCGCTGAAGAACACGCGCGAAAGCGTGTCGTCGTAGTGCTGGCCTGTGTGCACGAGGATCTCGTCGTGCTCCTCGCGCAGCGGCCCGGAGACGGCCGCCGCCTTGATGAACTGGGGGCGGTTGCCGACGACCGTGAGGATCTTCACCTCGCGCAGCCTATGCGCCCACGAGCGGGGACGCCGGCCCGCCGACGGCGCGGGCCCGGGCCGACGGTACCTACACATGCTAATGTATGTGCATGTTGGATCATCGATTGCAGATCCTGCTCGATGAGGGGCGTTACGCGCGGATCACGACGATCGCGCGCGAACGGGGAGTCTCGGTCGCGACCGTCGTTCGCGAGGCGATCGATCATGGCGTCGCCGACCCGTCCGACAACCGCCGTTCGGCTGGACGCCGCATCCTCCAAGCTCCCGATATGGCGGTTCCGGATCCCGCAACGCTCGGCGACGAGCTTGACGCGCTCCGGGCCCGGCGCGCGTGATCGTCCTCGACACAACGGTGCTCGTCTACGCCAAGGGCGCCGAGCATTCGCTGCGCGTGCCATGTCGAGAGCTCGTCGAAGGGATCGCCGACGGTGCCGTCCAGGCGACCACGTCGGTGGAGGTCATCCAGGAGTTCGTCCACGTGAGGGCCCGCAGACGCGGCCGTGAGGATGCCGCGGCGACGGGATCTGACTACGCGGAGCTTCTGTCGCCGCTGCTCGACGTCACCCGAGAGGATCTTCGCCGAGGCCTGGCGCTGTTCGAGCGCAGCGATCGGCTGGACGCCTTCGACGCCGTGTTGGCCGCGGCCGCTATCGCGCGCAATGCCACCGCGCTCGTGTCCGCCGACGGCGCCTTCGCGTCGCTCGCGACGGAGCTGCCGCACGTCGTGCCCGACCGTGACGGGGTCGCGGGGCTGCTGCAGTAGCGCGCCGAGGGGAGACCGGCCGGTTCGCTACCAGCCGCCGGCGCCGGCGGGCGCCGTTGCGCCGACGACCGACGTCGACCAGTCGATCACCGAGGTCGGGCGCACGACGTGGCGGCTCATCCCGAGGTCCTTCGGCTCGAGCCCCAGCGCAAGCCCGACGAGCTGGGGCAGGTGCAGCACCGGCAGGTCGAGCTCGCGCCCGACGACTTTCTCGGCCAGCGGCTGCTGCAGGTCGAGGTTCAAATGGCAGAGCGGGCAGGGCGTGACCAGGCAATCGGCGTCGGCATCGACCGCATCGCCGAGGTGGCGCCCGGCCTGCTTCAGCGACGCCTCCTTGTTCATCGTGATGATCGGAAAGCCGCAGCACTTGCGCATGCCGGCGTAGTCGATCACCGTGCCGCCGAGGGCCTCGATCACCATGTGCAGGTACTGGTCGCGCGGACGCTCGTCGTCGATCCCGAGGCGCTCGCGCGGGCGCACGATGTAGCAGCCGTAGAACGGGCCGACCTTGAGGTTCGACAGCGGACGCCTGACGCGCGAGCGCAGCGTGTCGAGGCCGAGCTCCTCGACGAGCAGCCAGAGGAAG
This sequence comes from Solirubrobacteraceae bacterium, assembly GCA_036498045.1. GTDB lineage: Bacteria > Actinomycetota > Thermoleophilia > Solirubrobacterales > Solirubrobacteraceae > Palsa-744. Next base: position 9,602 of record DASXIJ010000055.1, read on the forward strand.
TTCTTGTTGGTCAGACCCTTCTCGTAGGAGAGCCCCTCGCCGGCGAGCGTCTCGTTGATCTGCGCGCGGTACTCGGCGTTGGCGTCGAGGCGTTCCTGGCACTCGCTCTGCGCGCCCTGGCAGGTAGAGCAGATGTTCATCATCAGCTCGGCGCCGTCGACCTGCTGGGCCAGCGCGAACGTCCGGCCGTTGAGCGTGTCGGCGAGCTCCTGGTTGTGCTCGGCGATCACGCCGGCGCCGCAGCAGCTCGCGCGGTCGAGCTCGACGAGCTCGATGTCGAGCAGCGGCGCGACCTTCGCCATCGAGCCGTGTAGCTCGGGCGTGAAGCCGCGGCTGACGCAGCCGGGCCAGTAGGCGACCTTCATCGGTCCGCTCCCCCCTCGGCATCGCGCGTCTCGGTCGGCGTGTCCGACGGCTCGGCGCCGGCGGCCGAGCCGGCGTCGTCTTTGCCTCCGGCCTCGCTCGTCAGGCCGACGGCTACAGGGTCTCGTGGCGACGCCGACCCTTCGTCTGCTGTGGCGGGGTCTTCGTCCTCGCCGGTGATGTAGAGGTTCAGCTCGTAGCGCTGAACGCGCGACTCGACCTTGTCGTAGATCGTTTGCACGGCCTTCAGGTCGGGGGCGGGGATCTTGTGCGGCTTCAGGATCCCCGGCAGCGTCATCTTGCGTCGCAGCAGCCCGGAGAGGGCGACCGGCAGCGAGGACAGCAGCTCTTTGCCCGCCGCGGGATGGAATTTCCCGAACCACGAGGCCCCGCCGTATGAGCGTGGCAGGAGCTCTGCCTCCCAGAGGATGCCGTTGTCGCGGATCAGGCCTGTAAACGCCGCCTCGTGGCGCTCGCCGTTGTTCTGGTCGACGATGTGCTGGTCGCTCGTCGCGATCCTTCGCAGCCGCATGATCTGGCCCATCGGGTTGACGTCCTTGGGGCAGGCGTCGACGCACTTGAAGCAGTGCGTGCAGTCGAAGATCCCCTCGGGGTCCTGCGCGAGGTCGTTGAGGCGCTCGAACTGCTGGTCGTCGCGCGGGTCGCCGACGAAGCGGTACGCCTTGGCGAGCGCGGCGGGACCGATGAAGCCGGGGTCGACCTCCATCGCAAGGCAGTCCGACACGCACGCGCCGCACTGGATGCACGCCATCGTCTGCGTCACGTCGATCATCGACTCGCGCGGCACGATGTACTCGCGCTCGGGCACCGGCTGCTTGGCGATCAGCCACGGCGTGACGCGGCGGATCTTCGTCCAGTGGACCGCGTCCATGTCGACGATCAGATCC
>DASXIJ010000056.1:0-2713 GCA_036498045.1 Solirubrobacteraceae bacterium
GGCCTGATGGCCAACCCGAAGGGTGAAATCATCGAGCGCCCGATCAAGGCCAACTTCATGGAGGGCCTGTCGGTGCTCGAGTACTTCATCTCCACGCACGGCGCGCGAAAGGGTCTCGCCGACACCGCGCTGCGCACGGCCGACTCGGGCTACCTGACACGGCGTCTGGTCGACGTCGCCCAGGACGTGATCATCCGCGAGGCCGACTGCGGCACCGCCGATCACATCGAGATGCGCGTGTTCAACGACGGGGGCGCGCCCAATGACGGCCTCGTCGGCCGCGTCGCGGCGCTGCCGATCAAGACCAAGCGCAACCGGATGCTCACCGAGCAGGGCGCCGAAATCGGGCGCGACGAGTTCGATGAGATCGTCGCGGCGTTCGCCGACGAGCGCGACAAGGGCAACGACGTGACGGTGCCCGTTCGCTCGGTGCTCAAGTGCGAGGCGCAGAGCGGCGTGTGCCAGGCGTGCTACGGCCGCGCGATGGCGACCGGCACGCTCGCGCAGATCGGCGACGCGGTCGGGATCATCGCCGCGCAGTCGATCGGCGAGCCCGGCACGCAGCTGACGATGCGCACGTTCCACACCGGCGGCGTCGCCGGCGCGGACATCACGCACGGCCTGCCGCGCGTCGTCGAGCTGTTCGAGGCGCGCAAGCCCAAGGGGCTGGCGAAGATCGCCGAACAGGACGGCGTCGTCTCGATCGAGGAGACAGACAAGGCGCTGACCGTCGTGATCACCGACGACGCCGGCGAGGAGCACCGCCACTCGTTCCCGCGACGCACGCGGCTGTTCGTCAGCTCGGGCGAGAAGATCAGCGCGGGCAAGCAGCTCAACGAGGGGTCCGTCTACCCGCACGAGCTGCTCGCGATCCGTGGGCGCACCGACACCGAGCAGTATCTGGTGAAGGAGGTCCAGGAGGTCTACAAGTCCCAGGGCGTGGACATCAACGACAAGCACATCGAGCTGATCGTTCGCCAGATGCTCAAGAAGGTGCGCGTCGACCAGAAGGGCGACACGGACTACCTGCCCGGACAGTTCGTCGACCGCTTCGAATTCGCGAAGGTCAACGACGCGATCGCCGAGAAGGGCGACGAGGCGGCGCAGTTCGAGGACATCATCCTCGGCATCACCAAGGCGTCGCTGAACACCGACTCGTTCCTGTCGGCCGCATCCTTCCAGGAGACGACGAAGGTCCTGACCGACGCCGCGCTCGAGGGCAAGACAGATCGGCTCAACGGCCTCAAGGAGAACGTCATCATCGGCAAGCTGATCCCGGCCGCGACCGGGCTCAAGCGCTACCGGCGGATCGAGATCGAACCGTCCGAACCGCTGCCGCGCGCGATCGACGACGTCGGCCTGCTCGACCAGGACGAGATCGCCGCTGAGCTCGGCCTCTCCGGCGGAGAAGGCCTCGGCTCCTACGGGCAGGAGTTCGACGCAGACCTCGCCTCGCTGGAGAAGATCGGCGCCGGCGACAGCGACCCGGGCTTCGTCGAGGAGCTCGCCGAGCTCGAGGTTCCCGAGGAGTCCTCCAACAACGAGTAGCGACCCGGCGGAGGGCGCCACGCGCCCTCCGCCGCAGCGCCGGGTGGATGCGCGCGAGTGGCTGAGAGGATTCTCAGCTGACCGGCTCGCACCTTTGACGGCGGCGTGCTGTTCTGAAGTCCAGTGGCCGCTACCCGCCTGACGCGCCGCTCGCTGATCTTCGCCGCCGGCGGCGCGCTGACCGCACGGCTCGCTTCGCCGACCGGCGCGCTCGCTGCGCTGGCCGGTCCACCGCCGCCAGCACTCGATCAGCAAACGCTGGGCGCGCTCACGCCGGGCGTGCATGCGGTCGCGCTCGCGCGCAACGCGGACCTGGTCGGTCTCGCCTGGCGCGGCCGCGCCAGCGCGAGTGTCCGCGTTCGCTTTCGCGACGCCGGCGGGCGCTGGAGCGCGTGGGTGTCGGGCGCCGCCGGCGCGCACGGCCCCGATCGACCGCCACCGGCCGGCGGACGCGTGGTCGGCGAACCCGTCTGGACCGGCGGCACGCGGCTCGTGCAGCTGCACGTCGACCGCCCGCTGCCCGACGCGTCGCTGCAGCTCATCGACGTCAGCGCCGGCGCCGGCGCGGCGGTCGCCGCACGCGCGGCCGAACGCTCGGTGTTTGCACGCGTCGCCGCGCCGTCGCTGCCGCTCGCCACGCCGATGCTGCAGGCGGGCTCCGGGCAGCCGGCGATCATCTCGCGCGCCGCGTGGGCGCGCGGCTCGGCGCCGCCGAGGGTCTCCCCCGAATATGGCGCAGTGCGTCTGGCGTTCGTGCACCACACCGAGAACCCCAACGGCTACAGCGCGGGCGAGGTGCCGGCGATGCTGCGCGCGATCTACATCTTTCACCGCTACGTTCACGGCTGGAACGACATCGGCTACAACTTCGTCGTCGATGCGTTCGGGCGGTCTTCGAGGCGCGCGCGGGGGGCATCGACGAGCCGGTCGTCGGCGCTCACGCCGGCGGCTACAACCTCGCATCGACCGGCATCGCCGCGCTCGGCTCGTTCATGGGCACGCCGATCTCGCCTCGCGCGCGAACCGCGCTGCAGCGCCTGCTCGCGTGGAAGCTCGCGCTGCACGGCGTGCCCGCGCGCGGGCACGTGACCGTGCGCGTCAACCCCGCCGGCGCCGTCTACAGCCGCTTCCCCGCGAACGCGCTCGTCCCGCTGCCGCACATCGC
>DASXIJ010000057.1:0-7332 GCA_036498045.1 Solirubrobacteraceae bacterium
GAACAGGGCCTTCAGAAGGTCGAGGTCTACGTCAAGGGCCCAGGCTCCGGGCGCGAGACGGCGATCCGTTCGCTGCAGGCCGCGGGCCTCGAGGTGACCGGCGTCAAGGACGTCACGCCGCAGGCCCACAACGGTTGCCGTCCGCGCAAGCGCCGGAGGGTCTGAGATGGCCAGGGACACAGGCCCGCAGTGCAAGCAGTGCCGCCGCGAGGGGCAGAAGCTGTTTCTCAAGGGCGAGCGCTGCCTGACAGACAAGTGTGGGGTCGAGCGACGCTCGTACCCGCCCGGCGAGCACGGCCGCGGTCGTCTCAAACAGAGCGAGTACCGCGTTCAGCTGCGCGAGAAGCAGAAGGCGCGCCGCTACTACGGCGTGCTGGAGCGGCAGTTCGCGGGCTACTACGAGAAGGCCTCGCGCCAGCCGGGCATCACCGGCGAGAACCTGCTCGCGCTGCTGGAGTGCCGTCTTGACAACGTGCTCGTGCGACTTGGCTTCGCGGCGTCGCGCCGCCAGGCGCGCCAGCTGGTGCGCCACGGCCATTGGACGGTCAACGGCCGGCGCGTGGACATCCCCAGCTATCAGGTGCGCCCGGGCGACGTGATCGCGATCAAGGCGAGCACGCCCGCGACCCAGGTGGTCAGGGACGCCACCGAGCTCACCGGACAGATTCCCGCGTGGCTCCAGGCCGACCACGAGTCGCTCACGGCCAAGGTGCTGCGCAAGCCGGAGCGGCGCGAGGTCGCCGCGCCGGTGCAGGAGCAGCTCATCGTCGAGCTGTACTCGAAGTAGCAGCACCAAGCGCCCGCCCGCAATGGGGCGGCATCCCGAGCCGGCCGTCTTCCGACGCCGGTGCGACACCAAAACGACGTTAGGACCCTCATGCTCGACTTTCAAATCCCCCGGATCACAAGCGAGTCCGTGGAGCAGAACCGCGGCACGTTCACGATCGAGCCGCTCGACCGCGGGTTCGGCTACACGTTCGGCAACTCGCTGCGCCGTGTGCTGCTCTCGTCGCTTTCGGGAGCGGCTGTCACCAGCGTTCGGATCGAGGGCGTTGCACACGAGTTCTCGACGATCAACGGGGTCAAGGAGGACGTAACCGACATCGTGCTCAACCTCAAGGGCGTCGTCTGCCGGATGCACTCGGACGCGAGCGAGGTCGAGGCGCCGCTCGTCGTCACCGGACCGGGCGAGATCACGGCGAAGGACATCGACCTGCCGGCTGGCGTCGAGATCCTCAACCCCGAGGTGCACATCGCGACGCTCGAGAAAAAAACGAAGCTCGAGCTGTACATGACGATCGGCCGCGGCCGCGGCTACCGCCCGGCCGAGGAGAACAAGTCGTCCGACCAGCCGATCGGCGTGATCCCGATCGACTCGATCTTCTCGCCGGTGCGCCGCGTCGCGTACGCCGTCGAGCAGGCGCGCGTCGGGCAGAAGACCGACTTCGACAAGCTCACGCTCGACATCGAGACCGACGGGTCGATCGATCCGCAGGCGGCGCTGCGCGAGGCGGCCGAGCTGCTGATCAGCCAGCTGGCGATCTTCACCGACGCCGACCGGATCCAGGAGCTGCGGGCGACGCCGGGCGGTCAGCTCGACGGCCACGGTCTCGCGGTCGGCGGCGGCGCGGCGCCGGCGTTGCAGGGCGAGGAGTACAGCATCCTGATCGAGGAGCTCGAGCTTGGCGTCCGCTCGTACAACTGCCTCAAGCGCGCCGGCATCCAGACGGTCGGCGATCTGATCTCCAAGTCCGAGGCCGAGCTCAACGCGATCCCGAACTTCGGCAAGAAGTCGATCGACGAGGTGATCGAGACCCTTCACGCCAGAGGTCTGGACCTTCGTCAGGATTGATGAGGGGCCGCTCCGCGGCCCGGTCGACATTTAGACTGTCGAATCTGCTCATGCGACACCAGAAGACCAAACACAAGCTCAGCCGTGACAGCGCCCATCGCAAGGCGCTGCTGATGAACCTGAGCAAGGAGATCATCGAGCACGAGCGGATCAAGACGACCGAGGCCAAGGCCAAGGCGGTCAAGCCGCAGATCGAGAAGCTGATCACGCTCGCGAAGAAAGGCGACCTGCACGCGCGCCGGCAGGCGCTGTCGACGCTCTCGCAGGACAAGTTCGCCGTGCACAAGCTGTTCGAGGATCTCGCGCCCCGCTACGTCGACCGCCCAGGCGGCTATACGCGGATCCTCAAGCTCGGCCCGCGTCGCTCAGACGCGACCGAGATGGTCTTCATCGAGCTCGTCTGACGCCGCCGAGCGCAGCGCGGTCGACTGCCGGATGGTCACCAAGCTGACGCTCGAGTACGACGGCTCGCGCTTTGCCGGCTGGGGCCGCCAGCCGGGGCTGCGCACGGTGCAGGAGGAGCTCGAGCGCGCGCTACGCACGGTCCTCGGCGAGACCGGCGTCGACGGCCGGCCGCTGAATCTGAGCGTTGCGGGGCGGACCGATCGCGGCGTGCACGCGTGGGGGCAGGTCGCAAGCTACGCGCACGAGGCGGTCGACCCGCTGCGGTTGAACGGGCTGCTCGACGACGATCTCGCGGTCCTCGCGGCCGAGCCCGCGCCCGACGGCTTTGACGCGCGTCGCGATGCGGTCAGCCGGACGTACTGCTACCGGGTGCTCGCGCGTCGCGCGCGCAGCGTGTTCGTGCGCGCGACGTCGTTCTGGTGGACGGGCGCGGTCGACCGCGACGCGCTCGACGAGTGCGCGAACGCAATCGTCGGCAAGCACGACTTCAGCGCGTTCACGCCAAGCGAGACCGAGCACACGTGGTTTCGCTGCGACGTCTCGCGCGCGCAATGGGTCGGCGACGGCGAGCTGCTGGAGCTCTGGATCGAGGCGGACATGTTCCTGCGCCACATGAACCGCGTGCTCGTCGGCACGATGCTCGAGGTCGCCGCCGGGCGGCGCACGCTCGAGGGGTTTCGCGCGCTGCTGGACGGGGGCCCGCGCGCGCACGCCGGCGCGACCGCGCCGGCGCACGGGCTGGCGCTGGCGAGCGTTGCCTACACGTGAACACGCCCGCGCGCGAGCCGAGCCGGCCCCTATGCTGGACGAGATGCTGAACGTCCTCCTCACCAACGACGACGGGATCGAGGCCGAGGGCCTACAGGCGATGCGCAACGCGCTCGTCGCGCTCGACGAGGTCAACCTCGCGGTGATCGCGCCCGACGGCAATCGCTCGGCGATGGCACGCTCGATCACGACGCGCCGGCCGCTGTGGGTGCAGGAGACGCGGTTTGCCGACGGCACGGTCGGCTACGCGACCGACGGCACGCCGGTCGACTGCGTTCGCCTCGCGAGCCTTGGGCTGATCGAGAGCTTCCAGGCCGAGCTGGTCGTGGCGGGGATCAACCACGGCGCCAACCTCGGCGATGACATCACCTACTCGGGCACGGTTGCGGCGGCACTCGAGGGCGTCGTGCTCGGGCTCCCTTCGATCGCCGTGTCCCAGCAGTCGGGCGCGCGAGCTCTTGACTACCGCTTCGACGGCGGCTTCGGGTTCGAGGTCGCGGCGGAGTTCGTCGCACGCCTGGTCGCACGGATCGAGGACGTGCCGCTGCCGGCGACGACACTGCTCAACGTCAACGTGCCGGCGGGCGAGCCGAGTGGGGTTGAGGTCACGAGCCTCGGCAAGCGGATCTACCGGGACGAGCTGAAGCTCGAGCGCGAGGAGGAGCACCGGCGCCGCTACTGGATCTACGGCTCCGATCCCGGCTTCCACGACGAGCCGGGTACCGACCTCGCCGCCGTCGCCGCGGGGCGGATCGCGGTAACGCCGATCCACTTCGACCTGACCGACCGTTCGGGCCTCGAGGCGCTGCGGGGCTTTGACCTGAACGAACTGCTCGCACCGCCGATCGGAGATCGGCCGGCGCCCGAAGTGCGGTGAGCGGCCGGACGAGCGCAGGCGGGGCGCGGCCGGCGGCGGGCGCGCGCGATCCCAAGCAGCGCGCAGCGGAGCTGCGCGAGCAGCTGGAGTACCACTCGCGCCGCTACTACGTCCTGGACGATCCTGAGATCGGCGACGACGAGTACGACGCGCTGCTCGACGAGCTGCGCGCGATCGAGCGCGAGCACCCGCAGCTCGCCACGCCGGACTCGCCCACGCAGCGGGTCGGGGGCGAACCGGTCAGCCGCCTGCAGAAGGTCGAGCACCTCGAGCCGATGCTGTCGCTCGGCAACGTGCGCTCCGAGCAGGAGCTGCGCGCGTGGGTCGAGCGGATGCGCAACCACCTCGCGCGCGAGGGAATCGAGCGCCCGGCGTTCGAGTACGTCGTCGAGCCGAAGATCGACGGCCTGGCGATCAGCCTCGTCTACCGCGACGGCGAGCTGGTGCGGGGGGCGACGCGCGGCAATGGCGAGATCGGCGAGGACGTGACGCACAACCTGCGCACGATTGCGGCGATCCCGTTGAGCGTGGCCGATGCGCCGCCGCTTCTCGAGGTGCGCGGCGAGGTGTACATGTCGCTGGCCGACTTCACGGCGCTCAACGAGCGACGCGCCGAAGCCGGCGAGTCGACTTTCATGAACCCGCGCAACTCCGCCGCCGGGACCGTGCGTCAGCTCGATCCGGCCGATGCGGCCAGGCGACCGCTTTCGATCTGGTGCTACCAGGTCGGCGTCACCGACGGACTGTTCTTCGAGCGCCACTCGCAGGCGCTTCAGTGGCTGCGCGACCATGGCTTCCGCGTCAACGGCGACATCAAGCTGCTGTCCAGCGAGGAGGAGGTGATCGCGCAGTGTGAGCAGTGGCAGGAGCGCCGCGGCGAGCTCGACTTCGAGATCGATGGCGCCGTCGTCAAGGTCGACGACCTGCGGCTACAGCGGCGCTTGGGAGCTGTCGGGCGCGAGCCGCGTTGGGCTGTCGCGTGGAAGTTCCCGCCGACGACGGCTGTCACGCGCCTGGAGAAGGTGATGTGGAACGTCGGCAAGTTCGGCGACATGCGCCCGTACGGGGTGCTCGCGCCGGTCACGGTCGGCGGTGTGCGGATCGGGATGGCGACGCTGCACAACGAGGAGGACCTCGCGCGCAAGGACATCAGGGCGGGCGAGGACGTGATCGTGCTGCGCGCGGGCGACGTGATCCCGCAGGTCGTCTCGCCCGCGCCGCACGTCGTTGAGCAAAAGGGCCGCCCGCGCCGCCCGCATCCGCCCAAGCGCTGCCCGTTCTGCGACACGCCGACGATCAAGCCGGAGGGCGCCGTCTTCACCAAGTGCCCCAACCCCCTCTGCCCGGGCCGCGCGTGGCAGTTGCTCAAGCACTTCGTCTCGCGCGGCGCGATGGACGTCGACGGGCTCGGCGAGAAGCAGGTCGCGATGCTGCAGGAGCGCGGGATGGTCAGGACGGCAGGTGACTTCTACCGGCTCACCGAGGAGCAGCTGGTCGAGCTCGACGGCTTCGGCGAGCTGTCGGCGCGCAACCTGCTCGCCGCGCTCGAGGCGTCGAAGGAGCGGCCGTTCGCGCGCGTGCTGTTCGCGCTCGGGATCGAGGAGGTCGGCGAGGTGACGGGGCGAAACCTCGCGCAGCGCTTTCGCTCGATCGACGCGCTGATGGCCGCGACGCCGGAGCAGATCGAGCAGACGCACGGCGTCGGCGCGAAGATGGCGGCGTCGATCCATCAGCAGCTGCACGACGAGCGCATGCAGGCGCTGATCGACGATCTCAAGGACATCGGCCTGCGCTTCCAGGCCGAGGGCCCGGCGCCGTCGGAGGGGCCGCTCGCGGACAGGACGCTCGTGCTGACGGGGACGCTGCCGCAGTGGTCGCGCGAGCAGGCGACAGAACGGATCATGGCCGCCGGCGGTCGGGTCACGGGCTCGGTCTCGAAGAAGACCGACTACCTCGTCGCCGGCGAGAGCGCCGGCTCCAAGCTGCAGAAGGCCGAGCGGCTGGGCGTGCCAGTTCTCGACGAAGCAGGGCTCCGCGAACTGCTCCGTCAGTGATCCGACGGGATGTGACGAAGTTGTCCGCAGTTTGCGGCCAATTCGTCCAAAGCGCGTGAGTGGCGTGCGCCATTGTGGGAACCTCACGTGTGGAGTGCTATGGGGAAGGGAGCAGTCATGCCACGCGTGCTGGTAGTTGCCGATGGTCCGACGCCCGAGGTCGTGATGAACGAGCTTGTCGAGCCCGCGCACGTCAGGAGCGCGCACTCGGCGTCGCAGCTGATCGAGCGGGTCTCGTGGGGCGTCGAGGACGCCGAGCGGGCCGAGCAACGTCTCAAGCGGCGGCCGAGGCGCCTACCCAGCGAGTCCGGCGCTCGCTCTTACCTGGACATCCCCTAGCGGGATGGCCTGGAGTCGCTGATGGCGGCTGCCCTCGACGGCGGCCGCCACCGGCGGGGAAGGACGGCGGCCGCTACCGCGGCGCGCGAAGCGCCGGGCTGATCGGCCTCGCGCGGCTCGCGTGCGCGAGTTCGGCGTCGGCGTAGCTCGCGTTGGCGAGTGAGATCGTCATGTGGTCCTGGATCACGTGGGCGAGCGTCGTCGAGATCGCGTCGTTGAAGAACGCGAACACGAGCAGATGGCCGTTGGCCGCCTGGCAGTAGCCGACCAGGTTGGAGTACCCGGTAAGCGTGCCGGTCTTGCCCTGGCAGCGACCGGCCGCGCCGGTCCCGCGCATCCGGTGGGCGAGCGTTCCCGTGCGCCCGGCGACGGCCATGCTCGAGCGCAGCAGTGTCCCCAGCGGCGTCGGCTGCACGCCCGCCAGCAGATCGGCGACTTCGTAGGCCGACGTGCGATCGGCTTCCGACAGGCCGGAGCCGTCGACGACGCGCGGGTGGATCCCCAGCAGCGAGGAGATCGTCTGCGCGACGACCGCCGCGCCGGCCGCGGTCGTGCCTGCGCCGCCGAAGGCGACGCCGAGGTCGCGGATGAGCGTCTCGGCGAAGAAGTTGTCCGACGGCGGCAGCATCAGTCCCAGCAGCTGCTCGACCGTCGGCGAGCTGACCTGCGCGAGCTGCTGGGCGCCGGCGGGCGCAGTGGCCGCGCCGCGTGAGCCGCGGATGCTGACGCCGGCGTTCTTCAGCGCCGCCCACAGCCTCCGCGCGGCGTACGCCGCCGGCGCATGCGCGCCGCGTTCGGAGCCGCTCGCGCCGCGGTCGAACGCGACCGCGCTGAGCGTGCCTTCGAGGAACGGGTCGAACGCGTAGCCGCTCGACGGCTCGCCGCGCGCGGAGTCGAAGTACGACTCGTCGCCGTAGACCCTGCCGCGCACGGCATGGATGCCGTCTGTGTGGACCAGTTGCGCGACGAGCGTCGAGACGCTCGCGCCGGTGCCGCCGTAGTGGCTGTCGATGAACCCCTTGTCCCCGAACGTCGGG
>DASXIJ010000058.1:0-41894 GCA_036498045.1 Solirubrobacteraceae bacterium
ATCCGGTCTGGAAGCACGCGCACCCGGACATCGAGTGGTTTGCAGACGCTCCGCTGCTCACCGGGAGGGCACACGGGCCGCGCGAGGTCGCCCTGTGGTGGAAGGACTGGCTGGAGATATGGGAGAGCTACGTCTATACCACGATCGAATTGCGCGATGTCGACGACGATTGGGTTCTCAACGTCGCGGACATCCATGCAAGAGGGCGGCAGGCGATCGATGTTGAGATGCGCGTGTTCGAGGTTGCGCACGTTCGCGAAGGGAGGCTCGCCGCATACGGCTCCGGCTTTCGCTCGGAACACGCAGCCCTCGAAGCGGTGGGCCTCAAGGAGTAGGCGATGCCGGAGAACCTTGACCTTGTGCGCTCGATCTACGCCAACTGGGAACGCGGCGACTTCACTCGCGGTGACTGGGCGGATCCCGAGATCGAGTTCGTTTTCGTTGGTGGACCGACCCCGGGCCGATCGACGGGGGTCGCTGCGATGGCGCAGGCTTGGCGTACGTTTCTCGAATGCTGGAGTCAGTACCGCGCCGAACCCGAGGCTTTCCGTGACCTCGACGATGGGCGGATCCTCGTGCTGATCCGAGGCGTCGCCCGTGGCAAGGCCAGCGGCGTCGACGTAGATTTGCGAAACGCCAACGTGTTCGACATCAGCGGCGCCAAGGTCACAAGGCTCGTGTTGTACACGGACTGCCAGCAGGCCCTCGCCGACCTCGGCCTCAAGGAGTAAGCGATGTCGCAGGAGAACGTGGAGATCGTCAGGCGGTCCCTCGACGCCTTCTCCCAACGCGACATCGACACCATGCGGGCGCTCAACGACCCCGACCTGGTGCTGGACTGGTCCGCGTCGGGGGGATGGCTCGCAGGCGTGTACCGCGGGTTCGACGAAGCCCTGCGGTTCTATGAGGGCTACTTCGAGGCTTTCCAGGAGACTGTGATCGAGGTAGACCGCTTCATCGACGTCGGTGAGTTGGTCGTCGTTCCAAACGTAGCCCACCAGAGGGGCCGCGACGGTATCGGGGTTTCCGCCCGAGGCACGTTCGTGTTCACGATTCGCAATCGCAGGATCACTCATATCTGCCTCTATCAGGAGACGGAGCAGGCCCTCAAAGCCGTGGGGCTGGAGGAGTAGGCGGTGCCCGAGGAGTCCACGACACCCGACCCGGTTGAGCTTGTGCGCAAGCAGGTTGAGGCGCTGGATCGCGGTGATCGCGACGGGGTGATGTGCAACGTCGCTGAGAACGGGGTCCTTGACGGGCGTGTGAACGTCATTGAGGGTCGAGCGGCGATACGTGGCTTCCTTGACGAGTGGTTCGGGGCCTACGAGGAGTTGGACTTCGAGCTTGAGGAGGTCAGCGAGCTCGGCCATGGCGTTGTATTCGCCGTCGTGATCCAGGACGGCCGTCTGGTCGGCAGCGATGGCCATATTCGACAACGCGAGGGGTGGGTCTACATCTTTGTGGGAGGGTTGATCGCTCGCCTTTCGACCTCCGATGTCTACGCGGGCCGCGCGGCCGCCGAACGACTTGCGAATTCTGGGGAGTAGGCGATGTCGCAGGAGAACGTGGAGATGGTGCGGGGCTTGCTGCCCGCCCCTGACGTAGATATCGCTCAGCTCTTCCGCGACGACATGTTGTGGGCGGCGTTGGTGGCGGCGGTAGCTCCTGCCCTTCGGTCGGACTTCGAGTGCTTCAATCGAGGCTTGCCGGGCGGCGAGGGAAGGACTTACAAGGGTTTGGACGGTCTGCGGGTGTTGTGGCTGGACTGGCTGGCTCCGTGGGCGACGTATCGAACCGAGATTGAGGACGCCATCGACCTCGGAGAGCACGTGCTGGTACCCGTTCGTGACTTCGCACGCCCTCAGGAGAGTGCGCAGGAGGTCGCGTTCGGCGGCGCCGCTGTCTGGACCGTGCGCGACGGAAAGATCGCGCAGATCGGCTTCTACACAAGCCGCCACGAGGCCCTCAAAGCCGTGGGGCTGGAGGAGTAGGCGGTGCCCGAGGACTCCACGACACCCGCTCTGGTTGAGCTCACGCGCCTTGCCTTTGAGGCTGCGACTCAGCGTGTGAGGTAGGAAGAGGCGTATACGGGCGATCCCGAGATCGTCGTGACCTGCCACGCAATGCCGGCCGGGCATTCGAAGCTGATGAGGCGTTCGTCGAAGCCGCTGGCCGGTTTGGGCACGATCGCGCCACCGATCGATTGGCCGCCGACTTCGAGGTTCACGCTGAAGGCGTTTTCGGAATACATTCGCAGTGCCACCATCGTCGGGCGTGACGCACTTGGGGTGTATGGCGTGGCTGAGGCACGCGTTACCTGCGCCGCGTAAGTGCCTTCCCGCTTGGGTTCCCCCCCGACGATCAGCCACCGCGTGCCGTCCGACTGCAATATCACGTGCTGGTTCGTGCTCAGCTTGATCGTGGCTTCTTCGTTGATGAAGTCCCCTGCGATTTTCGCGCCGCCCGACGTCGCGATTTTCGTTTCCGCCACGAGGGAGAAGACGCCCACCGTCAGGTTCGCCGCGACAGCTGGCAGTGTGACCGTCTGCGCGGTGACGCTGACCACACCGAGTTCGCCGGCCACTGCGTTGTAGCTCGCGCCGCGCGCTTTGACGCTAAGGATCCCACCGATTTTCTTTTCGATGACTTCCGCTACCCGTTCCGCGGCTTCTTTTGCGGTCGTGGGATAGGTTTTGGGTTCGTCCGCGGCCAGGGTGTAAATGAGTTCATAGGGTGCGGCGGTTTTCGCGGGCACGGCGTTCCTCTCAGTAGTTAGGTTCGACCATCGCGGCCCAGGTCGCCGGGACAGTCACTTCGGTCCAGTGCGCCTTCACGCCGTTGATCCAGTCGTTCGTGGCTTCGATCACGGTGAACTGCACGCCGCCGGGCTTGACCGCTTCGATTGCTTCCTTGAGGGCGGTGGAGGATTTGCCGGTGCCGACGATCACCACGAACCAGTACGCCTTTTCTTCACCGGCAGCGTTAGTGCGCTCTTTGACCGTGAACGGTGCGGCACCCAACACCCGTCGGATCGCCGCTTCGATCGCCGGCAGCGTCCCGCGCTGAAAGCCTTGGTGTTCTTTGATGAGCTTCCGCGATTCTTCTGTCGAGGCCGTGATCGGAAGTTCGGTCCCGACAAACTGCGCGAGCCACCGCAGCGCCTTGGGCGGGCAGAGCGTCGGGTCCATGATCCTCCCCCAGGCAGGAACCCAGCCCGGTTCGCCGTCTGAGCCTTCTTCTTCCGCGAGTTCGAGGATCGGCTGGTACATCACGCCGATCGCGTCGACGTAGCGCGCGAGATCTGGGCTCATCCACGGTTCCAGCCGTTCTTCCAGCCGTTGCCCGAAGATCGAGGTACAGACGTAGCTGTCGCTCACGACGCAGCCTCGAGGGTGTGGAGCTGCGCGAGCACCCGCTCGGGGTCGCGGCCGGCGATCAGCTCGGCCATGCCGGCGGCGAACGCCTGGCCGTAGGAGCGGATCTCGGGCCGCTGGTTGATCCGATCGGCCAGGACGCGAGCTTTGTGGCGTTCCAGTTCGCGCTCGGGCTCAGGCACGGCCCGCAGATCCTCGGCGAGTTTGCCCGGCGTCCAGATCGTGCCGGTCACGGCAGCCACCTTGCGGCCAACGCCGCGGTCGCAGCCACAGCGCGTTCCTGGGCGCCCGTGTCGCCGCGCACAATCGCCGCTTCGAGCTCGCCGCGCCAGTGGACCATAGGCGCCCGGAGGTCTGGGCTCGCTTCGACCGTATCCGCGATTTCTTTCATGGTGACCACGAGCGGCTTTGCTTCTGCGGCCGTCACCCCCGTCGACTTGGCTACGGCGACGGCTTCGAGTGCCTTTTTTACCCGGGTTGGCTGGCTCATCTCGTCTGCTCCTTTTGCTCTGGTGGCTTTATGGTCGGCTCCGGGGCGAGCCCGGCGCGGGTCATGTCAACCGCGCCGGCACGCCCGCCGGCGGCGGTGAAAGGAGGCAAAGCCCGCCGCAAGGTCATCAGTACGACTGGTCCCAGGACGCGGGTAGCAACGTGACCACTTTCAGGCTGTGGGCGTTCGCGACGATCCACCGGCGCACGTGCTCGCGTTCACTTTGGGGTACACCCGGGAACGCCTTGACCGCCTGGGCAACGTCGAGCGCATCGGCCATAGGCCACGCATACCCGGAGGCGTCTTTCTTCGCGAGCGCTTTCCCTTCTTCGCCCAGCTTCGCGATTTCCGCATCCGTGTAGCGGTCTGTGGGTGGCGTGCTCGCCCCCGCCCGGCTCCGTCTTGCCGCCCGCGCCTTCGCGATCTCCACGTGTGACCCGACGACTTCCGCCCGGCGGAAGCTCGCAGGCCTCCGACTGCCGCCGTGCCTTGCGCGCCTCGCCCGCGCCAGATCGACGGCGCTACGCGAGGCGCCCACGACCACCCCGGCCCGCGCCGGCAGCACGTCGTTCGGGTCGGGCATCTGGTACGGGCCACACAGCCGGTTGCCGATGCGATCGACCAAGCGTTGACGCTGCTCGAGGGTGAGATCCTCAGCGCGGACAGTGACGCTTGTCGCCGTGTTCGCGCCTGCATTGACGATCGACACGTCGCCCCTGTGGATCGTCGCCGAACGGACAAGCCGTTTCGTCCGGCGCTTGTCCCATTCTTCCTCGCTCGCGCGGAACGCGAAGCTCATTTCCGTCATGTCTTCACGGCGCAACTTTGGGAGCAGCGCCTGCACATCAGGGTCAGACGGATCAAGTTCCGCTCGGACCAGCAGGCCGACGTCATCTTCGGCCAGCGTCATCGTGCCCGACTTTGTTCGTGCGAGCGGCAGACCACCATGATTCACAAGAAGCTGGACATCGGGGCCTTCACCCAATGACCGCTTGAACGCGCCGCGCTTGATTGTCTCGGTGAACGGCCCGACCCGGTAAGGCGTCTCGGTCACTGACGCGTACGCGACCAGTTCGAGCGGCCCGCCCTGCTCGGCTTCACGGATCTCGATACGGCCGTTCATACGATCACCTGCTCCTCCTCGCGCAGCTGCGGGTAGTCGCCCAGATCGGCGAGTGCTGTCTCGCGCGCCTGCTGTGCGGCCTGTTCAGCTTCGCGGTGTGCGCGTTGCGCATCGGCAAGCGCCGTTTCGTGCTCCCGGTCGATCGCGTCCCTGCGTGCCTGCCACTTCGCGCGGATCTTTGGTAGGCCCGCCGCCTGCTCACGCTTCTCGCGCGCCGCATCCTCACGTTCAGCTCGGCGCGTACGCAGATTCTGGGCCCAGAGCCCAGCGCCGGCAGGCTCGCGAGGCGCGGCGGCGGTCAATTCGAGCGTGTCCATCTTCTGGAGTCGTTCAAAGCGCGCAATCCGCTCCTCCACGGTCAGTGGCACTGGCGGCGGTGCCTCCGCTTCGCGGTCGATTTGTTCGTCGAGTTCGCGGATAAGCTGGCCGAAAACACGCGCGTCCCTCGCCGCCACGGCCGCGGGCGCGGGCACATCGGTCGGGCCGTTGAGGTATATGGGGGGCCCCCATTCCATTACGCGGCCCTCCCCTCGAGCACCGTCGTGTCGGGGCGCGTCTCCATCTCGGCAGGTGTGACGCTCCCGTGGCGCTCTGTGCGGATGGCGTCGAGCTCGGGACAGACCCCGAACGGGATCGCCGCGAGGCGGGTCTCGAAATACGCGAGCCCGTTTACTGCAGCCTCCAGGCGGTCCAGCCGTTCCGTCACCGTTTGTTTGTTGGTCATGTTGAGGTCCTTTCGCCTATCGGCCGTCGTTGCACCATTCCCAGCCTTTCCCTGACTACGAGGCTGGCCAGTCCCAGCCGCCAAATAGCGCGCCGGCGCTTCGTGTTCAGCCACCAGCGGGGCTTGCTCACGATCCGGGTCCTGCAGGGGTATCGCCGCGCCGCATCGAGCTCGCGGTCTAGCCGCTCAAGCGCCCACGCGGCGGACTCCCCATCGGGCCACAGGCGATTGATGTCCTCGGGCGTCAAGCGGGAGCGATCCGGCTCGAGATTCACCGTAGCCTCCGCGCGTCAATGCCGGGGTCGGGTTCGCCGCGTCTCGCGGCATACCGTTTGCGCAGCTCGTCCAGCTCGTCGGGCTCGCGTGGGTCCTCCTCGACCGCGAGGCCCAATTTCTTGCGCGCTGCCGGCGAGAGGCCCAGGACCATGCACAGCTCGGCGATCTCCTTACCGATCCGCCTCAGCTGCACTGTGCCGGGGTGCTCGTAAGCCTCTTCGCCGAGCTGCTCGCCACGCGAGTTCTGAATCGGTCGCCAGAGCAGCGGTCCCTGCTCTGCGATACAGCTGCGCAGCTGCGCAGCTTCGTCTTCGAGTCGCGCAAGCCGCTCCACCGTCATCGCATCCGCCGGCTCGATCCGTGCCAGCGCCCAGGCGGCACTCCACGCCCTGCGCCCCGCAGCTCCAAGATCGTCCGGCGGCGGCACGATGTGGGGCGCTTCGCCGTTGCCATTGGCGCTAACAGGCGTGGCGCGCTTGCGGCTCACGATGCCCCCTTCCCCACGAGCAGGGCCCCTGCCGCAAAAACAAAAACCGGTCGGTCGGAGATTTTGACCTGGATCGGGTCAGCCTCAACAGCTCCAGACTTCCGAGGGGGGCGCCCGTGCGCCTGAGTGTCTAGCCCGCGGCGGCAAGCGCGATGAGTGCACCCGACCGCTTCAGGTAGGCCCGACCGGCTAGGAACGTAAAGAGACCGCCCATCGCGCCGCTCAGCAGGAACGCGACTTTGACGCCAGTGCTGTTGTGCGTCCCCGCTATGCCGTATGCGAACACGAAGGCTGACACGGCCGCGGTGGAGTAGTCGAGAGCCCAGGTCTCGAGGGCGAACGGTTCGTGATCTGTGCGTACCGTTCCGACGAAGCGCTCGTATGCGACGAGCGGTTCCTCCGCGGTCGCCAGGTCGCGTTTCTTGATGAAGGCCGCTATGACGAGCATCCTCAGCGACAGGTGCCGGCAGAGAAGGTCGACGTAGACGCAGACCAGTGGGAGCACACACAGGACCAAAGCGGCGTGGTGCGAGGTGTGAGTGCCCGCAAGGCCGAGGCCGATCGCACCAATCACTCCCACCAAGCCGAGCTTCCACTTGAGCAGATCCGAGCGAGCCTGCTGCGCCTGCATGATCTCCGCCCGAAGGCGATCCATGAGTTGGCAGCATAGGAGCGCTGCCGGATAGGAGGAGGCGGCTGCGGCTGGCTAGCTCTCCGCCCGGCCTAATCGGCCAGTGACGCAGCGTCCGTGTGCTCATGCTGCTGCCTTTGGCTCGTGGTCGTCCCTGTCGCGGTCGACGAGCTGCTCGAGCCCGACGCGCACAATTTCACCGCGTTTCCAGCGGTGCTCGCGGCCGTAGCCATCGACGCGCTCGCACGGGTCGTCTATTGGTCCACGCCGGGCATAAGCGCCGGCCGGCCGCGCATACGCTCGAGCCGCTCGCTGGCGAATCGGTCGCTGGCTAATCACAAGGGGGTAGACGTGAGACGATTTCTGACCATCGCGGTCGCAGTTGGTGCACTGTCCGCTGTTTCGGTTTCGCCCACATTTGCTGCTGGGAAGAACCCGCCGAGCAGCTGCGGCGTAGGCGGGGCGGTATCGGTAGCGACTCAGGAACTGGGTGGCCTTGGAAAAGCCTCCCATGAAGCTGGGCTGAACCCTGGCGAAGCGATCAAAGAATTCCACGAATTCGTCAAGGAAACCTGCTAGCGACCGCACATCTGCCGGAAGGCGCGAGGGCCCGTGACCGCGGGCCCTCTGCGGTTCGAGACTGACGCTGCGGACCTCGGAAAGCTGTCCGGCGTGCTTGCTCACGCTGTTACCTGCCTATCGGGGCTGTCCTCGTCGTCCTGCTCGAAGCCGACTAGCTGCTCGAGCGCGACACGAGTCACTTCGCCGAATGTCCAGCGGTGCTCGCGGCCGTAGGCTTCCGCTTGCTCGCGCAGCTCGACTGGCACTCGCACTGCGACCGTTGGTGAGACTGGCACTGCGGGCTCCTCTCGACGACAGGCGGTGACTGCATCTGCCTGCCGTTGGCTGCCCGCTTGCGGTGCCGTGGCTCCGGTCTTGGGTTTCACTGTATCGCCTTGCAAGGCGGATCGCCAGCGGCGTAGCTCGCGGCTTACGGTTTGTGGGTGCTTGCGGGTGTGGCTGGTCGCTTGCCCGGTCTGACGCTGGAACGTCGCCGCATCGCTCACGACGGCCAGTGCGAGGCGTAGTCGCTCGTCGAGTGAGGCGGCGTCGCTCATGCGTTGCTATGCAGGTAGGCGTCGAGGTCGCTGCGCTTGAACAGCAGTCGCCGGCCGTCGCGGTGCGGGCTCAGCTTGCGAAGCTGCACGAGATCGTGAATCCGACTCGTGGGCGCCGCGATGTAGTCCGCGGCCTGGTCGGTGTTCAGCCACGGCGTGCCGTTAGTCGACTGGCGTTCGGCAACGAGCTCGGCCGCGCGCTGGGCAATCTGCTCGATGACGGCTGGTGGTAGTTCGAGCGCGACGTTCATGCTGACCGCTCCGATTGTTCTGCGGCGACTGTTGCAGCGAGGTCTTCGAGGTAGTCGAGCTGCTCGGGCTCTACGTCGATGTGACCGTTGCTGACCGACCCGTTACCGTTCCGTGCAATATCGGGAACATCGGTAACTTCGGTAACAACCCCCATTCCATCGGGGTTTTCATCGGTCACCGTTACCGGTGTGACCGTTGTTACCGGCTCTGCAGGCAGATAGCGGGTCCAGACGTCCGTGAACGCCTCGCGGCGGTAGCCCTTCGCCGTCGTCTCGCCGAATCGGATCGTCGTGCGCTTGACGCCGTAGGGCTTAAGCAGGCGGGACAGCCCGCGTCCGTCGAGCCCGCGTCCGTCACGCCAGCCACCGAACGGCAGCTCCTCGTCGGCGTTGATCTTCTCCAGCAGGTCGACGCTGGAGATTGCGTGCTCATCACCGAACGCAGCCCGAATCGCCGAGAGGAGCTGCGCACCGCGGCCGAGCTCGCCGTCGTCTGACGCGCTGCTGAGTGCGACTGCAGCTGAACGCGCGCGAACACCCCAGTCGCCGCCTGCGCTGTCCGCGATTGCCAGCAGCGGCTCCCAGGCATCGCCTGCGCGGTCGCTGAGCCCATCCGGCAGCGGTGGGTTCGCCGCGCTCAGGTCGTCGACGGCGCCAGCGCCCCATTCCCGCAGCTCGTTGCGCAGCGCTTCGGTCTGCTCCCACGCGAACCGGTAACGCAGGCGCTCTACCTGCTCGCCCGCGTGCCGGCGCTTCATGTGAAGCGTGATCGCCCGGTCGCTGATCGTCTCGGGCAGTCGGCCCGTGTCGATTCCCGAGAGGATCTTCGGACAGAACGTCGAGAACTTGCGCGCCTCAAACTTTGGAGGCACGCACCGCGAGACCGTCGTGCGTCGCTTGTTGCCGGCGTTGAGCAGGGCGCGCAGCGGCTCGGTGCGATCGGTGTTCGAGTTGAAGATCGCGTCGACCTCATCGAGCAGCAGCGTGGGGCACTCGGCCTCGATCGTGCGAAACAACGCGCTCTCCGACGCCGACGCGGTAAGCCAGGGCTCGCGGACGAGTAGCTCGAGGACTTCGAGCAGCTTCGTCTTGCCCGACTGGCGCTCGGCGCTGATGACGGCCAGGTACGGCGTCGCGTGTGCGCCGTCGATCGCCCAGGTGTGGAGCACGAACAACTGCAGCGCGACAAGGCTCTCGTCGCTCGGCAGCACGACATACCGGCGGATCACCTGGCCGACCGCGACGAGGAGGTCTCCTACGTTTCGGCTCGGCTCGTCCTGCGTCTGCACTATTGCGTCGCGCGCGCCGGGGCTAGGTGCCGGTGCAAGGTTCATCTCGCCTTCGCACGCCGCCCGTTTGGCGCGCAGGTCGTCGAGATCCAGTGGCACCAAGTTCACGCCGCCACCGCCTCGCGGTCGAGCCATTCGATCCACTCTCCCGGCTCCAACTTGATGGAGCGGTGTGTTCGCGGATAAGTGCGCTCGCCCTTGTAGTCGCGAACCCTGAGATTCCCCTCGAAGCTCACGATGCCGCTACTGATTTCGGCGTGCGTCGCCACGAACTTGCCGCGGCGAGTGTGGATAACGGCTGGACCGCTTAGGTCCGGCGGCCGGTTAGACTGTTGCATGGGAGTTGGCTTCCCGGTTTGGGCGTCGCCTCGGTCTGGTGAACCGGGGCGTCGCTGTTTTCAGGGTCAATCAGCGCCAGCACGTCCTCGCGCCTGTAGCGCGAAAGGCGCTCGCCGATCTTCACGCGCTGGAGTCGCCCGTCCACGGCGTAGCGGTTGACGGTTCGCGGAGTGATCCGGAGCAGTTGGGCGACCTCGGTCGGAGTGAGCAACTCGGGCATCCGACATGAGGCGGACAATTGGGACTCGATGAGCGCTGTCTCTGACACCTCGCCAACTCTGGCGACAACAGACCTCGCCGCCAAGGACCGCAACCCGCCGTCTGCGGTCCCCCCTCCTGGTGGGCCCTTGCTCGACGCCATCGAGCAGCACGCCGCGGCCGGATGCCCCGCGTGGCGCGTGGCGGGGAGGCAAGTATGGGTCCCGCGGCTCCTGACGGCTCAGGTCTCTTCCGACCGCATTTCCCCCTACCTGCTCCCCGCTGTCGAGGACGCAATGATCACCGGGGCCGTCGAGCTGGCGTGGCGCTCCGCAGAAGCACGCCAGCAGGCGGCGGCTCTCCTAGCCGCCGCCTTGAGGGACCTCAACGGGCAGTCGCCCGCGTCGATCATGCGCATGCTCGCGGACGCCGACGTCGAATACAGCGACGTTAGGTCCGTGCGTCGCCTAGCTCAGCAAGGCCGCGAGCTATGGGCGAGGTTGCACGGCTGGCCGTGGTATGTGCTCCCGCGTTATGAGGAGCAGTGGTGGACCCGCGCCGACGTGGCGGCGGAATGGGACCGCTGGCGTGATCCCCAACGGTGGAAGCATGCGTGGAGGGGCCCTCGGCCCCTTTGAGACGGGCCCGATCGCCTGGAGCAACGCGCGGAGGGGCCGTTAGCCTCAATCGTCCATGCCGAGCGCGCCCTTGAGCGCTTGTAGGAGCTCGGCGGGCGCCAAGCTCCTCGCCGTCCTTGACGGTCGCCCGTCCCCAGGGGGGCCCGACCCGTCTTTGCGCCGATGCGCACAAGCACGAGTGCATCGATCCACTCGTGCGGCTAGTCTGATCAGCGAAGACCGACCCTCCCCTTTGCGGAGGACCCCCGGCCTTCCCCTACCGCCGGCCTCCGGGCCGGCGGTTTCTCGTCACGGCCAGGGGACGATGGCAGGCGGTCCGGGGTATCTGTCCGTGTTTCGTACGACGGTCATGTGCGCTCCGTCGAGGAAATCCCACATCCGCTCGGGCACCACCTTCCCTCGGTCCGGTGGTGGCGGGTGCAGTCGCCGGAAGGCCGCGTAGGCGTTCAGGTCTGCCAGCTGCAGAAAGTACGACTGCTGGGAGACTCGCGACACGGGATCGTCCAACAGGTTGCGAAACGGCACGTTGAGCATGCCCGTGCCGAAGGCGCTCCCGGCGGACCCCGCCCGCCGGGCCTTCCTGCACCGCTTGCGGATCGTCAGAGCATCGCCCTCGTCATGAACGACCAGAACCTCGGAGCGGCGGAAGGAACGCTCGAGGCGTTGAAGCATGTACTCCCAGGCAACATCCGAAGATGCCCGCTTCGTGCCGATGCGGTCCCTTGCCTCAGCCTTGTCGATCACCACGGCGAACGCTTGCATGCCAAGCTTGTCTTGGATGCGCAGGTGCGCGCGGTAGAGCTTGAACCTGGCGCGCTCACTCAGCGGTCGCCTGCGTAGCGGACCGCCGTTGCGAAGCAGGTAGTTCGCCTTGATCTCGCTGCGCACGGGTACCCCAAACGTGCCTGCGACATATCGTCGGAACTTGATCAGGCCGTCGAATGTTGCCGCCCAGTCGTGGCTCTCGATTACGACGCAGCCAAGCGCGTAGCTTCGAGAGCCGCGCTCTCCGTCATCTCCGGACTCGTCCACGTAGGCCACATACACGCTGGGAGCGTAGCGACCACCCGCAGCCGCTGGCACTTTGCTGACACCTTGGCGGGTATCGGCTCGATTCGCCCCGTGTTTACGGACCGAATCAGAACCCGAGTGCGAACTTCGCGTCCTCGCTCATCTTCTCGGGCGACCACGGCGGAACGAAGACCATCTCGGAGTTGATCGACTTGACGCCGTCGAGTTCGCCGACGAACTCGTCGATCTGTTCGGTCACCTGCGGGCCGATCGGGCAGCCGGGCGTCGTCAGCGTAAAGGTCACGTTGACGTCGCCGTCGCTGACCTCGACGCCGTAGATCAGACCCAGCTCGACGAAGTCGAGTCCGAGCTCCGGGTCGATCACGTTCGACAACGCGTCCATCACGTCGTCGACGGTGGGCGAGGCTGAGGGCGCCGGGGTTGCGGCCGGCGGGGTTGAAGGCGGGGTTGAGGGCTGCGCGTCGGACATGAGTCGAGTCTAGCCGAGGGACACGCGGCCTCAGTGGCTGACGACGACGATCTCGCGCCATGCCTGCGCGTGCAGGTGCGGTTGCGCGAAGACCGCCTTGACGGTGAGCTTGACGAGCTTGCTTTCGCTGAACGCGCGCTTTCCGGCGCTGTTCAGCTGGATCTTCACGGTCCTCGTCCCGGCACCGGCGAACGACGTCACCGACTGGGCCAGGAGGACGGTTTTCGCAGCGGCGGTCGGGCGGGCGGGATCCTTGGCGAGCCCGTACCAGTAGAGCAGGAGGCGACCGGGCACGAGCGCCCTGAAGCGGAAGCTGTACGTGCTTGTCCGGCGCAGGAACGACGCGCGGGCGCGACGGTCGGAGTGCGCGATCTGGGCGCCGAGGCCGGCGAGGATCTGAGCGCTCGTTGGCGGACCGGGAGTCGGCCCAAAGCCCGCGACCACCGTCAGGGGATTGGTTTCGCTGGAGATCGTGGTATTGGGTATCGCGAGACCATCGCTGGCGAACGGGCCGGCGGTCCCTTCGCTGTTGGTCGCCGTGACCTCGCACGCGAGGACGTGACCCTGGTCGCCGAGTTCGACCGTATAGACGCTGCCCGTCGCGTTCGCAATCGCGGTCCCGTCGCGAAGCCACTGATAGGAGAACGCCGGTGGCGGCGTCCCGGTCCAGACGCCGCGTAGACAGCTCAGCGCCTCGCCGACCGACGGCGAACCCGACACGCGCGGGGGTTCGACCTCGAGCGGCGCCGCCCCGGGGACGTGCACGGGAGCGCTGATCGCAGAGCGCGACCCTTCGTGGTTGCTCGCGGTCACTTCACACGTCAGGGACAACCCCGCGGCATCGCTGGTGATCGTGTACACGCTGGCCGTCGTTCCAGGAATCGGCGCTCCGCCAAGCAGCCAGCGGTAGGTGAACGTCGGGGCCGGCTGGCCTGTCCACGTTCCGGGCGAGCAGGTCAGCGTACTGCCGACGCGCGGTGTCCCAGAGGCGGTCGGCGCGCTCGTGTTTCGAGGCTGGCGGCCGGGAACTTCGAGGGGTTCGCTGGTCGCTTCAGCTGTCCCGGCGCCGTTGCTCGCGGTTACGCGGCAGGAGATCAACGCGCCGCCGTCTTCGCTGGCAACGATGTACGTCTGGGCGGTGGCCGACGGAATCGCAGTACCTTCGCGCAGCCACTGGTAGGAGTACGACGGCGCTGGTGCTCCCGACCATTCACCGTGCAGGCACGTCAGCTGTTCACCTGCAGAGCGCTTGCCGGTGACCGTCGGGAGCGTCAGATCTTCGGGGGCGAGCCCGGCGATCGTGACAGCGTTGTTGCTGACCGCGAAGGCAACGCCTTCTTCGTTGATTGCCGTGACCCGGCACGAGAGCGCATGGCCCCGATCGGCTTGGGTGACCACGAATTCGGGCGCTGTCTGGCCACCGATGAGCACCCCGTCGCGCAGCCACCCGTAGCTCAGCGTCGGCGCCGGTTCACCGGCCCAGCTGCCGCTCGAGCAGCTCAAGGTGGCGCCGACGACGCCGGCGCCCGAGACGCTCGGCGCGGCGAGCTCGGCCGGCGCTTCGTGCCCTGCACCCGCTGAGATCACGACTGGGTCGCTGATCTGAGCTGCCGTGCCTTCGCTGTTCTTCGCCTTGACTTCGCAGGTGAGCGACTGGCCGCCATCTCCAACGCCCACCGTGTATTGGCTGGTCAGCGCCCAGCCGATCAGCTGTTCGTTGGGCAGCCCACGATCGCGCACCCACGCGAACTGGAAGCTCGGCGCCGGCGCGCCACTCCAGGTGCCGACGTTGCAGGTCAGCGTGTGGCCGATCGCCAGTGAGCCTTCGACGCTCGGCGGAGTGACGTTCTGCGGTGGGCTGCCGGCAACCGAGAGGCTGTTCGAGCTCGATGCTTCGGTGCTGCCAGCCGAGTTCGTGGCGGTGACGACACATGAGAGGGAATGGAGCTGGTCGGCGAGGGCGATCGTGTACCCGCTGCCGACGGCTCCCGCGATCGGCGCTTCGTCGAAGAGACCGCGATCGCGCACCCACTGGTAGCTGAACCTCGGCGTCGGTGTTTCGCTCCAGCGCCCGGGCGCACAGCTGACCGATTCGCCGACCCGCGACGGGTTGAGCCCGAGCACGCGCGGCGCTCCTTCGTTGACCGGCTTGAGCGCGGGGACCGCCACCGAGTTGCTCGTCGCCGATTCGCTGCCGGCGCTGTTGCTGGCCGTCACCTCACACGAGAGCGAGTGCCCGATGTCTTCGTTTTCGACCGTATGGGTCGCGTGTGTCGCGCCCGCGATGATCGCTTCGTCGCGGACCCACTGATAGCTGAACGTCGGCGCGGGCGAGCCGCTCCAGGTCCCGGGGGAGCACGTCAGGGTGGCACCGACAGTCGATTGGCCGGAGATCTGCGGAGGCGCTTCGTCATGGGGCTTGGTGGTCGGCACTCCTGGGACGTGAACGCTGTTCGAGCTCACTGCCTGTGCTTCGCCTTCCGGGCCGTGCGCGGTGACCACGCACCAGAGAGCGTGACCCTTGTCGGCTGTAGTGATTACGTACGCGACCCCCGGGGCGATCGTCAGTCCGTCTCGCACCCACGCGTATGTGAATCCGTTCACGGCGCCGCTCCAGCTGCCGGCTCCGCAGACGATCCTTTCGCCCGGCGCGGGTCCGCCCACGACTTCGGGTGCAAGGTTGTTCACTGGCACCACAGCCGCGCCCGCGGCGGCGGCGCAGCTCAGCAGACACGTCGCGGCGACGACGGCGATCAACCGACACGCGAAGGGCCGCGGGCGGCGTGACCGCACAGAGAGATGTTCGCCAGGCCGGCTGCACACTCGCATCAACGCGCGAACACTTATGCGCCTCGACGGCGTCGTCAAGCGATGCATCGCCCCACCCAGGCGGGTACGTCGATTGGGACAGATTCGCAAGTCACTCACGCGCTTCTAGACGATTTCGATCGGCGTGCCGACTTCGATCAGCGGCCACAGGCGAACGATGTCGGCATTGCGCAGGCGAACGCAGCCGTGCGACGGGCGCCCGGGAATCAGCTTCGGCTGGTCGGTCCCGTGAACGCCAATCACACCGCCGCCGGGCCACTCGGTCAGCGTTGGGGCAAAGGCGCTCGTGCCGATCGCGAACGGGCCGTAGAACGGACCACCGAGCGCGGTCAGCTTCTCGGTGACGAAGAACTGCCCTGCGGGCGTCGGCAGGCTCGGCCGTCCGACGCCGATCGGCGCCTCCCAGATCATGCGAGCGTCGCGAAACAGCGTGGCGCGCAGCAGCTCTCGATTGATCCGAAGGTGCTCGTGGGTGATGTGCAGGCCTCCGAGCGCCGTCGCTCGAACCCAGCCGGCGAGCCCGTTAGGTCGACCGGGGATCGAGAGCCGGTCCCACTGGACAGAGCCGGCCGTGAACGAGCGCAAAGCCAGATACGGCTGAGCCTGGCCGTCGGCCGTGAGGAAGCGCAGGCGGCCGAGCACGCGGGCGGCCGAGGACGGCTGCGCGCGCACGGCCGCCGGCGATTGCGCGTAGGCCCAGCGCGAGAGCGTTCTCAGGTTCGACAGCGTCGCCACCTGTCCGACCGATGCCGCCGCTTGGGCGGATGCGCGAGAGCTCCGGCTCGCGTCCGCCGTTGAAGCCAGCGCGAGGCATGCGCACGCGAGCAGCGCCGCGAGCGACGTCCTAGCCGGTGAACGGGGGCGGCACACGCTGCGTGCGCGGACGCACGAACACGCCGGATCGCGAGACACGGGCGCATTCGCGGTTGCTCATGAACGTCTTGACCACGACCTTGTGCGCTCCATAGGAGAGCTTGCGCGGATCGATCGGCAGCGCAAACGAGTTCCCCTTCGTCTGCGACTGCGGCAGTTTCTTCACCTCACGGCCGTCCAGATAGAACATGACCTGCTTGATCCCCAGCGCGCCGAATTCGACCGTGAAGGGCACGCGCTTGAGCCCTGAGGCCCCGCGCAGTACGGGTTTCGACGCCTCGCATTTGGAGCTGAGTTCTCCTTTTTTGCCCGTCTGGTTCGGAGACGCCGGTGGTCCGCCGGCGACGAAGTTGAGCGTGGACGCAGAAGGCTTCACGTCGACCTCCACCTTGTTGGACGCATGGCTGAGCGGTGGCTGGCCGGCCGCATTTGCCGTCACGGTCACTTCATTGAAGTAGCTGCCGGCGGCGGTGAGCAGGCGACTGCAGGTGTAGGTTGTCGACGAGCCCGGCGCGAGCGACGCTGCGCCGGGCCCGCCTGCGATCGTCCCCGGATCGCACTGCGCGTCGGTGAAGGTCGCGAGATCGAGCGCCACGTTGCCGGTGTTATCGACGACGACCTCGTATACGACGGTCTGGCCGACAGTTGCAGTCAGCGGTGAGCTGGTGAAGCTGGACGTCGCCCCCGCCAACCGCTGGAGCTTTTCGATCGTGAACGCAGGTTGCGCGGGCACGTTGACCACGACGCGGTTGGAGCTGAGGGTCAGCGGCTCGCCGCCGACCGTGTCTGCGGTCACAGTCGCTTCGTTGACGTACGTGCCAACCGTCGGCAGCCCACGACTGCAGGTGTATGTCGTCGTGCCCCCGGGAGCGAGCGCCTGCGATCCGGGTCCGCCGGACAGCGTCCCGGGCGCGCAGTTCGGGTCGGTGAAGCCTTCGAGCGTCTCGGGCACGCGGCCTGTGTTGGTGACGATGATCCGGTAGTCGACGGTGTCGCCGACGGCGCCGGTCAACGTCGTGCTCGAGAAGCCGCTGGCACCGATCTGCTGGAGCTTTTCGATCGTGAACGACGGTTCTGCGGTCGGCTGCGGCGGCAGGATCGTGAAGGTCGTCATGAACTGTTCAAACGGTTTGTTTTCAAGATCCGCTTCGATCAACGACGGCCCTTCGGCACAGGAGGAGTCCCCGAGCGCGATCACGAATGCGTTGCCGTCGTTGTCCAGCGGGATCTGCGTGATTTCAGACGTCCCTTCCCCGTAGATCGGAGTCACGCTGCCGTCCATCTTCACCCAACGCAGATGCGGTTCGACTCGGCAGCGGCTGAACAGCTCTTCGGAGGCGATCCGCACGTGCTTCTCCGATCCGCCCGGGTACTCCGCCTCGATGATCGTCGCGACGCCGCTCGAGGCGGCGTCCTCGACCTGCGTCGCCGGCAGCGCGTAGACGCCCGGCTTGGTGGGAGCCGGCGGCAACGCGGTGAAGGCGGTCGTAAACGATTCGAATGGTTCTTCCTTCATGTGAACCGCGATCAGCGCTTCGCCGGCCATGCACGGGCCGGCGACCAGTGCGACCGTGGCGCTGCCGTCGGCGTCGAGTTTCACCGTGACGCCCGCGCCTTCCGTTGCTTGGAATGGGTTGGCCACATACCAATGCAGCCGTCCGCTGCAGCGCAACGAGAGCTGGCTGGAGCTGATCGTCACCAACGAGCGTCCATACACGGTCGGGTCGCACTCGACTTCGACGACGTCTGCAACCGTCGCTTCGAGCGCTCCCTCGCCCTGGGCGACGAACGACGGGAGCGAGTGCACCACGCACGTCGCTCCCCCGCCTGCGGCGCTCGCCCTTGCGACCTCCTCGGCAGGACGTCCCTGCGCGACGCCGGGGGCTAGCGCCAAGAGAGCAAGCGCCACGACCGCGAGCGGCGCGAACCCTCTCCTTGCACAGGTCCGCGACGCTGTCTGCCCTTCTGCCGAGTCAGCGCGGTGATCCACGGCGCATCGATCACCTTGGCGGCGTCGCGGTCCGGCGTGCTCTGTCGCAAGTTTCATGATGTCTAAGTTGAGTTTGGAGTTGTGTCGCCGCGATGCTCACTCTTCGCAACGACGTTGTGCTCAGACCTCGGGAGGGACGTCCCTCCCGAGGTCCTCGCTTGCTTTCAGCTCACCAATCGCCGGTCGTTACGGAAACGTCGGCTGCGGCGGCTGGATCGTGAATATGGCCGAGTACTGCGTGAACGGTTTGTTTTCCAGATCCGCTTCGATCAGCGACGGGCCCGGAGCGCACGAGGAGTCCCCCAGCGCGATCACGAACGCGTTTCCGTCGTTGTCCAGCGGTACCCGCGTGATTTCCGGGCTTTCGCTCTCAGAAATATCGCCGTCCATTTCGACCCAGTGAAGGTGGGGCGGGTTGCGGCAGCGACTGTAGAGCTCTTCGGATGCGATCCGCACGGTCTTCTCCGAGCCTTCGGCGAACTCAGCCTCGACGATCGTCGCTACACCGCTCGATGCGGCGTCCTCGACCTGCGTCGCCGGCAGCGCATAGACGCCGGGTTTGGTTGGGACCGGAGCCAGCACCGTGAACGCGGTCGTGATCGATTCGAATGGTTCTTCCTTCATATGGACCGTGATCAGCCCTTCGCCGGGCATACAGGGCCCGGCGATGAGCGCGACCGTCGCACTACCGTCGGCGTCCAGTTTCACGGTCACGCCAGCGCCCGTTTCGGGTGTCGTCCCGAACGGGTTCGCGACGTACCAGGTCACTTTGTGTTCGCAGCGCTGATACAGCTGGTTGGCGGAGATCGTGACGGTCGAACGCCCGTACACGGTCGGGTCGCACTCGACTTCAACCACATCGGCAACCGTGGCTTCGAGTTCACCCTCGCCCTGTCCGACGAACGACGGCAGCGAGTGCACCTTGCATGCTGACGTGATTTCTGTTGCGGCTGCGGGGGCGGCGCCCACCACTGAGCTCACGCCAGCGAGTATGAACAGGCTGGTCGCGAGCACGGCGATCCGTCCGCCAAGTTTGCGGCTTTTCATTAGCTCCCTCCAAGGAGACTTGATTATTTGGACCCACTGCCACGGGAAACCCCGGCGCAGCAATGCTCCATCCTTGGATGGTTCGAGAAGGACCCCCCGTGAACCCGGGTGCACCCCCCGCGGGTAATTACCGGTGGAATAACACAGTTCGAGTCACACAACAAATACGAATTTCCGCACCCGCCCTCAATTCCCGCAAATTGCGGGTTTTATAACGGTGTTTTTGCGCGTTTTGCAGGAATTGTTGCGATACATAATTCGACTGATTCTTTGGGCATGCTCGCGCGATCTTCCGCATCCGCGAGGCACCGACTGATCGCCGTCACCTTCGCAGTCGGAATGCCGCAGAGCTTCGAATCGCCGCTCCACTGCGGGGCGTGAATACGCAGGTCGCGCCGATCACGACCGAGCTTGCGCTCCTCAGCAGTCGCCGCCCCGCGGCGGTCAATCGAAGCCTCAACGCCGCCGGTTTCGTGGTCGCGAAGACGCGCGTGCCGAGGGCGACCAGAGTCCGTGACAGGACCGTCTCGCCGTGGCCTGTGCGAAGTGAGGCAAGGCGGTACCACCTCACGGTCGCCGTCCCCGGCGAAGGCGGCCGGAACGGCAGCTCAATCGCGCCGCTCTTCAGCAGCGACGCGATTCTCGCCTTGCGCCCCGTCAACGTGAGCTGCCTGGCGAGCAGCGAAGCGACCTGGCTGGCCGAGACGCCGCCCGATGGGCCGGCTGGCGAGTCCGCGACCTGGGCGGCCTGTTCGCCGAAGACGAGTGGCGGCGCCGTCGTGAATGACTCGTCGGCTCCCCTGCCGGTGCCGCCTTCATCGGTCGCGACGATGCGATAGTGGTAGGTCGTGCTCGGGTGCAGGCCATAGATCCGAGCGAACACTGGGATCGCGGCGGTGGCTGACGCGGGGAAGGCGCTGAGTTCAGCGACGAACCCGCATTCGACTGCGCTTCCATATGCCGCGGTGGTGCCGAACTCGAAGTGGCAGTCGCTCACATCCCCGCCGAGCGGGTCAACCCACGCATACATCGCGGCAGAGGTGCGCGTGACGGCCGACGCGGTTTCGGTCGCGACGTCAGGGGCGATCGGCTCGACGTCGAAGGTGACCGGAGCGCTCACCCCAGCGGGGTTCCCGAGCGAGCTGGCCTGCGTCGCGACCGCCGTGTAGTGACCCCACGCCAGCCTCGGACTCGCCCTCACCGACTCCCATCCGCCCGCATCGTCGACTTCGGCACTTGCTGTCGCGACGATCACGCCTTCGGCGAGCGGCCCGCTGTAGATGTCGACCGTGACGGGCGTGCGGTCGCTCGCCGCGCCGGCGAACGCCGGCGCGCGATTGCTCGATGGCGAGGGGGGCGCCTTGACCGTCAACGAAGGTGCGGCGGTGTCGACGGTGAACGTCACCGGCGAACTCTCCCCGGAGGGGTTGCCGATCGCGCTCGCCTGCACGGCGAGAGCCGTGAAAGTCCCGTCGCCAAGCGGTTTGGAGACCTCGCCGGACGTCCATTCTCCACCCGTCCCAGTCGCTGTCGCGCTCGTCACGATCGGCCCTTCGCCGCTCGTGCCCGCGAACACCTCGACGGTGACTTCGGTCGCGTCGCTGGCGGTCCCGGAGAACGTCGGCGCCGTGTCATTCGAGGGGGACGGCGGCGGGCGCAGTGTCACGACGGGCGGCTGCGTATCGACCTCGAAGGTGACCGGCGCGCTCTTGCCGATCGCATCCGTGCTCTGGCTGGGCTGGATCGCGATCGCCGTAAACGTGTTCGTTCCTCTGGGCAGCGCCGGTTCGGCTGGTTCGGAGCTCCACGCGCCCCCATCGCCGGTGGCGCCCGCGGTCGCGACGATTTCGCCTTCGGCCCTGCGTCCGGCGAAGATCTCGACGGTCACTTCGGTCGCTTCGCTAGCGGTCCCTGAGAAGGTCGGCATCGTCTCGTTGGAGGGGGAGCGCGGCGCGCGCACTGTGACGGCGGGGGACAGCCTGTCGATCGCGAACGTCGCCGGTTCGCTGCGGACTTCGGTCGCGTCGATCGGGCTTCGCTGTGTTGCGACCGCCGTGTACGTCCCGTCTGCGAGCGCGGCGGTGAGATGGGCCGTTTCCCAGGTACCGGCGCTCACCGACGCTTCGAGGGTCGTGATCTGTACCCCCTGTGCGCTGCCGCCTTCGTAGATGTGAACCGTAACTGGCGTCGCGTAGCCGGCCGAGCCGCTGAACGACGGGCTCAGTTCGTCTGAGACGAGAGCCGGTGAATTGAGCGTGACTCCGGGCGGCTGGGAGGCGACTGCTTGCTGGAGCGGCCCCGCCAGCAGGCTGCTCCCGGCGAGCGCGGTCGGCGCCATCGCCAGGACAGTTGCGAGACCGAGCAGCAGGGTGAACTGCAGCCTGCGCCCGACTGATCTCGATCCTGCCCGCACGTGTGCGCTCCCGTCAGTTGCCTCCAGTACACGAACTCGGACGGCGCAAGTCCGTTGCGTGCCGGCCCTCGAGCGTCGCGATCATAGCCTCG
Organism: Solirubrobacteraceae bacterium; assembly: GCA_036498045.1. GTDB lineage: Bacteria > Actinomycetota > Thermoleophilia > Solirubrobacterales > Solirubrobacteraceae > Palsa-744. Next base: position 21,684 of record DASXIJ010000058.1, read on the forward strand.
GACCCTCGTGATGGGAAGCGGTGAGCGTCGCTGCAAGATCTCGGTCGTCGCCTCCGCGTTCTTGCCGTTCTGTGATAGAGGTCGCCCTACACGCGTTGCGTATTGGAGAGACGATGAAGACAACTGCAGTTCGGACGGTCGCTGTCACACTCACGCTCGCGCTCACCAGCGCGGCGGTCACGTTTGCGGCAGGTCCGCTCAACGGCAAGGTCTACCACGGCGGCGCTCCGTCGATGGGCGTCAACGGCGAAGGCCACAGCGTGCGCACGCACGCTTCGGGCAACATCGTCCTGCGCGTCGCCGGCAGCGGGAAATCGGTCACAGTCAGCTTCAACTCGGGCGTGCCCGTTCTCTACTGCGCAACGCAGGAGCGGATTCACGTTCAGACGACGAGGGCCGCGACGATCTCCAGCGGCAGTTTCAAGGCGACGGTCGACGAGCGCTTTGCCGCGGGACCAGGGCCGCCGTCGATCGTCCAGGTGATCAGCGGTCGGTTCTCGGGCGCCACGGTGCGTGGCACGATCCGCACGAAAGCCGCCGAATGTAGCGGCGTCGCGAGCTTCTCGGCAACGGCGTACTGAGCGCGCCGCGCTAGTTATCGCAGCCGAGACGGTCCCACATGTACAGCTGGATGCACTCGTTGGCCAGCTCGATCGCGCGATCGCGCGAGAGCCGTGGGAGCACCGTGTTCAAGGCCTGCTCCTCAGAGACGCCGGCCTGAAACGCTTCCTCACCGCGGAAGCCGGCCGCGATCTTCAGCGCCTCGCGACGGTTCTCGCCGAGGCTCGGGAACACGCCGACAAGGAACTCGGTGTTCGGGATCGGCTGGCCGACCTCCAGCGACGCGTGCCATGCGGCGAGCAGGTGCAGGTCGTCCTCATCGAGGTCGGCGACCGCTTTGGCGTAGTGGACCGACAGTTCGGGCTCGGGGATGTCGTCGACCCATGCGCGGACGACCTCGCCGACGAGCTGCCGGCGCGCCTCGCGGCCGAGAGACTCGGCGATCACACGAATTGCGTCCTGGGGCTCGATGAAGCAGAGTGGCATTTGCGCTCCCGCGGCGGGGGAAACTACTGACACGCTGGACTGTAGGAGGCGGTGTGGACGACACTTTTCGGTCACAGCCGAAGCGCCGCGCCGGCGAGCTCTCGCGTGTCGGCGTCGGCGACGTCGGGCGGGAAGCCGAGCGTGGCGCGCTCGCTGGCCGCCCAGTTCCAGAGCGCCAGATCCAGCGCGGCGATCGGGACCGGAATCGCTGCGGCGAGCACCGCGGCACGCCGCTCCAGCAGCAGCGGATCGCCGATCGCGAAGATCCTCTTGGCCGCCAGCGCCGTCGAGTCCTCCGCGCCGGCCGATCTCGCGCCCGCAAGCTGCAACGAGGCTGCGCGCAGCTCGTAGACGCCGAGGCTGCCGAGCAGCACGAGCAGCTCGTAGCGTGCGACGCCGTGCAGGCCGGGCAGCGCGAGGCGCTCGTACACGCGCTCAAAGCGGCGCTCGGCAGTCCAGGAGGGGTCGCCCGAGAACGCCACTGCCTGGGAGCCGGCCTGGCGGTACCACGCGCGATACGCGCGCAGCGTCTGGCTCGCTCGCGTCGCGACGTAGGAGCTGCGCGGCCCGACCGGCACCTCGCTCAGATCGGTCAGCTCGTCGCGATCCAGGCGAAGCGCAAGGCGGATTCCGCCAAACGGTTCCCCTCCCTCGAGCGGGCACAGGTAGGCCGTGAGAAAGCACGCCCAGGTCGCCTGCTCGGAGTCCTCGGTGGCAAGCGCGCGGAGCTCCGCGTAGAAGTCCGGCATGCGGTCTGCCGACGGATCGCCCCCCAGCGCGAGCAGCCGTCCGTTGGCAAACGCCACCTCGTCGGCGAGGCGGGCCGCGTCCGCGGACGCGTGCACGCCCGGCAGCAACGGCGAGCTGTAGCCGTCGTCGGCCGCGCGCTCCTGTCGGCTGACGCGCATCCCCGCGCCAGCGCCACCCCGGCGCCGGGGAGCGGCGGGACCGCGTTCACCGGGCCCAGCCGGCCGGCGTGCGGCCGAGCCGCCCGAGCCAGCGCCCGGGCGCCGCGCGGGCGCGTTGCCCGGCAGCGTCTTGCTGCAGATCGGGCAGCGCTCTAGGAAGCGACCGTGTCGACAGAAAGTAGGCACTCGAGCGGGGGCTTGAAGCCGTTGCGCCGGGCGCGCTCGGCGCCCGCCGCGCGCTCCTTGGCGAGCGCGTGCAGATAGTCGTCGAAGTCGACCTGGATCGTGTGACGCTTGGACGCGACGTAGCGCTTTCGCATCGCCGCCTGGTCGGCCGCGATGTCCGCTGCAACCAGGGCCGCGTCCGGCAGCCGGTAGTCGCCGGTCAGGTAGTCGCCGACCCACGCCCCCTGCGCCTCGGCGATCGGCATGATCGCGCCGAGCGGCTGCAGCAGGCCGATGAAGAAGACGTTCGGGACGTCGGGATGGAACACGCGTCGAAACAGCTCGATGTGGTTGTCCGGCGCCGAGATGAAGTGCTCGTCGAAGAACGGGAACGCGATCTGATAGCCGGTGCAGTAGACGACGACGTCGGCCTCGACGTCGCTGCCGTCGACGAAGCGCACGCGCGAGCCATCGAGCGACTCGATGTTCGGCTTCGGCGTGATCGTGCCGTGCTGGATCCGGTCGAGGATCCGCCCGGAGATCGTCGGATGGGCCTCGCCGAAGCGGTGCTCGGGCTTGGGCAGCCCGTAACGCTCGGGCGGCCCGGTGTAGCTGCGGACCAGCTGCTGGATCATCCGCTGGCGGATCGCAAACGGCACGCGCGGGTCGTTGCGCATCTGGTCGACCGGTTTGCCGAACACGTACTTGGGCAGGATCCACACGCCCGAGCGCGCGGCGAGGTAGGTTCGCTGCGCGACATAAGAGGACTCGACGGCGATGTCCATCGCCGAGTTGCCCATCCCGAGGATCACCGAGCGACGACCGTCGAACAGCGAGTTGTCGACGTATGAGTGCGCATGCAGCTGCTCGGCCGCGAACGTGTCGGCCCCGGGGAACGCGGGTTCGGGCCAGCGCGGCTTCCAGTGGTGCCCATTGGCGACGAGCAGCGCGTCATACTCGCGCCGCTGGCCGTCGTCGAGGGTGATCTGCCATGTGCCGTCCTCGCCGCGGACCGCGTGATCGACACCTGTCTCGAACGTGATCTTCCCGCGGATGCCGAAGTGGTCGACGTAGTCGTCGAAGTACGCCGCGATGTGCGTGTGGTGCGGGAAGTCCGGATAGGACTCGGGCATCGGGAAGTCCGCATACGACATCCGTTGGCGCGACGTGTTGATGAACAGGTCACGGTAGGCCGCCGACATGCCGTTGCGATTGCCGAACACCCAGTTGCCGCCGACCCGGTCTGACTTCTCAAAGCAGTCGAACGGAACGCCGCGCTCGTGCAGCGCCTTCGCCGCGGCGATGCCGGATGAGCCGGCGCCGATGATGCAGGCGCGCGGGAGCGTCACTGGTCCTGCGCCGGGACGCCCGGCGTCGCGTGCCGCGGCGGCCCCTCGGGTCCTTCGTCGGCGTCGCCGTGGCCGGCCAGGCCCGCGTCGTGCGTGAGCCGCACGACGCCGTCGGCCGAGCCGTTTCGCCGTCCGGCCAGATAGCGATCGACCATCCGTGCGCACTGGCGGCCCTCGTTGATCGCCCAGACGATCAGCGACTGGCCGCGGCGAGCGTCGCCGGCAGCGAACACACCATCGACGGAGCTGATGTACGGCTTGTGCGTCTTGACGTTGCCGCGCGGGTCCTTCTCGACGCCGAGCTCGTCGAGCAGCGGCTGCTCGGGATGGAGGAAGCCCATCGCCAGCAGCACGAGCTGCGCCTTGAGCTCGCGCTCGCTGCCTGCAACTGGGGCGAACGGCGGCGCCTGCTCGGCCTGGGCGATCTCGAGCGCGGCGACCGCGCCGGAGCCGTCGTCGATGAAGCGGGTCGTCGCAATCGAGTAGTCCTGCTCGCCGTGATGGGTCTCGCGCGCCTCCTCCATCGCGTAGCTCAGACGGTACTTCAGCGGCCACTCCGGCCACGGCGTACGCTCGTCGGGGCGGTGCGGGGGAGGCTCTGGCAGCAGCTCGAGCTGGGTAATCGTCCGCGCGCCCTCGCGCAGCGCGTTGCCGACGCAGTCAGCGCCGGTGTCGCCGCCGCCGATCACGACGACGTCGCGGTCCTTTGCGGTGATCTCGTGCTCGACCGGTGGCTGCTCGGCGATCGGATCCGGTCCGATCTCGCGCGCGACCCAGCGGTTGCGCTGGTAGAGGTAGTCCATCGCGAAGTGCACGCCGGTCAGCTCGCGGCCGGGCACCGGAAGGTCGCGGGGAACGCGCGAGCCGGTGGCGAGCACGACCGCCTCGTACCCGCCGCGCAGCTGCTCGACGGTCACGTCGCGCCCCACGTCGACGCCGCAGCGCAGCTCGACGCCCTCGGCGACGAGCTGCTCGACGCGACGCTCGACGATCGACTTTTCGATCTTGAAGTCGGGGACGCCGAAGCGCACGAGGCCGCCGATCGCCTCGTCGCGCTCGAACAGCGTCACGCGGTGTCCCGCGCGACGCAGCTGCTGTGCCGCGGCCATGCCGGCGGGCCCCGAGCCGACGACGGCGACCGCCTGGCCGGTCTCGCGGCGCGGAGGCTGCGGCACGACCCAGCCCTCCTCCCATGCGCGGTTGACGATCGCGTTCTCGATCTGTTTGATCGTCACAGCGTCGCCTTCGCGGATCTCGAGCACACACGCCGCCTCGCACGGCGCAGGACAGAGACGCCCTGTGAACTCGGGGAAGTTGTTCGTCGCGTGCAGCTGCGCGATCGCGTCCTGCCAGCGGTCGCGGTAGACGAAGTCGTTCCAGTCCGGGATCAGGTTGCCCAACGGGCAGCCGTTGTGGCAGAACGGCACGCCGCAGTCCATGCAGCGCGCGCCCTGGTCGCGCAGCTCCGGCACGGGTCGCGTGAGCAGAAACTCGCGGTAGTCCTTCGCGCGCTCTGACGGGTCCCGGTAGGGGACTCCGTGGCGCTCGATCTGCAGAAAGCCGCCGAGCTTGCCCATCAGGCGGGCACCGCCAGGCGCTCCTGCGCGCGTTCGGCGAGCACGCGCTTGTAGTCGTGGGGCATGACCTTCACGAACGCGCCGCTTGCGAGCAGCGTGTCGAGACCGGCGAGGACTCGCGTGGCGACCGGCGAGCCGGTCCGGCGGGCGTGCTCTTCGATCAGATCGCGCAGCTCCGCCGCGTCCTCGGCCGACGGCGCTTCGAAGCCGACCATCCCCATGTTGCAACGCTCGGCGAAGTCGCCGGCCTCGTCGAGCACGTACGCGACGCCGCCGCTCATCCCAGCGGCGAAGTTGCGCCCGGTCGGCCCGAGCACGACGACGACGCCGCCCGTCATGTACTCACAGCAGTGGTCGCCGACGCCCTCGACGACCGCGCACGCGCCGGAGTTGCGCACCGCGAATCGCTCGCCGGCGAGGCCACGGAAGAAGGCCCGGCCGCGGGTCGCGCCGTACAGCACCGTGTTGCCGACGATCACGTTGCGCTCGGCCGCGAAGTGCTCACCCATCCCCTCGCGCGGGCGCACCGCGACGACGCCCCCGGACAGCCCCTTGCCGGCGTAGTCGTTGGCGTCTCCTCGCAGCGAGAACGTCACGCCGGGCGCGAGCCACCCACCGAAGCTCTGTCCGGCCGAGCCCTCGAAGTCGACGACGATCGAGTTCTCCGGCAGGCCGTCGGCGCCGTGCGCGCGAGCGATCCGGCTCGACAGGATCCCGCCGACGCAACGGTTGCGATTGCGGATCGGCAGCTCGATCTGCAGGCGCTCGCCGGCGATCCGTGCGCGCCCGTCGAGCGCCGGATCACCAGCCGACACGAGCGCCGGTTCGGCCCGCTCGAGCAGCTCCCAGTCGAGCGCGTCCTCGAGCACCGCCGGCGGCGGTTCGACGCGCCGGCGGGCCGCCCCGCCTGGCAGCTCGATGTGCGTGAGGATGTGCGTCAGGTCGACGCCGCGCGCCTTCCAGTGCTCGATCGCTGGGCGCGACGACAGGAGGTCGACCCGGCCGATCGCCTGATCAAGCGAGCGGAGGCCGAGCGAGGCGAGGATCTCGCGCACTTCCTCGGCGACGAAGAAGAAGAAATTGACGACGTGCTCGGGGGTGCCCTTGAAGCGCTTGCGCAGCTCCGGATCCTGCGTCGCGATCCCTACCGGGCAAGTGTTCAGGTGGCATGCGCGCATCATGATGCAGCCGGTCGCGATCAGCGGCGCGGTCGAGAAGCCCATCTCGTCGGCGCCGAGCATCGCCGCGATCACGACGTCGCGCCCGGTCTTCAGTTGCCCGTCGGTCTGCACCTTGATCCGCGAGCGCAGGTCGTTGAGCAGCAGCGTCTGCTGCGTCTCGGCGAGACCGATCTCCCAAGGCACGCCGGCCGACTGGATCGACGACAGCGGCGAGGCGCCCGTGCCGCCGTCGTGGCCCGAGATCAACACCCGGTCGGCGTTGGCCTTCGACACGCCGGCGGCGACGGTTCCCACGCCGACCTCGGCGACGAGCTTGACCGACACCTCCGCCTCGGGGTTGCCGCAGCGCAGGTCGTAGATCAGCTGCTTGAGATCCTCGATCGAGTAGATGTCGTGGTGCGGCGGCGGCGAGATCAGCCCGACTCCGGGCGTCGTGTGACGGATCGAGCCGATGTAGGAGTCGACCTTGTGACCAGGTAGCTGGCCGCCCTCGCCCGGCTTCGCGCCCTGGGCCATCTTGATCTGCAGCTCGTCGGCGTTGACGAGGTAGTGGATCGTCACGCCGAAGCGCCCGGAGGCGACCTGCTTGATCGCCGAGCGACGGCGATCGCCGTTGGCGTCGGGCGTGTAACGCGACGGGTCCTCGCCACCCTCGCCCGTGTTCGACCGACCGCCGAGGCGGTTCATCGCGATCGCAAGCGTCTCGTGCGCCTCGCGCGAGATCGAGCCGAGGCTCATCGCGCCGGTGCAGAAGCGCTTGACGATCTCGCTTGCCGGCTCGACCTGCTCGAGCGCGATCGGCTGCAGTGGGTCCGCGACGTCGCCGTCACCCGGGCCAATCTGCAGCAGGCCGCGCAGCGTCGCTTTGCGCGCCGCGTCCTCGTTGATCGCGTTGGCGTACTCGCGGTACTTCTCGAACGCCGAGCTCTCGCGCACCGTCTCGAGCGCGTCGCGCTCGCCGTGCAGCGCGGCCGCGACGTCGCCGTTGGCCGCGCGCACCGCGTGCTGGACGAGCGCGATCGTCTCCGGGTTCCACTGGTGGTGCTCGCCATCGCGCCGCCATGCGTAGACGCCGCCAACGGGCAGCAGCGCGTCGTGTGGCATCGGGAAGGCGCGCGCGTGGCGCTCGAGCGCCTCGGTCGCCAGCACGTCCAGGCCGACGCCGCCGATCCGCGACGCCGTGCCGGTGAAGTGTCGGTCGATCACGTCCGGCTCGAGCCCGACGGCCTCGAAGATCTGGGCTCCGCAGTAGGACTGGATCGTCGAGATACCCATCTTCGAGATCGTCTTCAGCAACGCTTTGCCGAGCGCCTTGACGACGTTGTCGGCGGCCTCGACCGCGCCCACGAGGACCTCCTCGCCGTCGGCGCCGGCACGCTTGATCGCCTGCTGGTTCAGCACCATGTCGTCGAGCGTCTCGAGCATCAGGTACGGGTTGATCGCCACCGCGCCATAGCCGATCAGCGTCGCGAAGTGGTGCACCTCGCGCGGCTCGCCGGACTCGAGGATGATCCCCGCCCGCAGCCGCGTGCCTTCGCGCACGAGGTGGTGGTGCACGGCGGCGACCGCGAGCAACGACGGGACCGGCACCCGGCGCGGACCGACGAGCCGGTCGGACAGGACGATTATGTTGACGTTTTCGGCGATCGCCTCCGATGCTTCGCGGCAGATCCGAGCAAGCGCCTCGCGCATCCCGTCGGCGCCCTCATCGCGCGACCACGTGGTGTTGATCGTGCGCGCGGCGAACAGCTCGTGAGAAACGTGGCGCAGCGTCTCGAGCTCACGGTTAAGCAGGATCGGCTGGTCGAGGACGAGCTTGTGGGCATGCTCGGGCGTCTCCTCGAACAGGTTGCGCTCGGAGCCCAGGCTCGTCGCGAGGCTCATCACGATTTCCTCACGGATCGGGTCGATCGGCGGGTTGGTCACCTGCGCGAACAGCTGCTTGAAGTAGCTGAACAGCGACGGCGCCTGGTCGGAGAGAACGGCCAGCGAGAGATCGTTGCCCATCGAGCCGACCGGCTCGGCCGCGTCGCGCGCCATCGGCGTGAGCAGCACGCGCAGGTCCTCCTGCGTGTAGCCGAACGCGCGCTGACGAGCCGCCAGCGGCTGGTCGGAGATCGTCACCTGGTCGGATGGGTCGAGCTCTGAGAACGCGACCGCGCAGCGGTCGTACCACTCGCGATACGGCTTGCGCGTGGCGACCTCGCGCTTGACCTCCTCGTCCTCGACGATCCGCCCCCGCTCGAGGTCGACGAGGAACAGCTTGCCCGGCTGCAGGCGACCGAGGCGGCGCACCTGCTCGGGCGGGATGTCGAGCAGCCCGCTCTCGGAGCCGAGCACGACGAAACCGTCGGTCGTCTCGACCCAGCGTCCCGGGCGCAGGCCGTTGCGGTCGAGCGTCGCGCCGACGACGCGCCCGTCGGTGAACGCCACCGACGCCGGGCCGTCCCACGGCTCCATCAGGCACGAGTGGTAGGCGTAGAAGCCCTTCAGGTCCTCCGGCAGGTCGTCGCGCCCGCGGTAGGCCTCCGGGATCATCATCATCGCCGCGTGCGGCAGCGAGCGGCCGCCGAGCATCAGCAGCTCGAGCACGTTGTCGAACGTCGCCGAGTCGGAGTTGCCGGCGCTGACCACCGGCAGGATCTTCGGCAGATCGTCGCCGAACAGCTCGCTGCGCAGCTCGCTCTCTCGCGCGCGCATCCAGTTGACGTTGCCGCGCACGGTGTTGATCTCGCCGTTGTGGCAGATCACACGGTATGGGTGCGCGAGCTCCCAGCTCGGGAACGTGTTGGTCGAGAAACGCGAGTGCACGAGCGCGAGCGCGCTCTTGCAGCGCTCGTCGCGGAGGTCGCGGTAGAACGCCGCAAGCTGAAAGCTGATCAGCATGCCCTTGTAGTTGAGCGTGCGCGACGAGCTCGACGCGATGTACAGACCGGGCTCGCTCGCGGTCAGCTCGCACACGCGGCGGATCACGTACAGCTTGCGCTCGAACGCGTCACGAGCACCGTCCTCGGCCGCGATCGCCCGTGCCAGCTCGACGTCGGCGCCGACGAACAGCTGGCGGATCACCGGGCGGCAGGCGCTCGCGACCTCGCCCGCGTGCTCGGGGTCGATCGGAACGTCGCGCCAGCCGAGCACCCGCTGCCCCTCGGCCTCGACCGTCCGCTCGAGCAGCGACTGGAGGCTGGCGCGCGCGTCCTCGGCGGTCGGCAGGAAGCACATCAGCACGCCGTAGGAGCCGAGCGGCGGCAACTCGAAGTCGACGGTCGCCCGCAGCAGCTCGTCGGGCATCTGCATCAGGATCCCCGCGCCGTCGCCGGTGCGCGGGTCGGCGCCGTTGGCGCCGCGGTGCTCGAGGTTCTCGAGCGCCGTGATCGCCCGCACGATCACGTCGTGAGTCGCCTCGTTGTCGAGCCGAGCGACCATCCCCACGCCGCACGCATCGTGCTCGTAGCGGGGGTCGTAGAGTCCGACGGCCTGTGGCGGCTGCTTGATTTGCGTGTGCATGGAAGTGCTCCGTTGGGGCGGTGCAAACCCCGTGGCGCGGGCAGGCGGGCACCTGAGGCTGAGGGAGGAAGCGTAGCATTGGAGACCCGTGTGAAACCAGCCGCGCGGCAATCGAAACGGCCTGCTCACCAAGCCATTTATGCGGCTTTCGGCGATTCCTCCGAACCCCCGAGCGGTGGGCGCTCAGGCACCGCCCCCGGGATCTAGCGCGCGTCGACGACGGCTTCGTCGGGGGACTCGCGCAGCGTCCACTCGTCCGCCCACGAGCAGAGCCCCGACCGAGCGGGGCACGTCAGGCAGAGCCCGCGATGGGGTCGCGTACTGACCGCGAACGATCGCTTCCGCGCCGACGCGACCCGCTCAGCGAGCGTCAGCTGCAGCTGCGCTCGATCGCTGGAGTCATAGCGCGCTTCGACCCACTCCCCGGGCTCGAGAAACCAGTGCACTATCACGACCGACTCGGCTCCCTCGCGGAGCACCGCTAGCGCGTACAGCAGCCGTTGGATCGCGTACTCGCGCTCGACGAGCTGCTCGAGGTCGGTGCCGGGCGCGACCCGATCGCTCTTGTAGTCGAACACGACGCGCCCGCCATCCCCCTCGACGGCCACCAGATCGATCACGCCGGTGATCAGCGGCTCGCGCGGGCCGAGCGCGAAGGCGAATGGGTGCTCGCGGCGTACGCTGCCAGCGCGCGCGATTCGCCTCGCCGGCTCAGCCTCGGCCGCGGTAGCGACGAGCGCCACCAGCTCGTCGCGATCGAGCGGGGCGACTCGCACCCCCAGCTCGCGGGCATATCGAGCAACCTGGTCGGACGACGGGGCGTGCGCCGCGCCGAAATCGAGCGCCTCCATCATCCGATGCACGAGCGTTCCACGGGCGCGCGCCTGCAGACCGCGCGCGCCGCGGTCGGCCTGCGCCTGGGAGCGATCCTCGCCCAGCCCGAGGATCCTTTCCACATAGAAGCGATAGCCGCAGCGCTCGAACTCGGTCAGCGAGCTGTAGCTGAGGCTCGACATCCGCTCGCGAGCGCGGGCGTCGCCAGCTGACAGCGCACGGTCCGCCGGTGCTGCGACCGGCGGCGGGCGCAGCGGGATCTGCTCGACCCCGGCGACCGGCGGGACCTCGGGAGCGTGCGGAGGCGCGGCGGGCGTCGCCAGGCGCACGTGCACTGACGGGTTGCGATCGGCGCCGCGCCGATCTGCGTCCAGCTCGCCGGCCGCCAGGCGAGCGAGCAGATCGTCGACCAACGCCGGGGCAAGCCAGGAGATCGGCGCTGTCCCGGGCCCGAGCCGCGGCCAGCGCGCGAAATCGGCCGCGCCGCTCAGCACGAGCAGCTCTCGGGCGCGCGTCATCGCGACGTAGAAGACGCGGTCCTCCTCCTCGGCTTCGCGCGCGCGTCGCTCCTCGCACAGCTGCTCGTATTCCAGCGCCGGCGTCGAGTCACCACCGTCGAGACGCACCAGACGCAAGCCGATCCGCTCGCCGTCGACGAGCAGGTCGGGCGTTCGCGCGTTCGGCTGGCGCCCGAGGTCGGCGACGACCACGACGGGGAACTCCAGTCCCTTGGCGGCATGCACGGTCATCAGGCGAACGGCGTCGGGCTCATCGCTGTCGACCGGGGCATCGGGCTCGATCGCCGCGGCCGCCGCGAGCCGCTCGGCGTGATCGAGAAAGGCGCGCAGGTCGCGTCCTTCGTCGGCCTCGAAGCGACGCGCTAGCCGCAGCAGCTTCTGAACGTTTGCCAGGCGCCGCTCGCCCCAGCTGAGCGCGAGCACGTGTGCGCGATAGCCGGTCGCGTCGATCGCGCGCTCGATCAGCGCTGCGATCGCGCGCTGCGGAGCGGCGGCGCGCTCGGCCTCGAGCAGCCGGCACGCGCGCGCGAGTGCGTCGCGGTCGCTTGCGGCCAACCGGCGCGCGAGCTCATCCTCGTCGCCGCGCGTCGCCGCGAGGGCTGTCTCCCACGCGCCCCGGCGTCGAGCCTGCGCGGCCTGCGCGACGATCGCAAGGCAATCGCGCGAGCAGCCGCCGAGCGGCGACGCGAGCATCCCGTAGAGCGCCTCCTCGTCGAGCGGATTGGCGAGCGCACGCAGATACGCGACGAGATCGCCCACCTGCTGATGGCCCCAGAACGCCCCCACCGACGCGAGCGTTCGCAGGCCCTGCAGCTGCAGCGCGCGCTCGTACACGCTGATGTCGCCGCTCGCGCGCAGCAGGACGACGATCTCGCCGGCTCGCGCGCGCCCGTCGCGCACGAGCTCGGCGACGCGCTGTGCCAGTAGGCGAGCCTCGGCCTGACGCCAGCTCGGCGCAGGCGGCATCCCGGCCGCGACCGAGGCCACGGCCGGACCGGCGTCGCCGTCGCGGTCCCATCCACCAGCGTCGGTGAGCAGCAGCTCGACCGCGCGTCCGGCGCCGTCGGTCTCGCTGCGTCCCGCGCGCAGCGCCTCGAACTCCCCAAAGCGCTCGCCGAACAGCGCGTTGACGACGTCGAGCAACGGCTCGCGGCTGCGGAAGTTGTTGGTCAGCGAGAGGCTCGCCGCGTGCTCTGCGAGCTCGCGGCGGCGCTCGCGAAACACGCTGACGTCGGCGTGGCGAAAACCGTAGATCGATTGGAACTCGTCGCCGACCGTGAACAGGTTGCCGCGGTCGAGCGCGCGCAGGATCGCCAGCTGGCGGCGATTGGTGTCCTGGAACTCGTCGACCATCAGCAGCTCGAAGCGGTCCGACCACGCCGTGCGCACCGCCGCGCGCTCGCTCAACAACTCCTGGGCGAGCAACTCGAGATCGTCGAAGTCGACGCGCGAACGCGCGCGCTTGGCTCGCTCGTAGGAGCTCCCGAAGAGCCCGAGCAGCTCGTCGAGCAGCGCGCACGCGCGCGCGGCGTCGAGATCGCGAGCCTCGGCGTCGGGCGCGAGCACGGGCTGCGGCAGGCGCGGCAGGCGCTGGCCGGTGCTGCGCAGCTCCAGGTACACGCGCTCGAGCATCCCGCGCACGCGATCGACGCCGTACGCGGCGAGCAGATCGACCGCGGCGGCTCGCTCGGCGCCCGCGCCGGCGAGCGCCGCGTCGCCGCCGAGGAACTCGCGCAGCGCCTGCTCGAAGGCGAGCCCGCGAAGGCGGGCCGCGCGACCCTCATCGGCGATCTCGAAGTCGGGGTCCAGCCCTGCAGCGAGCGGATGGGCGCGCAGCAGGCGGGCACAGAATCCGTGGAACGTGCCGACGAACGCGGCCTCGGTGTCGCGCGCGGCCTGTCGCTCGCCGAGCTCGAGCAGACGCGTGCGGACTCGTGCGCGCAGCTCGCCCGCGGCGCGCTCGGTGAACGTGATCGCGAGGATCCGACCGGGTGCGACGCCGTCGTCGCGCACGGCTCGCACGAACCGCTCGACGAGCACTGACGTCTTGCCGCTGCCGGCGGCCGCCGACACGGCGATCGACTCGAAGCGACGCGAGACCGCCTCCTCCTGCTCGCCGGTCAGCTCGCCCGCGCCGGACTGCGCAAGCGCGATCGTCGCGCTCGCGTCCATCCCCGGGAGCGTCTCCAGCTGCGGCGGCTGGGAGTGTCGCGTGCTCATCGCTCGCAGCGACAGATCGTCGGATACATGCAACCGCCGCGGAACGCGCACGTCTGCGGCTGTGCTCGCAGCCCTCCCGACCCCGCTCGCCCGGCCGCGTCCAGCGCGCTCGCGCGTGCCTGTGCGAGCAGCTCGCGCAGCTCGCCGTGGTCGCGCACGTCGGTCGTCACGCAGTCGAGCTCGACGCCGCTGTCGCGATCGAGCACCCCGCGCGGGCGCAGCTCGCTGCCGGTCAACGGCTGATAGAAGCCCCCGACGGCGCGCAGCGAAAGCAACTCCTCGACCGCGAGCATGTAAAGCGCAACCTGCAGCTTGCCGTCGGCGATCCAGCGCGCCGCCGCCGGCGGGTCTTTGCCCTTGTAGTCGTAGACGATCGCGTCGCCATCGGGCCCGGCGTCGACCCGGTCGATCCGCCCGCGCATCCGCACGCCGTCGCCGAGCTCGAACGCTGCAAGCTCGCTCGCCTCGCCGCGGTCGTCGTCCTCGCCGAACCCGAAGCCGAGCTCGAGCTCGACCGGCTCGAGCTCGCTGTCGGTCTCGCTCGCAAGCTGCAGAAAGCGGTCGAGATCGGCATCGAGGCGCCGCCGGGCGGCGCCGCGACGCTCCGGCGCGACCGACAGCGGCCGTGCGCGTTCGTTCTCGTCCAGTGCGCTTGCCAGCAGCTCGCGCGCCAACCCGAGCCGCGCGGGCGACAGGCGCGCGCTGCCGGTCTCGCGTCGCAGCCCCTCGAACACGTCCTTCAGCGCGACGTGCGCCAGCGCGCCGCGCGTCAGCGGCTCGGGGTCGGGGTCGAGCGCGCCGGGGCGCAGCACGCGCTCCACGAACCAGCTGACCGGGCACGCGATGAACCGCTCGATCGCCGATGCCGACCACGGTCGCGCGCGCAGCTCGTCGAGCAGCTGCACGTCGCGCAGCGGCTGATCAGAGCCCGCCGGCGCCGTGATCACAGCGGCCGACGACGCGACCTCAGCGCTCGGATCGTCGGCAAGCGCGACACCGCTCGCCCCGAGCGAGCGCCGAGCACGGTCGTCGAACAGGCTGCGGTCGAACAGGTCGCACACGTCGTCGACGAACAGCGACCTCGACGTGGGCTGGCCGTCGTCATCGGCGGCGTGCCAGCTCAGAACGAGCAGCTCCTGAGGACGCGAAAGGGCCGCGTACAGCAGGTAGCGCTCGGCCGCGAGCAGGTCCTCGCGCTCGCCCAGTCGCAGACCCGAGACCTCTGCCAGGCGCCGTCGATCATCCTCGCCGAACAACGGCTCTGGCCGTGCGCGTGCGGGGAACACGCCCTCCTGCAGCCCGCAGACGAACAGCGCGCGGACGCGCCGTGCCCGCAGCGCGAGCGGGTCGAGCACGGCGACCGCTCCCGCCGCCGGGCTCTCGCCGCTGAGCAGTGTCAAGCTCCCAAGCAGCTCGGCCAGCTCGCGTGCGCTGACCGGGGCTAGCTCGGGCGCGAAGCGTGCCAGATCGCGCAGCTCGGCAAACGCCCGTCGCGCCGCCGACGCCGCGGCAGCCTCGTCGAGCTCCTCGCCGTCGAGGACCGGCGCCCGCGAGCGGCGCGGGGCGACGAACAGGCGATTGCACTCCCGCCCGGCGCGATCGAGCAGGGCGGCGGTCCCGCGCTCCTGCGCCTCGCTCAGGCGATCGATCGCCTCCAGCGGCCAGTGCCGCTGCTCCCACAGCGAACGGGCGCTGTCGCTGTCAAGCGCCCCCGCGCGCCGCGCAGCGACCTCGAGCCGGTCGGCCAGCGCCGGCTGCTCGAGCAGCCCCGGCGCACGCAGGTACGCCAGCAGGTCAGCGAGTCCTCCGGCGCGAGCGCCGCCGCTGCGCAGCACACTCGCCGTACCCTCCCCCGGCGCGACGCAGTTCAGCAGGCCGATCAGCGCGCGGCCGGTCGCCGTGTCGGCGAACGGCCGCCGGCGCTGCAGAGCGAGGGGAATCCGTGCAGCGGCGAAAACCTCTTCGACCAGCTCCAGCGAGGCGCCCGCCGGTCGCGCGAGCACCGCGATCTCCTCCGGCGCAAGACCTTCTCCCAGCAGCGCGGCGATCTCGCGCGCGACGAGCTCGAGCTCGGCGCGCTCGCCGCCGCCCTCGAGCAGGCGCACGGCGGCGCCGTGCGCCACGCGCGCGGCGCCCGGCTCGAACAGGGAGCGCTCGAGGTGGCTGAGCGCCGCGCGCGCCGGCGGCGCGTAGTGCTCGGCACGCGCCGGCAGCGAACGTTGCTCGCGCGCGAGTGGTGCGAGCGCGTGGAATGTCGCGGCGCGGCCGGCGAACGCGGTGCGGCCGGGCTCGTAGGCGAGCGACACGACGACAGGCGCGTCGACGATCGCGCCGAGCGTCTCGATCGCGTCGAGCTGGAGCGGCGTCAGGTCGTCAAACCCGTAGAAAGCGACCGGCGTGCCGCTCCACAGCCCCGGCCGCTCGCGCAGCGCGTCCAGCGCGCGCACCGAGCGCTCCTCTCGGTCGAACCGTCGCAGCCGCCGCAGCTCGGAGCGATAGGCGGCGAAGAGTCCTCCGAGCTCGGGGCGCTCCACGCCGACCCCGTCGGCCTCGCGCCAGCGCTCCAGCGCCCGGCTCAGCCGCGCCGGCGTGACGCGACGGACCTGCAGCTCGGCGAACAGCTCGCCGAGGGCGCGGACGAAGCCGCCGCCGGCCGTGCCGGCGCCTATCGAGTCGTCGGCGCCGGGCGATGCTCGACGAACGAGCGCCTGCAACAGCCGGTCGCGCGCGATCACTCCGAGCACCGGCTCGGCCACGCCCGCGCGCGAGGCGATCTCGTCGAGCAGCCCGGCGAAGCGCTCGACGCGCACGCCCATCGCGACGCGGTCGCTCGCGAGCTCGCGCAGGTAGTGCTCGGCGTCGGCGCGCGTCGGCACGACGAGCAGCGGCTCGGACCCGTGGGCCAGCTCGCGGCGCACGTCGTCGAGGACGAGCTCGGCCTTGCCCGCGTTGGCGGGGCCCGTGATCAGCGTGATCGGCATGCGCTCCCATCCTGGCGCAAGCGTCCGACATCGCGGGAAGCGCCGGCGCCAACTGGCCGGCGCCGGCCGACGCTCGGCGGCTAAGCGGCGCTGCGCTGCTTGACCGACGTGGCGGAGCCCGGCTTGGACTTCGCGGCCGCGAGCTCGTCAGCGTCGGGCGCGGCCTCAGGCGCTTTCGCGCCCTCCTTGGCCCACGGCTCGTCGAACTCGACGCGCCATTTGCCCTCGTCGGTCTGGCTCAGCGCGAGGTGGGCACGGAACGAGCGCCCGCTGCGCCCACGAAAGCCGGTCACCGGTTTCTCGGTGTAGCCCGTCCGGATCAGCTCGCGCGCGATCGGCACGCCGAGCGTCTTTCCCGCTTTGGCCTTCCAGATGACAAAGCCGCAGCCCGGGTCCTCGCGCGACCAGCACGAGTAGCCCTTGCGGTTCTCTGAGATCTCGCGCCCGCAGACCGGGCACGGCCCGAGCTTCGCGCGCGGGATCCGCACGTCTTTGAGCGTCTCGTCGAGCTTGTGCACCGTCTCGTCGGCGAAGCCGGCGATGTCGCTCATGAACTTCTCGCGCGAGTCTTCACCGCGCTCGATCTTGCCCAGTCGGTGCTCCCAGCTCCCGGTCAGTTCCGGCGACGTCAACGCGTGCGCGTCGAGCAGTCGGATCACGTTGAGCCCCTTCTCGGTTGCGACGAGCGCGCGCCCGTCGCGCTCGACGTAGCCGACCGTGATCAGGCGCTCGATGATCGCCGCGCGCGTCGCAGGCGTGCCGATCCCCGACTCCTTCATCGCCTCGCGCAGCTCGTCGTCGTCGACGAGCTTGCCCGCGGTCTCCATCGCCCCAAGCAGCGACGCGTCGCTGTAGCGCCGCGGCGGTTTCGTTTCCTTGCGCTCGCTTGCGACCTCATTCGTCGCGACGCTCTCGCCGTCCTCCAGGCGTGGGAGCTGTTGATCGGCCCCCTCGTCCTCCTCGCCTTTGGCCGGCTGCGCGTCGGCCGCAACCTCGTCGTAGACGCCGCGCCAGCCGGGGACGAGTAGCAGCCGGCCGCGCGTCCGGAAGATGTGCCCGGCCTCGCCAACTGTCGTCTCGACGCGCGTGTTCTCGAACACCGCCTCCGGGTGGAACACGGCGAGGAAGCGCCGCGTGACCATGTCGTAGATCCGACGGTCGTCCGAGCTCATCTTGTCGAGCTTGTGCTCGGAGCGCGTCGGGATGATCGCGTGGTGGTCTGTCACCTTCTCGTCGTTGACGACGCGCGCGAGCGGGAGCAGATCGAGCCCGCTGACGTACTCGGCGGCCGCGCGGTACTCGGGGTGCGTGCCGACGAGCTCCGCCGTCGGCTTGATCTCGGCGACCATGTCGCTCGGCAGATAGCGCGAGTTCGTGCGCGGGTAGGTCAGCGCCTTGTGCTCCTCATAGCAGCGCTGCGCCGCTGCGAGCGTCCGTTTGGCCGAGAAGCCGTAGCGATTGTTCGCCTCGCGCTGCAGCGTCGTCAGGTCGTAGAGCATCGGCGCTTTCTCGCGCTGCTCCTTCTTCTCGAGCTTGGTGATCGTGCCGCGTCGCCCCTCACACGCCCGGACGATCGCCGCAGCCTCCTCCTCGGTGGCGATCCGCGGCTTGGCGCCGGCGTGGAAACGGCCGACGTAGACGCGCTTGCCGTCGGCCTCGAACGTGGCGTCGACGAGCCAGTAGGGCTCGGGCACGAAAGCTTTGATCTCCACCTCGCGTCGCGCGATGATCGCGAGGGTCGGCGTCTGCACGCGGCCGAGCGAGACGGCTCCGTCGAACGAGCTGCGCAGCCGGATCGTTGCCGCGCGCGTCGCGTTCATCCCGACGATCCAATCGGCCTCTGAGCGAGAGCGGGCGGCCTGCTCCAGCCGCGCGAACTCGTCGGCCGGCCGCAGCGTGGCAAACGCGTCCTTCATCGCCGCGCTGGTCATCGAGTTCAGCCACAGCCGCTGGACGGGCTTCTTACCGTTCGCCTTCTCATACAGGTAGGCGAAGATCAGCTCGCCCTCACGGCCCGCGTCGCACGCGTTGACAACGTCGGCGACGTCGTCGCGTCCGATCTGCTTTGTGACGACCGACATCTGCTTGCGCGAGCGCTCGTCGCGCACGACGAGCTTGAAGCGCTCGGGGACGATTGGCAGGTCCTCCATCTTCCAGCGCTTGAATTTCGCGTCGTACTCGTCGGGCTCGGCGAGCTGGACGAGATGGCCGACCGCCCAGGTGATCACGTGCTCGGGGCCTTCCAGCCAGCCTTCGCCTTTCTGGAACGGCCCCTTCAGCACGCGCGCGAGATCCTGCCCGACGGAGGGCTTCTCGGCGATCACGAGCGTCTTGGACATGGCGGCAGCGTAGCGGGTGCGCAAAACGCCGCACAGCGATGCGACGGCCCTCGGCGCTCGCGGCGGCGAGCCCCGCGCGCCCCTATCCGCCGATCGGCGCGCGCGGGTTCGCGCCCCAGAAGACCTGCGTGCCGAGCATTCCGATCAGCGTCACGAACACCAGGTTGAGGACCATCGACTTAGCCGTCGCGGTGCCGACGCCGACGGGTCCGCCGCTCGCGTTGTAGCCGTAGTAGCAGGCGACGAGCACGATCACGGTCGCCATCGACATCCCCTTGATCACGCTGAACAGCAGGTCCGGCGCGTTCTGAAACTGCCAGAAGATCAGCAGATAACCGCCGGATGAGACGAAGCCGAGCTGCTCGACCACGCCGAGGTAGGACCCGGCGAACGCCACGCCGATCGCCCCGACGTACATGAACGGGAGCACGATCCACGCGGCGAGCAGGCGAGTCGCGCAGAGGAACACCATCGAGTCGATCCCCATCACCTCGAGCGCGTCGATCTCCTCGGAGATCCGCATCGCGCCGAGCTCGGCGACGATCCCCGTGCCGACCTTCGCCGCCATCATGTAGCCGAACGCGTACGGGACGGCCTCGCGCAGGTCACACCATGCTGCGAACACGCCCGAGTACGCCGGCGCGCCGGTCGACAGCGTGAAGTACGCGCCACCGATCCCGCACACGCCGAGCCCCATCAGGAACACGAGCGACCAGATCACGACCGTCGAGCCGACGATCAGGATGCCCGCCTGACGCAGGGACTCGCCGAAGAAACGGAACACGCGCAGCCCGTACACGTCGCCGAGGATCCGGCCGGTGAACCGGCCGATTTCACCCGTCGCCGCAAGCCATTCGCGCGGCATCGCCAGCAGCTCGCCCATTACTTGATCACCAGGATCTGCGGGTGCGTGGCGAGCAATGTCTGCGTGAAGACGTAGTTGAACGCGCCGATCCCCAGGAACGCGATCACGACCGCCTCGTTGACGGCGCGCCCGACGCCCTCGGCGCCGCCGGACGCGGTCATGCCCTTGTAACAGCAGACGATCGCGATGATCGCGCCGAAGCACGTCGTCTTCAGCACCGACCCCCACAGGTCGGTCGTCGACGCGTTCGCGAACAGCGTCCCCCAGAACGGGCCAAGCGGCTGGCCGTTGACGAGCTCGGCCGCGATGCCGCCGAAGATCCCGAACAGCAGCGAGTAGATGTCGAACAGGCCGGTCACGACCATCAGCGCGAGAAAGCGAGGGACGACGAGGTTCTTCACGGGGTCGACGCCGAGCACCTGCAGCGCATCGAGCTCCTCACGAACCTTGCGCGCGCCGAGATCGGCGGTGATCGCCGTGCCAGCGATTCCGGCGACGACGATCGACGTGATCAGCGGGCCGATTTCGCGGATCGCTGCGAGCACGAAGAAGCCGCCCAGCCGATCGAGCGCGCCGAACAGCGTGAGGAAGTTGGCCGCCTGCAGGCCGGGCGCCCCATAGCTGATCGCGACGGTGGTGACGAGCAGCGGAAACCACACGAGCCGAAGCGCGAACAGGAACTGCGAGACGAGCTCGCCGCCGTACGGGTACGGCGGGCGC
>DASXIJ010000059.1:0-42954 GCA_036498045.1 Solirubrobacteraceae bacterium
CCCGATGCGTTGCTCGCCAGCGGGCAGCGGCGCAATCGCCAGCGCCCGCCCGACCAGCGCTTGGGCGCCGCCGGCGGCGAAGGACAGCTCGAAACGTGGCAGGTGGACGCAGACGACCATAGGCGAACATATGTTCGCATACGCGTCGGCGGCTTGCGCCCCCAGAGCGGACGCCGACGCCGCCGCGCGGGCTGCGCCGTCAGTCCATCGTCAGCGGACCCTCGGCGGAGCCGCTGAGGAACTGGCGCACGAACGGGTTGTCGGAGGAGAACATCCGCTCGGCGTCGCCCGCCTCGACGATCCGGCCCTTCCACAGGACGGCGATGTATTCGCCGATCTGCCGGGCCGAGGCGATGTTGTGCGTGACGACGATGTACGTGCCCTTGTGGATCTGGTGCATCTCCTGGATCAGGTCGCACAGCAGCGCCGTGCGGACCGGGTCCAGGCCGGAGTCGGGCTCGTCGAAGATCACGATGTCCGGCTCCATCACGAGCGCGCGCGCGAACCCGGCGCGCTTGCGCATCCCGCCCGACAGCTGCGACGGCGCGTCGTCCATCGCGTCGGCGAGGCCGACGTCGGTCAGCCGCTCGGTGACGATCTCGGCGATTTCAGCCTCGTTGCGGTCGGTGTGCTGACGCAGCGGGAAGGCGACGTTGTCGAACACCGACATCGACCCGAACAGCGCGCCGTCCTGGAACAGCACGCCGATCCGCTGGCGCAGCGCGAGCAGCTTTGGCATCGTCAGCCGCGGGACGGGTTCGCCGCGAACGATGACCTCTCCCGAGTCGGGGAACATCAGGCCGATCAGGTGCTTGATCAGGACGCTCTTGCCGGTGCCCGAAGGCCCGAGCACGACGGTGATCGTGTCGTCGGGGAAAGCGACGGTCAGCCCGTTGAGCACGGAGACGCCCCCGAGCCGCTTGTGCACGTCGACGCAGCGGATCGACCAGTCGCCGACGGTCGGGTCGCCGGACAGGTCGAGCTCGTCTGAGTGGTACTCGTACTGGTAGTCCTCGTCGCTCATCATTTCCCAGCGTAGACGGCGTGGGGGAACTATCCGGTGAAGCCGTTGAACGTGAACGGCGCCTGCTGGTTGCAGGCCGGCGCGGGGATCGCGTTCGGCGTTTCGGGCGCGTTGGCGACGTGGAACAGGATCAGCTGTTCGATCAGGCTCTGCGAGATCGATTCGTCGGGCGGCCCGCTGACCGACGGCGTCGGGTTCGAGCACGCGCTGTTGCTGAACACCTGCAGCCCGCCGTTGGCGATCGCGCTGAACGCGCCCGGCTTGAAGTACGGGTTGGCGCGATCGGTGCCCACGCGCTGGGTGTAGACGGCGAGGCTCTGCGGGTTGAGCACGTTCATCACGCGCAGGTAGTGCTGCTGGGTCGAGCCTTCGGGCGTGTTGGTGTTTTTGCCGTGCGCCTGCGACGCGGCCGTCAGGTTGGCGAAGAACGCCTGCAGCTCCGGCACGTACAGGCTCAGGTACTGCAGGAAGGGGTCGAAGTTGTGCAGCACCGGGCGGAAGTTTTCGAGCTGGGTCGTCGTCAGGTCGAGCGTCTTGCCGACGTCGGGCAGGCCCTTCTTGGCGGCCTTGGTCAGCGGTCCGAGCGACGTCAGGAAGGCGTCGAACTGCGGCGCGAACGGCTTGGCCGCGATCAGCAGCGATGAGAGCTTGCGCTCGACGGGCTTGAATTCGCCGAGAAACGGGGTCGCGCCGGCTGCGAAGCGGTCGAGCTCTTTGAGCGCCGTGCGCGAGTTGCGCTCGAACGTCGGCAGCGCGCGGAATGCGGCGGCCCACGCCTGGCTGCCTTCGGCGGCGGCGTGGAACGTGCGCTCGCCGTTGGCGATCAGGCTTTCGAGCTGGCGGTCGCGCCCGCCGAGCGCGTTGAACACGACCCCCGTGTTCTTGACGAGAGCGCTCACGGCGCCTTCCTGGGATGCGAGCAGGCCGACCAGCGTGTTGGCGTCCCGCACGAACGGATTGATCGCGGCAAAGCCGGCGTTGACCTGTTCGCCGCGTCCGTTGGTGCCTTCGGCGAGCGTCTGCTGCCAGATCTGAAAGTCGCGGCGCGTCTTCGCGTCAAACGCCTCGAGCACGGCGTCGAGCGTGACCGACGGTTCGACCTGGCTGTCGGCGAGCTGGCCGTTGTCGGGTAGGAACGGGCCGCTGTGGCCGCCGTTCTCGGGGATCAGCTGCACGTAGGTCTCGCCGAGCAGCGTCTTCTGGCGCAGGATCGCGTGCATGTTCGCGCGAACCGGCGCGTATTTCTGGTTGATTTCCAGTTCGGCTCGCGTCCGACCGCTGCGCCCGAGCTTGATCGCGACCACGTGTCCGACATCGACGCCGCTGATCCGCACGTTCGACTGTTCGGCGAGCGCCAGCGATTTCGGGAAGGAGACCGTCATCCGGTAGCCCTTCGGCTTCAGCGGGACCGGTCCGCCGAACGACTCCCACAGGAACAGCAGCAGCCCGAAGCAGCTGAGCACGAACAGGACGATCACGAACATGTTGCCGAGCGTCGGCGCGCGCTTCTGCATCTCAGCGACCTCCCCGCGATCCGGTGGGCCGCGCCGAGCCGAACCCCGGCGTGAGGCCGCCGAGGAGTTTCCCGGCGGGCGTCGTCGGGCGCTTCTGCTGGTGGGCCGAGGCGGCGGTGCCTTTGAGGATCCCTGCGCCCAGGCAGGAGGCCCTGTTCGGCGGTTTGAGCAGCCCGATCAGCAGGTTGACGTTCGGGTTGACTTCGGCGACGTGTTCGAGCAGCGGCGCGACTTCGCAGTTGAAGTAGACGAGCGTGCGGCCGAGCACGCCGTGGGCGTCGGCCGAGCTGACGACGCTGTTGAGGTTGTGGTTGGCCCAATCGAGAAAGAACAGGAAGCCACCCTGGCTCTTGCCCGGGTTGTAGGCGAGCTCGTTGAAGAATTCGTTGAACACGTTGAACGTCGTGGCGAGCTTGGGGAACGCTTCGGCGAGCGCTTTGGTGTCGGGCGCGACGAGGTTGATCGTCGGCAGGATTTCGCGCGCGAACGGACGCACCTCGTTCTTGATGATCGGCGTCGTCGTGTTGGCGAGCTTGCGCGTCGCATCGTTGGCGGGACCGAGCGCGTTGGCAAACGGTTGCAGGTCGTGCAGTGTCGGACCGGCCACGCGCGTCGCGGTGGCGAGCTTGCCGAGCCCGGTCCGGGTCTTTTCGAGCGCGCCGGGCAGCAGCTTGACGGTCTGTTCGACGTTGCGTTCCTCCTGGGCGAACGTCGCGAACACGGCGTTGGAGGCGTCGACGAGCTGGGCCAGCTGCTTGTCCTTGCCGCCGAGGGCTTCCATCAGCAGGCGGAAGTTGTGGATCGCGCGCGCGGTGTTGGCGTGGCGGGCTTCCAGCTGCGTCGCGATCTCCTGGATCTCGCGCGCGGTCGGGTCAAACCGCTTGAACGTCGCCGACAGCGCCTTGCCGTTGTTCTTCAGCGCGCCGCCTGCACCGGCGAGCAGCTCCTGCAGGTACGCGCGCGTTTCGGCGTCGAGCGACGAGAGGAATTCGTCGAAGTTGACGTTCGGCGCAGTCTGCGACAGCGGCAGGGTAGAGCCGCTCGGCAGCTTGCCGGCCGACGGCGTGCCGGGGTTGACCTCGACGGTGATGTCCTGCAGCTGAGTCTTGGGGCGCAGGAGCATCGTCGCGTTGCGGTAGATCCGCGCGTACTTCGGCGTCACTTTCATCGTCACTGTCGCGACGCCGTTGTGCAGCGCGACGCTCGCGACTTCGCCGATCTTCGCGCCTGCGATCGTGACCGCCTGTCCCTGTCCCGGCGTGACGGCCTGCGCTGTCTGCATGTCGGCCTTCAGCGTGTAGTAGCTGCGTCCGAACACGGGGACCCAGCCGGGAAGCTTGAGGTTCTCGTGCGCGAGGATGTAGCCGCCGACGGCCGCGGCGATCACGACCATCACGACGACCGAGATGAACGCCGTGCGGTAGCGCTCGATCTGGTCGCGGACGCTGAGCCCGCCTTCGTGGCTGTGCTTGGGTCCGGCCGGGCTCATCGGATCATTTGCTCCCGTCCGCGGGACCCTGCGACAGCGGGCCGTTGAATTCGGGCAGCGCCTGCTTGTAACAGGGCACGAGCGGCTTGTAGGCGGGCTCGGTCTTCGGGAAGGCCGGGCGCGTCCCCTGCGGCGCGAGCGAAGCGTGCGCGATCAGCTTCAGACCCTGGGAGCTGCTGCCCAGAACCCCTGCGGGAGCGGACGTGATCGTCGGGCCGCCGCTGCCGAGCAGGAAGCGGCTCATCGTGCCGTTGCCGTCGAAGGTCTGGCCGATCCCGGAGAGGCCGGTCAGGCTGTACCAGAACTCCTTGTAGTCTTCGACGCCGCTGGTGGCGCTGCCGTCCTGCAGCTTGGTGTTGCCGGCTGGGATCAGCACGTTGGACAGGCACTTGTTGAACAGTTCGGTCTGCTGCTGGAACGGGACCTGTTCGGAGGTCAGCAGCGCGAGCTGCGGCGTCGCCGCCTGCAGGGCCTTTGCGACGCCGCCGAGCTCGTTGGGCGCCAGCGACGCTTCGACCTGAGCGATCCAGGGCAGCGTCGCCGCGACCGTCTGCGGCGTGTTTTTGACGCCCGGCAGGATGCCGATCGCGAACGACCGGATCGACGGGAAGGCGGCGTCTAGTTCGCGTAGCCCTGCGTTGATGTTGTGCAGCGAGCTCGGCAGGACCGCGACGGCGTGACGCAGGCTCGCCGACTGGGTCGCGAAGATCTTGAAGAACGTGTTGAAGTTGCCGATCAGTTCGCCGAGCTGCTGCTCGTGGACGTTGAGCGCCGCCGTCACTTTGCCGATGCTGAGGACGAGCTTCGACAGGTCGTGCGGTTCGGTGCCGCCGATCGCCTGGTTGATCACCGCGCCGCCGCGCTCGGCGGCGGTCGCGCGGCCGAGCGTTTTGTTGAGCGCTTCCGCGGCGTTGACTTCGCGCACTTCGGGGTCCTGTTCGGCGTTGTCTGCGGCGGAGGGCTTGCGCGTCAGCGCGTCGCCGTAGCCGATCAGGAAGTCCTGCAGGTTCTTGCGCGTGTCGGTGTTCAGCGCGTCGAGCACCTGGTCGAGCTGGACCGGGTCCGAGGACTGCGTGCTCGGCAGCGTCGAGCCCGACGAGAGCGTCTTGGCGGACGGGCTGCCGGGTTGCATTTCGACGAACCAGTTGCCTTCGAGGAAGATCCGCGGCCGGATCTTGACGGTCGCGTCGGAGTGGATCGGCAGGCCCTTCGATTCGATTTCCATCTTGACGAGCGCCGTCGATCCGTTGCGTTGGATTCCGGTCACCTTGCCGATATCGACGCCGGCGACGCGCACAGGCGACTTCGGTTTGATGTTCACGGCGCTTGCGAACTGAGCGTTCAGCCGGTAGCCGTGTTTGAACGGGAGGTGCTTGGTGAAGCCGAAGTAGATCGCGATCGCGATCACGATCAAGAAGACCACGGCAAAGCGCACCGGGTTGGAGCGGTTGAGTTCGACGACGGGCGTTTCGCTGTGGCGACGCCAGAACCGCACCCGGCTCATTTGCCCTTCCCCTTTTTCGCCGCGGGCTTTGTCAGGCCGAGATCCTTCAGCGTCGCGGCGGGGTACTTTTCGCCGAACACGTTCTGTTCGCGCCCGGTGAGTTCACGGTTGGTGAACGAGTTGCCCGCCGCGACGTTGCCGTCGACGAGCTTGCCGAGTTCGTACTTCTCGTTGGCCGCTTCGCACACCTTCGCCTGACCGGGGCCGGCGACGTTCGGGTACGGATTGAGGTGAACGTGGTTGTTGTCGATGATCGTTTTGCCGCCGAACGCCTTTTCGGTAGAGGGCCCGTTGGCCGGCTGCGACGACGGGAAGCCCTCGTTGTTCGGACCGGTCGGGGCGAGGACGATGCCGGCGCGAGCGAGCGTCCCGACGCCGACGTTCTCCGACTCCAGCGCCGCGACGTTGCGGAACGCGAGCGTCAGGTAGTTGCAGTAGGCCTGCTCCGGTGCCAGCCCGGCGAGGACCGGGTTGCCGAACTGCAGCGTCTGGGTGAAGTCTTCCAGCCCGGCAGTCACTACCGGGTTCTGAGCGAAGCGCTGCAGCGCCTGCGACGATTCGGCGAGGCGGGTGTTCAGCGCGGTGGCCGCATTCAGGTTGACGGCGCCCACGGCGAACGCGTTGCCCAACGGCTTTGCCACGGTCGTCAGCGTTTTCGCACTGGGGCGCAGCAGGCGGAAGAACTCGGTGCTCGCTTCGGTGAACGCCGCCTGGTTGGGCAGCGAGAAGATCGCCTGTTCGAGCGCCGGCGGTCCGCCCACGGTCGCTTCTTCCAGCGATTTCGCGACGCCCGCCCATGCCTTGAAGAAGGTGTCCTGGTCGACGTACAGCGCCGCCTGCTGCTGGGCGACGGGCGCCGCCTGTTCGGAGACGCGCTCGAGCGCCGGGAAGAACGCGCGCAGGTCGGTCTGTGGCGAGGCGAGGTTGTGCAGCACAGGGATCGCGCGGTTGACGAGCGGCTTGAGCGTCGCGATCGCTTCGTTGATTTCCAGCCCGCGACCGGCGAGGCCGTCGCCGAACGTGTTCGTGTTCTGCTGGATCGCCGTGCGCGTCTTTTCATCGAACATGTTGAACAGCTGGTCGATGTCGACCGGTTCGGTCGCCTGACTGAGCGGGATCTCGCCACCCGCCTTGATCGTCTTGCTCGACGTTCCCTTTTCGAGTTCGAGGTACTTCAGGCCGATCGCCGAGACGGAGAGCACGATCGCTTTGGTGTCGGCCGGCAGCGGTTCGACTTTTTTTTCGAGGTGGAGGTTGGCGACCGCGGTGACGCGTCCCGTCGACTGGTCCTGGTGCGGCGTCAGCGACCCGATCAGGCCGACGCGCGTCCCTCCGATTCGCACCTGGTTGGACGGCTGCAGCCCCGACCCCTCGGGCAGCGCGACTTTGATGTTGTAGGTCGGCACGAATGGGAGCCCGTTGTTGGCGTTGTATGAGAGGAACACGGCGACTACGACGATCAACGTCGTCACCGCCCCGATCAGCAGCGGACTGCCCGCCAGTGATGTGTTGCGCCGCCGGTTCACGGGTGCTGGGTCGGGTCGCAGGACAGCTGTTCGTTGTCGGTGAACGGCGAGGAGCCGTCCGCCGCGGGCTGGGTCGCTGCGCCGGGGCAGCGTCGCAGCTGGCCGGTTTTCAGCGGCGCGAGCGCCGTTGAGATGCCAGCCGGCGTCAGGTTGTTCTTCCCGCCGCCGATCGAGAAGTCGGGGAACAGCGGGCTCAGGCGCGCGTAGTGTCCGTTCGCGTCGTAGTAGGCCGAGGTCTGGCCGAAGTTGCGAAGCGTGCCCTCGAGGTCGGGCGAGTAGGGGCCGAAGAACGCGGTGATCGGCACCGATTCCTGCAGCGAGCGAACCGCTGCGGGCGTGCCCGTTTCGAGCACCCTCGCGAGCTTGGGCAGCGCGTTGACGTAGTCGGTCAGGTCGTTGTTCGGACCCGGCCGGCTGAAGGCCTGTGTGAAGTTCGCGACGACCGGCGTCGCCGTCTTCAGCAGCGGTTCGAGGCGGGTGAACAGGCGCGACAGCGGCTGCACGGTCGGCTTCGACGCGTTGACGAGCCGTTCGAGCGCGCCGAACGTCGCAGGCAGTTCGGCGAACGTGCGATTGCCCTGGTTCAGCGCGATCGGCAGTTCTTTGAGGCCGCGGGCGAGATTCGCCTGCTGTTCGCCGACCGCGGTGAACGTCGTGTCGGCATGTTCGATCAGCCCGGCGAGCTGGTCCTTGCGCGCGCCGATCGTGGTGACCGCCTTGGCCGTTTCGATGAGGAACTTCGTGAACGTCGCCTGGTCGCGCACGAGCTCGGAGAAGAAGTGGTCGGTCGCGGTCAGCGACGGCGCGAAGTATTCGGTCGCGCCGGGGAGCGACTGGCCCTGGCCGACGTACTGTTCGGCGGTCCCCTGGATGAACCCCTGCAGGCCTTTCCGTGTCTTCGGGTCCAGCGTGTTGAACAGCTGATCGAGGTCCGTGACCGGCTTGGTCGCGCTCGCGGGGAGCCTCGCACCGCTCGCCAGCGTGGGCGCGTTGTTGGGGCCCGGGCTGAGCGCGATGTAGCGGTTGGCGACGCTGGACAGCGACGGGACGCGAACCTGGGCGGTCGTGCCGGCGTGCAGCGGCGCGAGTGGCGAGTTGACGTTAATCGTCACGACCGCTTTGAAGTCGTGTGTCAGTTCGATGTTCGTCACGCTGCCGACCGGCACGCCGCCGACCTGCACCTGGTTGCCGCGAACGAGCTGGTCGCCTTCGGCGAATTCGAGCTTGTACGTGGAGCTGCCGCCGCCGCCGAGCACCAAGATCAGTACGACGATCACGACGATCGCCAGCGCTCCGAGCGCCAGCGGGCGTCCGTAGCGTCCGCGCGCCGCCCGCGGCGGCGTCGGCGGCGTCGGCTCGCGCGGAGGGGGCTGGCCCGGGCGCGGTGGGGTCGTCGTCGCCATCGTCCTAGCCTTCCCCTCCGCCGGCGCGAGCGCCGGGCGCGGGGATCGCGGCCGCCGAGCGCGCGCTCGCGACGCTCGGGTCGGGGATTTCACCCAGGCGCGCGATCAGCTTGATCCATTGGCTCGGCGTGATCGCCGAGCTGAGCGACCCGGCGAGGCTCGCGCTGACGGCGCCTGCAGGGAGGAACCCGACGTGGATGTGGTCGAAGTGATCGGCTTTGGCGATCGTGTTGTCAGCGCCGGGGTAGCTCATCAGGCTGATGATCTGATGCGGCTTCATCGAGCCCTGCAGGGTCAGCATCTTGCGGATCGTGGTGTCGGTGATCGACCCCGGACCCTGGTGGCCGGCGATCGGCACGCCGTCGATCGCGGAGATGTCAACCGCGTCGCCGGTCGAGTGCTCGGACACGTTGCCTTCGGCGGTCTCCAGCGAGTGCCCGCACTTCAGCGCCGAGACCGTCGGCTTCAGCCCCGACACTGCGAGGAACTCGAGCGTCGCGAGAACGCGCCGGTCGATCTGGTCGGTCTCGATGTCCTGGCGCCCGCACGGGTAGATCTGGATGTCGGGGTTGGCCAGCACCTGGCGCTCGAGCTGTTCCTTTGACTCGAGCAGCACCTCGCCGGCGCTCGGCGCCCCGGCGGCGAACGGGCTCTGGCCCTTGGCCCGGAAGACGGAGCTGTTCTCGAGCTGGACCCAGCCGTCGAGGATCGGCTTCGGGTCGATCAGCGGCGCCCGCGGCCCGGCGGGACGGACCTGGAAGACCATGCTCGGTTCCCCGCCCGCAGCGGCCGTCGCCACGTGGCCGAGCACGGTGCCGGCGATCACCTGCACGCCGGCGCGGAGGTCGTGCAGGTGGACGTCGTTCGGCCCGTCGCGGAACACGCGCGGATTCTGCGAGCCGGTCGCGTTGGTGGTGCCGGGAGAGGCCGGCGCGCTCGGCGGCGCGGTCGGTGCCGCGCTCGGCGGTGAAGCGGCCGGCTGCGCCGCGGAGCCCGGGACCGTGCTGGGCGCTGCCGAGCCCGGTTGGCCCGGTGCGCTCAGCGAGAGCGCCGAGACGCCGACGCCTTCTTCGGGCGAAGGCGCCGAAGCGACCTGCGTCCCGGCACTTGCCGGTCCGGTCGGCCGCGGTTCGCTCGGCGCGGCGGCACCGTGCTGGGTGTGCGGGGTGACCGGGTCGTGCGGCTGGAGCACCGGATACAGCTGCGCGACGCTCCCGAGTTTCGCGTAGGTGTACGTGTTGCCGTACGCGTCGCGCAACGAGACGAAGTGGCCGAGCTCGGGCGAGTCGCCGATCTGGATGATCTGGCCGTCCTGCACGGCGATCACGGGCGCGTCCGCTTCAGAGTAGATCGTCGTCCCGGCGATCGAGCGGATCGCCGGCGAGCCGCCGGCCGCCACCTTCGGAAAGCCATCGCTGAAGTGGGCCCTGGCGTGTACGGGGAAGCGGGACTCGGTGAGTCCGGTGATCGCGCCGAGCAGCCCCGATGGCGTTCCGCCGAGCAGCTTCGCGCGAAGCGTCACCGATTCGACGTAGGCCTGCGAGTGGTTGTAGGAGAAGATCGCGCCGCGCAGGTTGGTCGCCGCTCCGGCCGCGCGCAGGTAGCGCGCGGCGGCGAAGATCGCGTCGGCCGGGTTGTACGGGTCGGCGAACCCGTCGCCGTTGGCGTCGACGCCATACGTCGCCCACGACGACGGCAGGAACTGCATCCACCCCTCGGCGCCCGCGCTCGAGACGCTGAGGTCACGTCCGTAGTCGGTCTCGACCTCGTTGATCGCCGCAAGAACCTGCCAAGGAACGCCGTAAGCGGTGCCCGCGGCCTGGTAGATCGGCAGCAGGAACGGCGGGATCCGGAAGCTTTCGATGAAGAACGCCGGGACGCCGGCGATCGTCGACGACAGCGAGAGCGGCAGCGGCGGCGTCAGCGCCGAGGGCTTTGGCGCGCGCGGACCACGGTGCGGCCTGCTCGACTTGCCGCCGTTCGCGGGCGAGCTTTCGCCGCCGTTGGCGGCCCCTGACTTGCCGGCCCCCCCCACCCGGCCGCCGCGACGTCCGACGCCCGTGCTGCCCTGCGCGCTCTGTCCGCTGACCCGCGGCGCCGAGGCGGGCGGCGCCGTCGTTGTCGTCGTCGTCGGAGCCGGTGCGGTTTCGCCCGCGGGCGCTGAGCCGGTCGTGGGCGGCGACGGTGGCGCCGACGCACTGGGCGTCGACGCGGCCGGAGGTTCCGGCGGGGCGGTCGTCGTTTCGGTCGTGGCCGGCGTGGTCGCTTCTTCGGCGGCCAGCGAGCTCGCCGGGGCGAGGAGCAACGTCACTGCGAGCGTCACTGCAGCGAGCGGCAGGAGCGCGTGATTTGACGGTCGCGGGATCATCATCAGTTGCCGAGCAGGTAGTTGAGGAGCATTCCGTCCGCGCTCGAGCTTTCGGGTGACGGGCTGTAGTAGGTCGTGCCGGCGCTCGCGCCGCCGACGGGCGTCGCGGTCGCGCTCGATCCGCGGCCCTGCGACGCGGTCGCGCCTGACGATCCCGGCACAGTCGCCGGTCCGGGGTACTTGGCGATCGCCTCGGCCGGCGTGGCGCCCTTGAGCACGGCGAGCGTGCGCGCCATCGTCACGCTCGTGGCGCCCCCGACACTTGCCGCGCGAGCGGTCGATGCCGTTTCGGCGGACGCCCCGGGCGTCGTGTTGAATAGTTTCGAGCTCCCGCACGCGGGGGCCGTCGCGACGGCGTAGGTCAGGCACGCGGTGCCGACCGCTTCCGAGCGCAGGAAGTGGCCGAGCTGGTCATACCCGTTCGCCGCGCCGGCGCCCAGGAAGATGAAGTCGAGGATCCGCTCGAGCCCACCGCTGGAGCGCAGGCTGGAGAGCAGTTCGGACGCGTTGAACGCGAACGGCCGCGCTTCCTTCCCGAGCGCGGCCAGGCGACCGAGCAGCGGCTGCAGCGAGGTGATCGCCGGGCCCGAGATCTTCGCCGTCGAGCCCAAGCTCGTGAAGAACTTGGTCGAGCTGTTCGAGAAGGCCGGCAGGCTCGTGAACGCCTTGTCGATCCCCGGCGCGGCGACTTTCAGGTCGGTGAACGCCGGCGTGATCTGGTCGGACAGCGCCGCCAGCCGTTCCATCGAGGGCCCCAGCTCTTGCAGGAACTTCGGGAACAGCTGCAGGTTGCGCGCGAGCGCGCCGCGCTGGCGCGCGCTCGCCTGGGCGACGGTGTTGGCCTGCTGGATGAAGTCGGCGACGTTTCCACGCACGGCCGCAAACGGCTGCAGCGCCCGATCGGAGTCGCTGGACAGCCGCGCGAGCAGCTTGTTCTGGCTGGCCAGGATCGCGAGGACGCGATCGAGTTCCCGCAGCGCCGGGTTGGCGCGCCGGATCACTTCGTGCAGGTCGCTGCCACGCCCTGCGAGGCCGGCGCCGAGCTCATTGAGGATGATCGTGAAGCGCTGTCGCTCGGGCAGCCTGGAGATATCGCCGAGCAGGTCGACGTCGACGGGGCTGCTCGTGTTCTGGACCGGGAGCAGCAGCTCGCCGGCGCCTTCATGCCCGCTTGGGATCTTCTGCAGCGGGGGCGGCAACGGCGTGCCGGCCGCGCGCGGCTGGGTCGGCAGGCAGTCGACGAACTTCTCGCCGATCAGCGCCTGCGGTCGGATCGTGCAGCTCGCGTCGGCGCGAAAGTCCTTGAACCCGGCGCTCGAGATGTTGAGCACGACCGCCGCCTTGGCCTGTGGCGTCGGCGTGACCGAACCGACCGTACCGACCTTGACGCCGCCGATCTTGACGTTCTCGCCGGGGATGATGTTCGCGGCGTCGTCGAAGATCGCGCGGACTTCGTAGGTGCCATTCGATCCGCCGGCGGAGGTCGCCAGCAGCACGCCGACGAGCGCGCCCACGGCAACGAGGACCGCGACCGCGGCGACACGTCTGGCTCCCCCCACGGTCTGCTTCCTCAACCCTTTCCTTCCTTGCACTCAACGAGCGGGGCGGCCCCACCGATTTCGATGGAGCCGCCCGCTCAGCTTCTCCTGCCGGCGATCTTACGCCCCACGGGCGCGATCACCGCCGCTTGCTTGCTAGTGCGCGCCCTTCGGGGGGCACGGTGCCTTGTACGTCACGGACGTCGTTTCCGCCGGAATCCCGAATTCACGTTCGCCGCCGTACGAGCCGCCGAAGATCATTTCGGTCTTCACCGGGAACCCGCCCTTCGGGCACTTCGTCGGCAGCGTGCCGTAGGAGAGCAGTTTGTTGCCCTTCTTGATCGCCGCGCCGACCTTGATGTTGATCGTCTTCGTCGACGCCAGCGGCGCGCCGGGAACGGTCGCGATCGCGGGGACGAGCGTCTTCAGCTCGAGCCCATACGGAGGCTGACCGGAGTTGACGTAAGTGCCGCTGGAGACGAATTCCAGCGAGACCGGGCTGCTTCCGTTGACGAAGAACAGAAGGCCTTTGCCCGGCGCAAAGAACGCCTGCAGCGACGCTTCCTCAGGGACACGTTCGGTGCCGAACGTGACTTCGCCGAGCGCGCTGCCCTTCGGGCTGGCGACGGCGTTCTTCTTGCACCCGGACGGGCCCGTGTTCTTCAGCGTCGCTTCCGCGCACGTGCCGAACCCGCTCGAGTTGATCTTCGCGCCTGCCGGCAGGAAGAAGTTGACCGCGGCGAGCGGCGGGTTACCGCCGGCCGGGTTCTGCGAGGTCACGCCGTAGCCCGAGCCCGAGATCGTGTATTCGGCCTGCAGCGCCGCGCCCGCGCCGAGGATGTTCCCCGTGTGCGGGTAGGTGCCGCCACCGGGCTTCGGGATCGGGACCGCCTTCGCTTTGAAGGTGACCGTCGGCGCGGCGGCCGACGCGACGGCGGGTAGGCCAAGGACGGCCAGGCTGCCGAGCAGGGCCAGACAGGTGGATGCTCTGCGCATCAGTTTTCTCTCCTCTGTTGATGGACAGGTCCGCCTCGATCCGGGTAGCTCCGGAACCATGCCGGTCCGGCGATATCGAGATCTCCGCCCCCATGGGTCGGAGAACAGCGGCGACGTACTGGCGCAGACATTATCCATCGATCGGTTTACCCGCAAGTAGCAACCGGGCCGGTGGGCCGGCTGTTGCAGCGCTCCGCGATCGGTGCCTCGGCCGCTGGATCGAGCCCCCGGCATCGGCTCCGGCTGGCCGCCGCCGGTAGGCTCGAGTTCAACCGGAGGGTTATGCTCCGCTGCCCGACAGCTCGAGCTCGGCGCTCTCGAACGTCACGCCGACCGGCTCGAGCACGACCCTCCGAGGGCCCTCCTCGACGCGCCCGGCGAGGAGCGCCTGCAGGTCGAGCTCGCGCGCGAGGCGCACCGCATCTTCGCCCGTCCCGGCGGCGCAGTAGAGCGCGTAGCCCGCGCCCATGTTGAACGTCGAGTACGCGGCGTGTGCATCGAGCCCAGCCTCGGCGACGAGGAACCGCAGGACCTCGGGCACCGGGGGCAGGCGCTGGATCCGATAGGTCAGTGACGCCTGTGGGCGCATCAGCTTGAGCAGGCCGTGTCCGGTCACGTGGCTGATGTAGCTGAGCGCGAGCCCGCGCTCGAGCGAGGCGGCGACGAGCGGCGCGTAGATCACGCTCGGCGCGAGCAGCGCCTCGCCGAGCGTCTGGCCGTCCGCGAGCCGTGTCGCGTATCCGTCGGGGAGCCGCTCGGCGAGCAGGCGTGCGAGCGACGCGCCGTTGGCGTGCAGGCCGCTCGAGGCGACGAGCACGATCTCGTCGCCGGAACGCAGGCGCTCGCCGAGGATCGGCGAGCGCCCCGCCGGGACGACGCCGATCGCGGCCCCGGCGAGCTCGATGTCGCTATCGGACACGAGACCCGGAAGCGATGGCGACTCGCCCCCGCCCCACGCGCAGCCGGCGTCGGCGCAGGCGCGTCGCCAACCGTCGAGCAGCGCCTCGGCTCGGCCCGTCTCGCGATACCAGTCCGACGACCCGGTCGCGAAGTACGCGTTGACGACCAGCGGCAGCGCCCCGACGCAGCAGAGGTCGTTGAGGATCGCGGCGACGGTGTCGTAGGCGACGTCGGCGAAGCGGTCGACGCCCTGGCGCTCGAGCACGTGGCGAGCGACCAGCGACTTCGTTCCCAGCCCCTCGACGACGAACGCAAACGCGCGCCCGTCGAGCTCGAACACGAACGCCGGCTCGCCCCGCGATGCGTCGATCGCGCGCGCGCCCCGCGCCTGCAGCAACGACGACGTCGACAACGCCTGGGCGATTGCCGACCGCTTGCCGGCGTCGAGCGCGCCGTAGTCGACGCCCGCATCGCGGTAGTCGGCCGGGCCGCGCTGCTCGCTCATCCGCGTGAGCCTATGGCCTCACGCGCGCGCATGCTGCGCGCGCCAGCACTGTCGCGCGCCATGACAGCGCTCGATGGCGGCGAGCGCGCGGTGCAGCCGCTGCAGGCGAGCCGGCGCCAGGCTCGCCGCAAGATTGTCCAGCTCGAACGGGTCGCGGCGCAGGTTGTAGTACTCGCGTTCGCCGGTGGCGTACTCGACGTACAGGCTGTGACGCGTGCGGATCGCCTCGTAGCTCGGCGGGTTGCCCGCGCCGCGCGTCGGCAGGTCGGGGTCGCCGGCGTCGAGCACCTTGCCGTGGTGCTCGACGAGGATCTCCTTGCGCCAGTTGAGGCCGCGCCTGCCGTGCAGCAGCGCGACGAGGCTGCGGCCGTCGGTGCTCGCTGAGACCGGCGCGCCTCCGAGCTGCTCGAAGCTCGGGCAGAGATCGACGTTCTCGGTCATCGCGTTGACCATGCGCCCCGCCGGGACGCCCGGACCGGTGACGATCAGCGGAACCCTGATGTCGGTGTCGAACGCCGTCAGCTTGCCCGGCTGCAGCCGATGCTCGCCCATGTGTAGGCCGTTATCGGAGCTGAACACGATGTACGTGTCGCGCGCAATCCCCTTTTCCCTCAGCTCCCTCTCGATCTCGCCGATCATCCGATCGACCGCCTGCACGGCCTGGGCGCGCCTGCGGAACTTGCTATCGATCGCGTCGACCTGCGCCGGCGAGAGCGGCGCGAACGAGCTCAGCCAGGCGGGCTCGCCGGTGCCGACGGCGTTGAACGCCGGCGTGCGCGGCGCCCGCAGGCCTGCGAATGCGCCGGCGTCGCGCGGCGCGGGAGTGAACGGGGCATGCGGAGCGAACGTAGCGATCTCGAGCAGGAACGGTCGGCGCGCGGCGGCCGCGCGATCGATGAAGCCCAGGCCCTTTCGAGCGAGCACTTCGGTCAGGTAGTCGCGCGCCGAGTAGCCGTATGTGCGCACGCGACCATCGCTGTTCATCCGGTAGCCGTACTCCGGGTAGCCGTTGCCCGCCACGTCCCACTCGTTCCAGCCCGGGGGCACGTACGGGCGCCCGCCTGCGCCGGTGGCCGCCGGCCTGTAGCCGTTGAGGTACTTGCCCATCAGCGCCGTGCGGTAGCCGGAGCGCTGCAGCGCGAGCGCGAAAGTCTGGCGCTCCTCGCCGCGTTGGTGAAAGACTTCGTAGCCGCCTTCCGGCGGGCTGTTGTCGAACACGCGCGTGTCGTGCGGGAAACGCCCGGTGAGGATCGACGCCCGCGACGGACAGCACAGCGAGTCTGTGACGAAGTAGTTCGAGAAGGTCTCGCCTTCGTGCTGCATTCGCACGACGTGCGGCATGTAGCGCACGAGGTTCGATGCGAGGTCGTCGGTCAGCACGAACACGATGTTCGGCCGTTGCGCGCCTGCCTGCCCGCCGACCCCCGGCACGCCTGCGCCGGTACTGCGCGGCACAGCGAACGTGCGGGCGCCACTGCTGCCGCCGCAGCCGCCGAGCAGCGCGGCCGCGAGCACGACCGCCGCCGGCCACACCGCCTTGCGCGCCGAGGGAGCCCTGGCTGAACCGACGGCCTGGCGACGAGACATTTGCTGGGCTCGTCTGGCCGTCATCGCCGGGCAACGGTAGCGATCGCCGCCCGAGCCCAAGCCGCGTGCTCAGGAGAGTCGATATACAACCGGTCTGGCCCGACAAAGGAGAGACGATGGACTTTCAGCCGAGCGAGCGCTGCGCCGAGTTCAAGGAGCGCCTGACCGCGTTCATGGACGACCACGTCTACCCGGCGGAGGCGGTCTACGAGCGCGAGCTGCGCGAGTCGGGCAACCCGCACCACCAGCCCGCCGTGATGGAGGAGCTCAAGCGCAACGCCCGCGAGGTCGGGTTGTGGAACATGTTCCTGCCCGACGAGCACGACGGGGCGGGCCTCTCAAACAGCGACTACGCTCCGCTCGCGGAGATCCTCGGGCGCTCGCGAATCGCCTCGGAGGCCTGCAACTGCTCGGCCCCGGACACGGGGAACATGGAGGTCCTGCACCAGTTCGCCACGCCCGAGCAGAAGGACCGCTGGTTGCGACCGCTGCTAGACGGCGAGATCCGCTCGGCGTTCGGGATGACCGAGCCGGCCCTCGCGAGCTCTGACGCGCGCAACGTCGAGCTGCGGATCGAGCG
Organism: Solirubrobacteraceae bacterium; assembly: GCA_036498045.1. Lineage (GTDB taxonomy): Bacteria > Actinomycetota > Thermoleophilia > Solirubrobacterales > Solirubrobacteraceae > Palsa-744. The sequence goes on from DASXIJ010000059.1 coordinate 16,935, forward strand.
CGACGGCGATCAGTACGTCCTCAACGGGCGCAAGTGGTGGACGTCCAACGCGCTGCACCCGAACTGCCGAATCATGATCGTCATGGGCAAGACCGACCCGGACGGCCCGACGTACAAACAGCAGAGCCAGGTGCTCGTGCCGATCGACACGCCGGGAGTCACGGTGATGCGCAACCTGCAGGTGTTCGGCTACGTCGATCAGGAGGGCCACGCCGAAGTCGACTTCGACGACGTGCGCGTCCCGGCGAGCAATCTGATCGCCGGCGAGGGCGACGGATTCATGATCGCCCAGGCGCGACTCGGGCCGGGCCGGATCCACCACTGCATGCGCGCGATCGGCGCCGCCGAGCGGGCGCTTGAGCAGATGTGCAAGCGCGCGGTCTCGCGTGTCACGTTCGGCCAGCCGCTCGCGATGCGCGGCAACGTCCAGGACTGGATCGCCGAATCGCGGATCGAAATCGAGATGGCGCGCCTGCTGACGCTGAAGGCCGCGTGGCTGATGGACACCGTCGGAAACCGCCACGCGCGGATCGAGATCTCCGCGATCAAGGTCGCCGCGCCGAACGTCGCGCTGCGGGTGCTCGACCGCGCGATCCAGGTCCACGGCGGCGCGGGCGTGTCCGAGGACTTCGGACTGGCCTCGGCCTTCGCGCACCTGCGGACGCTGCGGCTCGCAGACGGCCCCGACGAGGTGCACAAGCTCTCGATCGCGCGCCGCGAGCTCGCGCCGTACGTGCCCCGCGAGCAGTAGGGCGCCGCGCCCGACGCGCGCAAGCCATCGACCAGGCGTCCACCCCTCCGCGTAGGGCGGGTCAAAGCGGGTATCCCCTGTTTATCCGAGGTAGTCCCCGTTCGCAGCCGATCTCGGCGCCGGGTCCCTGCCCTTACACGGAGGTAGAGAGTTGAGGTCATCGTCGCTGTGAGGTCGCGTGCGTGTGCTGTCCTGGTCGGTCCGGTGACGATCGTCGCCCTAGCGATGCTCGCCCCGATGGCGCATGCGTTCTCGGTCGCCGTCTGGGAAGCTGGGACCTGCGAAGCCAAGGGCTGCACCTACGCAAGCATCAAATCGAACCCGAAAGAAGCGTTCACGCAGTCGGCTGGACACCCCGAATGGGGAATCACATCGTTTGAAGTGAACGCGCCGGGCGGCAAACCCGAAGAACAGGTCAAGCGGATCAGGGTCGACGTGCCCGAAGGCTTGGCCGCCAATCCGCAAGCCCTGCCGAGCTGCACGCGCGCGGAATTCGACTCCAACCCCGCGCTTTGCGAACTCAAGGGCGCGAAGGTCGGCGAAGCCGAAGCCGTCTCGGCGCTGGAAGACCCGCTCCTTCACACGACCCAGCAGACGACCAACACAGGCAAGGTCTACAACCTCGCGCCCGAAGAAGGATTGCCGCTGCTGTTCGGGATCGCGATCGAACCGACCGGCGGCGTACTGCTGTCCCCGATCCATCTGATGCTCGAAGGCCACGTCAGCTGGGGCTTCGAACCGACGCTGGCAGCACGCGGTATCGCGTCGGGGGACTTCCACGAGTGGTTTCAGATCGACAACGTGCCTCGCGAAGTCGAAGCGAAACTCGGGCCCCTCCCGATCGCCAACGCGAAGCTCAGCACGGTCAAGTCGAAGCTGTTCTTCGAAGGCCGCAAAGGCGGCCACTTCCTGACGCTGCCGAGCTCCTGCTCGTCGAGCACGACGTCGTATCTCGAACTCGAAGGCTACGAAGGCGGACACGCCGAAGCGGTGACCCATACCCCCGTCGGCGTCGAAAACTGCGGCGCCGTGCCGTTCAAGCCGACCGTCGCGGTCAAACCTGAAAACTCGCAGCACGACGCGCCCGACGGCGCCGAAACGATCGTCACCGTGCCGCAAAGTGACGAAATCAACACGGCCGACATCAAAGACGCCCACGTCGTCCTGCCCGAAGGGCTGACGCTGAACCCGTCGGCCGCACACGGCCTGCAGGCGTGTACCCAGGCGCAGCTCGACAAGGGAGGCACCGCACCTGTCGCCTGCCCGCCCGCCTCGAAGATCGGCACCGTGTTGATCGAAACGGCGCTGCCGAAAGGCTCGCTTGCCGGGAACGTGTACCTGGGCAAAGCCAACGGCACGGGCGCGATCAGCGACCCGCCGTATCTGATCTTCATCGACGCCGAGACGATCTACGGAGTCTCGGTGCGACTCGAAGGAACGGTTTCGCCGAACCCGTCGACCGGGCGCCTCGAAGTGAGCTTCGCCAACAACCCGCAGCTCCCGTTCAGCGAACTGCGGCTGACGGTCAACGGCGGCGAACACGCGCCGCTGGCCAACCCGCTCACGTGCACGCAGATGAGCACCGATTTCTTCTTCACGCCGTACACCGCGTTCGCCGGCCCGGGCGGTGTTCCCGGCGGCGGCCCGGCAAGCGGCTCGACGCCGTTCGCGGCGAGCGGCTGCCCGAGCTCGACGCCGTTCGCGCTCTCCCAGAGCACGGCAGAGAGCTCCAACAAAGCCGGCGCCTACACGCACTACACGTTCAACCTCGGGCGCGCCGACGGCCAGCAGTACCTCTCGCGCGTCTCGACCGTGCTGCCGGCGGGCCTGGTCGGCGCGATCCCGTCGGTGACCCTGTGCGGCGAACCGCAGGCGTCGCTCGGCTCGTGTCCGACCGCCAGCCAGATCGGCACCGCGACGGTCTTCGCCGGCGCGGGCGACCCATACCAGTTCACCGGGCCGGTCTACCTGACCGGCCCCTACGCGGGTGCCCCGTATGGGCTGTCGATCCCGATCGAGGCGGCCGCGGGGCCGTTCGATCTCGGCAGGCTGACGACGCGGGCGACGATCAGCGTCGACCCCCACACCGCGCGAGTGATCGTGGCGAGCACGCTGCCGACGATCTTCAAGGGCGTCCCGCTGCGCCTGCGCAACATCAACGTCGCCGTCAACCGCGAAAACTTCCTGTTCAACCCGACCAACTGCGGAGCGCTGTCGACCAACTCGACGCTGACCTCGACGTTCAACGCGTCGCAGGGCCTGTCGAGCGCGTTCGCGGTCACGAGCTGCAACACCCTGCCGTTCAAGCCGGCGTTCTCCGCCGCGACGAGCGCCTCGACGAACGCGACGACGCTGAAAGCCAACGGCGCGTCGCTGCACGTGAACCTGCTGCAGGGCGCGCACCAGGCGAACATCCACTCGGTCGTCGCCGAACTCCCGAAGTCGCTGCCGTCTCGCCTGACGACCCTCCAGAAAGCCTGCCCGGAAGCGACGTATGCGGCTAACCCGTTCAGCTGCCCGGTCGGCTCGAAGGTCGGCACGGCGACCGTCGCCACACCCGTGCTGCCCGACAAGCTCAAAGGCCCCGCCTACCTCGTGTCGCACGGAGGCGCCGCGTTTCCCGACCTGGACCTGCTGCTCGAAGGCGACGGCGTGCGCGTGATCCTCGAAGGCAACACGAACATCAAGAAGGGCATCACCACGTCGACGTTCGCGTCGATCCCCGACGTACCCGTGTCGAGCTTCGCGCTCGAACTGCCGGCCGGACCGAACTCCGCGCTGACGGCCGTCGGCACGCTCTGCACCCAGGCGCTGACGATGCCGACCATCGTGACGGCCCAGAGCGGCGCCGTGCTCAAGCTGAAGACGCCGATCGCCGTGTCCGGCTGCCGAACGCGACTGAAGATCCTCAGCAAACGGATCGCCCACAACCGGCTGATCCTCCGTGTGCAGACGTTCGCCGCCGGGCGTGTGAGCGTCAAAAGCCGCTACCTGCGCACGACCTTCCGCAAGCTCGCCAAGGCGGGCAAGTTCACGATCAAGGTGCCGCTGTCGCGCAAAGGCGTCAGCGCCCAGCGCGCCCACCGGCTCAAGTTCAAGGCGCGCGTCGGCTTCCTGCCCAAGTCCAAGGCCGAAGCCGGGTCTGTCGCGTTCACACGAGTCGGCTTCAACAAGTCCAGCGCCAAGCGCAAGCACTGACGGCGGCGGCCGCGGCGGGCGCTAGCCTGCGCGCCGTGGCAGCCGCGAGACGCGCAGCGTCGGCTCTGGTCGCGGCGGCGAGCCTCGCCGCCGCGGCGCCGTCCGGGCACGCGGCCACCGGTGCCGCGCATCCCGCGTATCCGTCGCGCGCTTCGATCGCCTCCGCGATCACCTACCTGGATGGGCGCGCCGGGCGCACCTCGCTCGCCGTCGTCGACAGCCGCGGCCGGCTCGCCGGCGTGCGCGGGCGCGAGCACTTCCAGAGCGCGAGCGTGGTGAAGGTGATGTTCCTGACGGCGTTCTTGCAGCGGCTGAGCTCTTTCGGGCGCCCGGTCAGCGCGTTTGACAACTCGCTGCTCTATCCGATGATCCACGAATCGAACAACGATGCCGCGTCGGCCGTGCTTGCCAGGGTGGGCGCCGGCGCCGTTGCGCGCGTCGCGCGGGAAGCGGGGATGCGCGACTACGCGGCGGGCATCGGCTGGTGGGCGTTCACGCTGACGTCGGCGGCCGATCAGGCCCGCTTCTTCGTCGCGATCGAACGGCTGATCCCTCACCGCTTCTGGCCCTACGCGCGCGGCCTGCTGGCCGGGATCGAGCCCGAGCAGAGCTGGGGCATCCCCGAAGTCGCCCGCCCGCGGTGGCAGGTCTTCTTCAAGACCGGAGCCCTGCCGTCGGAGGGCCTGTTCAACGAGGCCGCGCGTTTGGAGCGCGGGGACACCACGTTCACGGTCGCCGTGTTCACGACCGCCGACCCGTCGATGGCCTACGGCGAAGAAACGCTGCGCGGAGTCTGCGCGCGCCTGCTCGCCGAGGCGCCGCCGCGCTGAGCGACGGGTCGGACAGCGCGCGCACGAACGAAGGTGGACAATGCCTGCGGTATCACGAGGGAGGAACGATGTCCACCGCAGCGCCCGAGGCAACCCCACCTGTCGACGCGAACCGGCCGCTGTCGGTCGTGATCGTCGGCGCCGGCTTCGGTGGCATCACGGCGGCGATCGAGCTGCGCCGCCACGGCTTCCAGGACGTGACGATCCTCGAGCGCGCTTCCGACCTGGGCGGCACGTGGTTCTACAACAGCTATCCGGGTGCCGCGTGCGACGTGCCGAGCCACCTGTACTCGTTCTCGTTCGCACAGCGGCGCGACTGGTCGCGGCTGTGCTCGCCGCAGGAGGAGATCCACGATTACCTGCACGACGTCGCGCGCTCGCAGGACGTGGAGCGCCAGATCCGCTTCGATCGCACCGTGACCGCCTGCTCGTGGGACGAGCGCCGCGCGCTGTGGCTCCTCGATACGGCGACCGGCGAGCGCTACGAGGCCGACGTGCTCGTGCTCGCCACCGGACAGCTGCACCAGCCGTCGCGGCCGCCGATCGACGGCGTCGACAGCTTCGCCGGCAAGAGCTTTCACTCGGCGCAGTGGGACCACGAGTACCCGCTGGCCGGCAAGCGCGTCGCGGTAGTCGGGACGGGCGCGAGCGCCGTCCAGCTCGTCCCCGAGATCGCCGGGCAGGTCGCGCGGCTGACGGTCTTCCAGCGCACCGGAAACTGGTTCTTGCCGCGCCGCAACCGGCGCTACCCGCGGATCGCTCGCGCCGCGATCGAACACGTCCCGGGCATCCAGTGGTTTCGGCGCAACTTCATGTACCAGTACTGCGAGGCGCTGACGGCGGCGATCCGTCACCCGCGGACGCTCGGTCGGCTGCTCGGCGCGCGGTCGGCCGCGTTCATGCGCTGGCAGCTCAAAGACCCCGAGCTGCGCCGCAAGGCATGGCCGGACTACACGTTCGGCTGCAAGCGCATCCTGTTCAGTTCGCAGTTCCTGCCGGCGCTTGGGCGAGGGAACGTCGACCTCGTGACCGAGCCGATCGCGCGGGTGGAGCCCCGCGGGATCGTCACGGCCGACGGGACGCTGCACGAGCTCGACTGCATCGTGTGGGGCACCGGGTTCAAGACGAACGACTTCATGTTCCCGATGCGAATCGCCGGCGCCGGTGGCGCCGAGCTGAACGACACCTGGGCGCACGGCGCGCACGCGCACCTGGGCATGACCGTGCCGGGGTTCCCGAACATGTTCATCATGTACGGGCCCAACACGAACACCTCGGGCGGCTCGATCATCTTCTACCTCGAGGCGCAAGCCGGCTATCTTCGCCAGGCCGTGCAGCAGATGCTCGCGCGCGGCGCACGCGCGATCGAGGTGCGCCGCGGCGTCGAGGAGGCCAGCGATCGCGAGCTGCAGGCGCGCTTCGCGGGCACGGCCTGGACGCGATGCGATTCGTGGTACCGCGACGCGAGCGGTCGGATCGTGGCCAACTGGCCGGGCTACATGCGCGAGTACTTCCAACGGACTGAGTCGTTGGACGCGAGCGAGTACCGGTTCACCAGCCCGGCGGCCGCGGAGCAGCCCGCCGCCGACCAACCGGCCGCCGCTCGAGCGGCGGCGATCCAACGCGGGGGAGCCTGAGATGTACGACTACGTGATCGTCGGCGCCGGCTCGGCCGGCTGCGTGCTCGCGAACCGGCTCTCTGAGGACCCGACGGTTCGCGTGCTGCTGCTCGAGGCCGGCAGGCGCGACCGCTCGCCGAACATCAAGATCCCGGCGGCGTTCGCCAAACAGTTCCACACCAAGCTCGACTGGGACTACGCGACCGATCCCGAGCCGCACGTCGACGGTCGTTCGCTGTACATCCCCCGCGGAAAGGCGCTCGGCGGCTCGAGCTCGATGAACGCGATGCTCTACGTGCGCGGGCGCCCGCTCGACTACGACGCATGGGAGGCCCAGGGCGCCCCCGGCTGGGGCTATCGCGACGTGCTGCCGTACTTCATCCGCTCCGAGGACAACGTCCGCGGGGCATCGGAGTACCACGGCGTCGGCGGGCCGATGCACGTATCCGAGCAGCGCTCCCCGCGCGCGCTCGACCGCCGGCTACTGGACGCCAGCCGCGACGCGGGGATCCCGCTGATCGACGACTACAACGGCCCCGAGCAGGATGGCGCGTCGATGTTCCAGGTGACCCAGCACCGCGGTCAGCGCTTCAGCGCGGCCGACGCGTTCCTGCGTCCCGCGCTCGATCGCCCCAATCTGGAGGTGCGCACGAACGCGACCGTACTCGGCGTCGCGCTCCAGGACGGTCGCGCGATCGGCGTCCGGATTCGCCATGGCCGTCGCGGCGAGCAGCTCGTGCGCGCCGAGCGCGAGGTGCTGCTGTCGGCCGGCGCGATCAACTCGCCCCAGCTGCTGCTCCTCTCGGGGATCGGCCCGGCAGATGACCTGCGCGGGGTGGGTGTCGAGCCGTTGCACGACCTCCCCGGGGTCGGGCGCAACCTCCAGGACCATCCGTTCGTGACGGTGATCTGGGAGGTGTCAGACACGACGACGTTGTACGGCGCCGACAAGCCGCGCTCGCTGGCGGAGTGGCTGCTGCGCCGCTCGGGCAAGCTCAGCTCGACGGTCGCCGAGGTCGTCGCGTTCACGCGCACGCGCGGTGGGCTGCCCGCGGCCGACATCCAGTTCCACATGGGCGCCGCCTACTACGAAGACCACGGCGCGGAGACCTACGACGGCCACTGCGCCGTGATCGCGCCCGTGCTCGTCTCGCCGAAGTCGCGCGGGCAGGTCTGGCTGGGATCGGCCGATTCGACGGCCAAGCCGCGGATCATCACCAACACCCTGTCCGAGCCCGACGACGTGGAGTCGTTGATCGCCGGAATGCGGCTCGCGCGCGAGATCGCCGCCCAACACCCGCTCGCCGACGTGATCGTGTCCGAGCTCAAGCCCGGCGCCGGCGTCGTCGATCGCGGCGAGCTCGAGGCCGATCTGCGCCGGCGGCTGATGCTGATCTACCACCCCGTCGGCACCGCGCGGATGAGCGACACCCACGAGCTCGCCGTCGTCGACTCCCAGCTGCGCGTCCACGGCATCGACGCGCTGCGCGTCGTCGACGCGTCGATCATGCCGGTTATCCCCGGCGGCAACACCAACGCGCCGACGATCATGATCGCCGAGCGCGCCGCGGACCTGATCCGCGGCCGCGCCCCGAGCGCGGCGCGCGAGCCCGCTGCCGCGTGAGCGCACGGCGGTCGCCACGGTGACGATCAACTTCCACCGCGAGGGTGCCGGGCCGCCGCTCGTGCTGCTGCACGGGATCGGGCTTCGCTGGCAGATCTGCAGGCCCGTGCTCGGGCTGCTCGCAAGCGACTACGACGTGATCGCTTGCGATTCGCCCGGCTTCGGGCGCTCGGCGCCGCTGCCGGCGGACGTCGTGCCGACGATCGCCGCGTACACCGACGCGTTCGAGCGCTTCTTCGCCGAGCTCGGGCTCGATCGCCCGCACGTCGCCGGGAACTCGATGGGCGGCGCGATCGCGCTCGAGCTCGCCCGCCGCGGCGCGGCGCGGTCGGCGACCGCGCTCTCGCCGGCCGGCTTCTGGACGCCGGCCGAACGTCGCTTCTGCCAGCTCTCGCTGGCGCCGCTGACACGTACACCCGCGGCCGCCCGACCCCTGCTGGAACGGCTCGCCCGCAGCCGCACCGGCCGACGCGCGCTGCTGTGGCAGATCTTCGGCAGGCCCGAGCGGCTGCCGGGCGACGAGACCGTGGCGACGATGCGCGACTCCTGGGCAGCGCCCGCGTTCGGGCCGGCGTTGTGGGCGTTCGATGACTACACGTTCAGCGCCGGCGAGGAGCTGAACGGCGTGCCCGTGACGATCGCCTGGGGGATCCACGACCGCCTGCTTCCGTACGCCAGGCAGGAGCCCCGCGCGCGGGCGCTGCTCCCGCAGGCGCGCCACCTCTCGCTCGGCGTCGGCCACGTCCCGTTCTATGACGATCCGCCGGTCATCGCCGAGACGCTGCGCCTCGGCGCCGGCGGCTGAGCGTCATCCGGTCGCTCTGTGCATACTGAGCCGATGAACGCTGAGGAGGCACGCGAGCTGCTGACGCGCGAGCGCGAGCGCATCGAACGCGCAATCGTCGACGACGACAAGCCTGCGGGCGACGAAGAAGGCGCCGTGTTCGACAACGCCGACGTCGCGCCCGAACTGGTCCAGACCGACATCGACGAGGCTCTCGCGCGCTCGCTGCGCGAGGAGCTCGACGCGGTCGAGCGCGCTGAACGGCGCCTCGCAGAAGGGACGTACGGGTTCTCGGTCGACAGCGGCGCGCCGATCGACGAGGGGCGTCTGCGCAGCATCCCGTGGGCCGAGCGCACCGCCGAGGAGCAGGCGGCGCTCGAGGCGCGCGGCGGCTAGCGCCGTTACCACCCGATGACCGAGCGAGCCAAGAACCTGGCGCTCGCGCTGCTGGCGATGACGCAGTTCGTGATCGTGATCGACGCCTCGATCGTCAACGTCGCGCTGCCGTCGATCGGGCGCGCGCTGAACTTCTCCCAGGACGACCTCACGTGGGTCGTCAACGCCTACACGCTCACCTTCGGCGGGTTCCTGCTGCTCGGCGGCCGCCTCGCCGACCTGATGGGGCGGCGCAAGATGTTCATGCTCGGGCTCGTCGTCTTCTCGCTGGCCTCGCTCGCCGGCGGCCTCGCCCAGTCCGAGCCGTGGCTGATCGCGGCGCGGGCGGTCCAGGGGATGGGCGCGGCGATCGTCTCCCCCGCGGCGCTGTCGATCGTCACGACGACGTTTGCCGAAGGCGCCGAGCGCAACCGCGCGCTCGGCGTGTGGGGCTCGGTCGCCGGCGCCGGAGGGGCGGCGGGAGTGCTGCTCGGCGGCGTGCTCACGAGCGGCCTCTCGTGGCGCTGGGTGCTGTTCGTCAACGTGCCGATCGGCGTCGTCTGCGTGCTGCTCTCGCCGCGCCTGCTGCTCGAGAGCCACGCCGAGGCCGAGACGCGCAGCTTCGACATCCCCGGCGCCGTGACCGTCACGGCCGGGCTGGCGCTGCTCGTCTACGCGCTCGTCAACGCCGTCAACGCCGGCTGGGGCTCGCCCGAAACGCTGCTGCTGATCGGCGGCGCGCTCGTCCTGCTCGCCGCGTTTTTGGTGATCGAGCGGCGCTCGCGGGCGCCGCTGATGCCGTTCTCGATCTTCCGCCTCCGCACGCTGCGCGGCGCCGACACGATCGCGCTGCTGATCGGGATGTCGCTGTTCTCGATGTTCGTCTTCATCTCGCTGTACATGCAGCAGGTGCTGCACTACTCGGCGCTCAAGGCCGGCGTGTCCTATCTTCCGCTGGCCGTAGCGATCATCCTCTCCGCCGGCGCCGCGTCGGTGGCCGTGACGCGGTTCGGCTTCAAGCCCGTGCTGCTCACCGGGCTGCTGTTCGTCGCCGGCGGCCTGTACTGGTTCTCGCGCGTGCCCGGTATCGGCGGCACGTTCGCCGGCGACATCCTCGGCCCGTCGATTTTGGCCGCGATCGGCCTCGGGCTGTCATTCGTGCCGGTGACGATCGCCGCCGTGACCGGCACCCGGCCGCAGGAGGCAGGGCTCGCGTCGGGCCTGGTCAACACCGCGCAGCAGGTCGGCGGCGCGCTCGGCCTGGCGATCCTCGCGACCGTCGCCAACAGCCGCACCAACAGCGTGTTGCATGCGGGTCAGCACAACCTCGCGATCGCGCTCACGAAGGGCTTTGAGCGAGCGTTCCTCGTCGGCGCCGGCTTCGCGCTGGCCGGGGCCGTGCTGACGATCGTGCTGATCTCCTCGCGCGACAGCCGCGAGCATTCGCTCGCCGCGCGCAGCGAGCACGCGGCCGCGACAGCGCCCGCACGGGGCTAGCGCACCGTGCGGATGATCGCGCCCGTTCGAACCGCCTCGAACGCCGAGCCCGGCACGCGCTTGAGCTGCGCCAAGCTCGCTTCGTTCCAGCGCGTGCTCGGCGCGCCCGTGATGTACCACGGCGAGCCGTTGTCGGCGACGATCAACCCGTAGCGCTTGAGCGCGCGGAGGATCACGAGCGCCTGCCCGGAGAAGCCGGCGAGGCTGTAGGCGGCCTTCAGGCGCAGGCGCAGTCCCATCGGCGGCAGGCTCGGGTCGGCGCTGCTCGACGCGAAGTGCGTCGCCGGGTGGATGTACGCGTGCTGCGTCCGCGGCACGGTCACGCGAAGCGCGTGGTCGATCCGCCCGCTCGCGACGTCCGGGTAGCGCGCGAGCAGCGGGAAGATCGGCAGCCCCGCCGCGTCTGCCGACGTCCACCCAGCCGGACGCAGCGCGCTGCTGCGCAGGTCGAACACGGCGCCGTTGCTCGCGCGCCAGCCGCCGCCGGTTCGTTCGGCGGCGTACAGCTCGTACAGCCTGCACGTCCCGCGCTGAACTATCAGCACGTGCCGGTCGCCTTCGGTGCCGGCGCCCTCGACCGGCGCGTTCGGCGGGATCGGGTACGGGCCCGGGTCGGATTCGGCCGGATAGCCGGTGAAGCGCACCGCGGCCCTCAGCTGCGTCGGCGCCACGACGTCATACGGGATCCCATACGACGGGTCGACGCCGAAGTCCGGATGCAGGTGCGCCGTGAGCCCGATGCTCGCGACGTACGCCGCCGAGCGCGGATCGACCGGCGCGTTGGCGATCGGCGTGTTCAGCGGATCGCTCGCGGGGAGGATCGGACACCCGTACTCGCGCGGTCCAGCGCCGCCGGGCACGTTCGCCGGCGCCGCGCCGGCGCGGCCGAGCGGAGCGACCGTCGCGAGCGCCAGCACCGCGAAAGCGACGGCCGCCGCTGCCGCGGGCTTGATGCGGAGTCGCCGCGTCAGAGGCCGAACCAGCGCGCCCGACGGCTCGAGCCGAAGCGCTCCTTCTCGGCGACGAGCGCCGGCGATGGCGGATTGAACACTCCCGTCCGGTTCGGGCCCGAGAGGAAGTCGATGTCTACGCTGCCGACGCGCCCGTGTCCGAACTCGATGTAGCACGTCCCCCGCCCCAGGTGCGGACCCGGGGGGTCGCCCCCGTGCAGCTCGGCGAGCAGCGCCTGCGCGACGACGCGCGCCGCGCCCTCGGCGAACACGCCCGCCTTGGGCACGCCCGCCGTGGCGACGTCGCCGACCGCATACACGCCGTCGAACCGCGTCTTCAGCGTGGCCGAGTCCACCGGCACATAGCCGTCCACGGTCATCCCGCTGTCGATCACGACGTCGGGCGCCCGATGCTTGGGGACGCCGAGGAACAGGTCAAACGCCAGCTCGGCTCCGTCGTCGAGGACCGCCACGCTGCGCGTCGGATCGAGCGAGCTGATCCGACGCCCTGTGAGCAGCTTGATATCGCGCTCGTCAAACGCCTGCGCCAGCGCGGCTGACGTCTCCGGCGACGGCGGTACCGGCGTCTCGAGCGGGATCACGAACGTGATCCGGCACGCCTCGCGCACGCCGCGCGCGGTGAGCTCGTCGTGCAGCAACAGGGCGCACTCGCTCGGCGCGGGCGGGCACTTGAACGGCGCGCCGCACACACCGATCACGACGTCCCCCTCCGTGAACGACGGGATCAGCTCCGCCAGGCGCGTCGCCCCGGCGAGCGAGTAGAACTCGTTGCCAGCGTCGGCGAGACCCGGCGTCGCGTCCATGTCGTAGTCGGCGCCGAGCGCGATCACGAGCGCGTCGGCCTCGTGAACGCCCGCGTCGGTCGTCACGCGACGTGCTTGTGGGTCGATCGCGGTGACCGTCTCGCGTAGCACCCGCACGCCCGGCAGTGCGATCTCTCGGTAGGGCATCCGCACGGCATCGGGCGTGACGCGCCTGAACATCACGTCCAGCTTGGAGAAGCCGAACACGAACGCGTCGCCCTTGTCGATCAGCGTCACATCGAGCTGGTCGCCCGCTCGCTCGGCCAGCATCGTGCACAGCTCCAGGCCGCCGAAGCCCGCCCCCAGAACGACGACGCGCTTACCGGTGTGCGACGGATCGACCTGCTCGGACATCCCCTTCCCTTCCCCCGACTGGAGTGTTTGCTCGCCGGGCGAGCCTACTCAAGTGCCCACGACCGTGGCGAGCGAGCTTGGCGTCGATCGCCCGGGAAGGTTCTACTACGTATCGTAGTCTGATTCTGCGTAGTAGTAAATCACGAGCCCCAATAGATCGGAGAGACTCATGACCAAGCGAATTGCGCTCATCGCTGGCGCGCTTCTCGCGAGCCTGGCGATCGCGCCGCTCGCCGCAGCCCGCCCACTCGCGCACGATCGAGCAGCCCGAGCAAGGATCGCTGTTGACCAGCCCGACCAGGTGATCAGATGGAACCAGGAGCTGCAGACCCTGCTGGTGGCACCGGGCGCGCAGCCAGCCGCGGTCCACCCGACCCGCACCATCGCGATCACCCAGATCGCGGTCTACGACGCGATCGACGGGATCGTCGGCGGCGGGCAGCCGTTGCTGACCGACCTGCATGCCCCGCGCAGCGCGTCGCCCAACGCTGCGGGCGCGGCCGCCGCACGTACCGCCCTCGATTCGCTGCTTCCCAGCCAGCGCCCGGCGATCGAAGCGTTCTTCGCAGGGTCGCTCGCTCAGATCGGGTCCGGCGAGCAGGTCGACCGCGGCATCCGCTTCGGCGACGAAGTCGCGACCGCCGTCCTCGCGGCGCGCGCGAACGACGGCGCCGGTACGACCCCGGTCCCATTCACGCCCGGCACCGGGCCTGGCGAATACCAACTGACGCCGCCCGCCTTCGCGCCCGCGGGGTTCACGCAGACCCAACACGTCACGCCGTTCGTGATCCCGACCACCGGTGAGTTCCGCCCGCCGGCTCCGCCCGCCCTGACGAGCGCCCGGTACGCGACCGATTTCAGCGAGGTCCATTCGCTCGGCGAGCTCAACAGCACGACGCGGACCGCCGACCAGACGGCCATCGGAAGGTTCTGGGGTGCCGCGCCCGTGTGGATCGTGTGGAACCAGATTGCCGATCGGGCCGGCGTCGGCTTCGGTAACACGCTCACCGAGAACGCGCGGCTGCTTGCGTTGCTCGACACGACCCTCGCCGACGGTGCGATCGCGCTGTACGACGCGAAGTACGCCTACCACCGCTGGCGCCCGGTCACGGCGATCACCACGAGCGACCAGGGCAATCCCAACACGACCGCCGATCCGGGTTGGCTGCCGCTCGCCAACACGGCGAACGACCCGAGCTATCCGGGCGCCCACGCCGAGTTCAGCCAGGCGGCGGCGACCGTCCTTCGCGATTTCTTCGCGACCGATGCGTTCTCGTTCTCCCTAACCAACCCGACGGTGGCCATCACGCGGACGTTCGACAGCTTCTTCGGAGCCGCCGAGGAGGCCTCGGAAAGCCGGATCCTCGCCGGGCAGCACTTCCGCTACGACGAGACCGCCGGGCAGGAACTCGGGGGCCGGGTCGCCGACTTCGTCGTCGGCAACGCCTTCGCGGTCAACGGTGACCGGGGGCGCGGGCTAAACCACAACTGAGCAGCCGCCGCGGCCGCCGCGCTCCGGCGGCCGCGGCGCCTCAATCGAAGCCGTGGAAGGGCTTGCGATCGCCCGCATCCCAGGCCTCACGCAGGCCCGGGCGGCTGAGGTCCCAGTCGGGACGGATCTCGCGTGCGACCGCGCGCAGGTCGTGCCACAGGTCGACGACCGACGGGCGTCCCCAGAACCAGTACCCGTTGTAGATGCTGTGGATCACGAGGCCCGGCTGGAGCACGAGCGTGTGCGGGATCATCGGGTCGTGCTCGGGGTCGGTGTACTCCTGGATGTCGAGGTCCTTCTGCACCGTGCGCTCGGGGTCGGACAGGAACGGCCACTGCGCGCCGACAGACGCGCGAAGCTCTTTGGACTCGTGGTCGGCGTCGGTTGAGATCGTCACGATCTGCGTATACGCGACGGCGATCCTCGGGTAGAACGCCGCGAGTTCTAGGTGCTGCTGGTGCTCCTTGGGACAGTAGAGCCCCCGCGCGAGCGTCAGGATCAGCGGATCGTCGCCCTGCAGCTCGCTGAGCTTGCGCGGCACCTTGGTGTGATCGGGCAGCTCGTAATCGGGGAACGTACCGCCGGGGACGATGTCCGGACGCACTCTTCGCCTCCTCTCTTTCAGCTCGCCATCGGTGGACCGGCGCCGACCGCGTTGGACGCCGCCGCGATCTGGGTGCGCAGCTGCTTCAGCGCCTCGACGTAGATCTCCGAGAACGTCGGGAACGGCTGGATCGTGTCGGCGAGCACGTCGAGCGGGACGTGTGCACGGATCGCGAGCGTCGCCTGCTGCAGCCACTCGCCGGCCTCCGGGCCGAGCGCATAGGCGCCGGTCAGTCGCTCGCCGTCGCTGAGCAGCGTCAAGAAGCCGTTCTGTTCGGCGTACGCGCGGGTGTAGGTGGCGGTCTTCGCCACCTGCGACAGCGCGACCATCGCGCTGAACCGGCCGGCGCCCGCGCCGACCGCCGCCGCCTGTGGGTCTGTGTACGTGACCCGCGGAACCGCCTCGTAGTCGGCCCTTCGCGGCTGGCCGAGGATGTTCGACGCGACGATCTCGCCCTGATACTTGCCGACGTGAGTGAGCGGCCACAGGCCGTTGACGTCACCGATCGCCCACAGGCCGTCGCCGGCGCGCAGGTGCGCGTCGACCGGTACCCCGTGCGCGTCCGGCTCGACGCCGACCGTCTCGAGCCCGAGCCCGCGTACGCGCGGGCGTCGCCCGGTGGCGATCAGCAGCTTCTCGCCGCGCAGCTCGCGCCCGTCGTCGAGCTCGAGCACGAACTCGTCGCCGTCGTGGCGTGCGGCGGCCGCGTTGGCCGACAGGACGAGCTCGATTCCTTCGCCGAGCAGAACCTCGCCGAGCGCGTCGCCCAGCGGCGCCGGCTCGCGGCCGAGCACGTGCTCGGACATGTCGACGATCACCGCCTCTCCGCCGAGGCGACGAACCGCCTGCGCCATCTCCACCCCGACGGGACCGCCACCGAGGATCAGCAGGCAGCGCGGGATCGCCTTCATCGACGTCACCTCGCGGCTGCCCCAGACACCGTCGAGCTCGCGCAGGCCCGGCACGGGCGGCACGACCGGATCGGCACCGTTGGCGAGGACGATGTGATCGGCAGTGTGGCGAACGCCGTCGACCTCGACGACGCCGGGGCCTGCGAGCCGGCCGGTGCCGCGCAGCAGGTCGATCCCGTGGTCAGCGAGCCATCGCTCCTGTCCGGCGTCTGAATAGTCGGAGACCATGAAGTCGCGCCAGGCGAGCGCCGCCTCGACGTCGACGTCGGCCGTGGCGGCGGCCTCGCGCGCCCCATGGACCGCCTCGCCGGGACGCAGCAGCGTCTTCGACGGGATGCACGCCCAGTACGAGCACTCGCCTCCGACGAGCTCGCGCTCGACGACCGCGACGCGCAGGCCCCCCTCGACCAGTGCGCCCGCGCAGTGCTCACCGGGGGAGCCGCCGCCGAGGACGATCACGTCATAGTCGCTGCTCACGGCGTCTCCTTTCAGCGGCCGCGAAGCCGGTCTCGATCTCGTGCTGCACTCTCGTTCAATCCGAGCCGAAATGTCAAGCAGGCCGTGTTGGACGAATCGGCGAACCGGACGCTGGAGGATGCTCCGCGGCGCCTGAATCGCACGAGACGTGGAAGCAATCGGCCGCCGCCGGGGTCATCTGCAGGAGATGTCCGAGAACCTCCAGCTGATCCGCTCGATCCTGGCCGACTGGGAACGCGGCGACTTCACCGCGGTCCATTGGGCCGACCCGCGGATCGAGTTCGCGATCGTCGACGATCCCGGCTTTCGGGTCGAACGCGGAGTCGACGCGATGGCGCGCACGTGGCGCGAGTTCCTGAGCGCGTGGGAGGACTACCGCGTCGAGGCCCGCGAGTACCACGAGCTCGACGAGGAACGGGTGCTGGTTGCGCTGACGCCGCAGGGTCGCGGGAAGGTGAGCGGACTGGAGATCGATGCAGCCGCAGGATGCGGAACCGCCAACGTCTTCCACGTGCGTCGAGGCAGGGTGACGAGACTGGCCTCTTACTTCGACTGCCATCGCGCGCTCGCCGACGTCGGGCTCTCGATCGACAGCGAGCCCGACGAGTGAGCGGCTAGCGCGAGCCCGGCGGTGCCGCGCCGAGCGAGGCCTCGAGCGCGGCCGTCTCGCTGTCGGCGAGGCTCCGACGGACCAGGTTCTCCGCGGAGTCGCCGAGTGCGGTGAGCATTTCGTCGATCTCGGCTGCGGGCGCGATCATCACGATCGCCGATGACCCGCGCGCAATCCCCTCGCGCAGACGCTCTGTGAGCGCTTGCGGCTCGGCCTCGACTTCGTCCGGGCGACCAACGTTTGCGCCAACGATGGCGCCGAGCAGAAGGCCCACGGCGATCCCCGGCGGCCCGCCGAGGACTCCCACGAGGCCACCCGTCGCGGCGCCCTCGCCCGCGTTCTTCTGCGAAACGCGATCCCCCTCGTCGACGTCGAGGTAGTGGCCCGCGAACGTGCCGCGCAGCAGGATCCGCCCGTTGTGGTGGCGTTCGACGAACCCGACATCCCGCGTCCATCGAGCCTCGGTGAGCTGCCGCCCAGGCGTGCTCGAGCGATCCCTCGCGGCGGCGTACCGGTTGACTGCCGTTCCCTCTCCATCGAACGAGATAATCGCCAGATCGAGGCTCACGACGCGAACCTTACGCGACGAAGTCGTTCATAGATTCGCCGAGCGAGGCGTCGAGCGAGACGGTCGTCCGGGTAGGTCCGGGGAACGATCTTGCTGTTGTAGTGCCTGGCGAGCCGTTCGGGTTTGCGCGTGCGCCCGTGCAGCACGCGGACTCGGTCGACCACGGTGGTCTGGATGCCGAGGCGAAGGTTGTACTCGGGCGCCAGCGCGGCGACCTTCATCCCGTGCTGCCACGCGCAGCGGCGGAACGCCGGTTGGTCGCCGATCTCGGTTCGGCTCGGGTGCGCGGCCCCGTCGATTCCCGTGAGCACGTCCTCGACCAGCCAGGCGCGATAGGTCTCCTCCCAACTGCGCAAGAACGCGGCCACGCTCTCGCTGGAGCGCCACGCGACGACGCCGCAGTTGAACTCCGGAAAGGCGGCGGGGACCTCGGGGTCGTCGAGGCCGCGGTAGGCGGGCGCATGCGCCAGCGCCAAGTCGTAGTGATCGAGCAGCTCGAAGACGCCCACGATGTCGTCCACGACGAATGTGTCCGTGTCCAGGCAGAGCGTCCGCTCGAACGGCGAGCGACGCATGTTCGCGATCCGGTCGACGAACGGCGCGCTGGAGGTCTGCTCGAAGCCGACAACCGTCACGCCCGGCGGCGGGTCGCGCACCTCGCCGGCGGCGAAGATCAGGTGCGGGACGTCGTTGTGGCGCAGCGACGAGCGAGCCGCCCGCGCCGCCTCGGCGATGTACTTTTCACCGAAGCACGAATACATGATGCCCGCGGGCGCGGGCATCAGTTCGGATACGTCGATCTGGTCTGTTGTCGGCTCGGACAAGGGCGATTGCTCGAGCGGCTAGGTTAGCCCAGCACAAGTTCGCGGCGCCGTCCACAACGTCGACCGCGGATCGAGATTCAGCCCGCGCGGACGGGCTCACACCGCGGCCGGCCGCGGTTGATTCGTCGTCCTGCGCCTCAACGGGCCGGGGCGAAGAAGTCGACCAGCAGTTGCGTCACGCGCTCGGGCTCGTCGTGGTGCACCCAATGAGACGCGCCGGGCAGTTCTTCGACACGGTCGAGGCCGGGCACATCGGCGGGATCGGGCTGGCGCACCCCGCGCCCGAGGTACCCATCCTGCTGCCCCCAGATGACCAGGGTGGGCGACTGGATCGGGCGAATCTCGGCTTTGGCGCCCTTCGCCGATCCGCGCACAGAGGCGCGGTAGTAGTTGATCATCCCGCTGGCCGCTCCCGGCTGCGACCACGCCTCGACGTACCGTTCGATGTCCTGTGGCGTGTAGGCAGGACGCGCTGCGCGCAGGAAGCGGCGAAGGAACCGCCAGTGCCTGGATCGCACCACGCGCTCGGGCAGCGCTGGCAGCGCGAAGAAGAAGAAGTACCACGATTTCCGCAGCTGGCGCGGGTCTCGCAGCCCCTTTTCCAGGCTTCGCGGATGGGCCGCATCGAGGATCACGAGCCGGTCCACGACCTCCGGGTGATTCATCGCGGTGGCCCACGCCGCGGTTCCCCCCCAATCGTGACCGACCAGCAGCGCAGACTCGGAACCGAGCTCTCTGATCAAGCCGCGCACATCGGCCGCCAGCCGATCGGCGGCGTAGGCGGCTACGTCAGTCGGCCGCGATGACAGGTTGTAGCCGCGCATGTCGGGCGCGACGACTCGAAAGCCGGCCGCCGCGAGCGGCGCGATCTGCAGCCGCCAGCCAAACCAGAACTCGGGGAATCCGTGCAGCAGCACGATCAATGGCCCACTTCCGGCCTCGACGTAGTGCAAGCTGACGTCGCCGACGTCCACGTAGCCCTCGCGCAGTTCGGTGTCGTCCTGAAGGGCCAGGCTCGTGAAGGTTCGTGCGCCGCCTGGCTGCGGGTTCGGTGCGCCGGGGTCAGAGCCGGACTCTTCCGGCGTGTGCATGTCGGGCAACGTGTTCAACGGGTCTCCTCTCAAGACTTACGAGCGCTGGGACACGCCAACATTGGTCCTCTCGCCCGGTGCCTCGCGCCGGGGAATGCCCTGGTCTGGTCCCTGGTCCGCGCCTCTGCTGCACCCACACTCCGCGGCCGCGCACGGAAACGGGCAACGGCGATCCGGCTGCATGTAGGCTCGTCGCTGCCCCGTGAGCTCATCCCGAACCTCCTCCACTCGCCGGTTTTTGTTCGTGTTCTGGGAGGGCGGCGGCAACGTTCCGGTACAGCTCGCGCTTGCCAACGGCCTCGTCGAGCGCGGCCATGAGGTGCGGGTCCTGACCGAGGACTGCCTTGCTAGCGACGTCGCCGCCGCGGGTTGCCGGTTCGAGCCGTTCGTCCAGGCGCCAAACCGTGCGAACCGCACGGAGGACCTCGTCCGTGACTCGGAGGCGCGCACGCCGCTCGGCGCGTTCACCCGCGCTCGCGATCGGGTTGTAATGGGGCCCGCGGCGGCATATGCGCACGACACGCGAGCGGCGCTCGAGCGGGAGGCAGTCGACGTGATGGCCAGCGATTACATGCTGTTCGGTCCGCCGATCGCGGCCGAGCGGGCAGGGGTACCGACGGCTCTTCTGGTGCACAACATCTACATCGTCCCCGAGCCCGGCAAGCCGGCCGCCGGTCCGGGGTTCCTCCCGGCGAAGGGTCTGCTCGGGAGGACCCGCGACCGCGCCGTGAGCCACGCGTTCTTGACCCTCTTCAACCGCGGCCTCCCGGCGGTCAACCGCGCGCGCGAAGAGCAGGGTCTGGCGCCAATGGGCAGCGTCCTCGAGCACTTCGACCGTGCCCAGCGCGTACTGGTGATGACGAGCGAGAGCTTTGACTTTCACGGCTACTCGCATCCCGAGCACCTGCGCTATGTCGGCTCGACTCTTACCGATCCTCCGTGGGTCGCGGAGTGGCGCTCGCCGTGGGACCCGCACGACCACCGTCCGCTCGTCATCGTCAGCTTCAGCTCGACGTATATGGCTCAGGAGCGAGTTCTCGCTCGCGCGATCGACGGTCTCAGCCGGGTCGATGCGCGTGTACTGGTGACCACCGGCCCCACGATAGATCCCGCGTCGTTGCATCATGCCGCCAACACGACCGTCGTCCGCAGCGCACCGCATGCCCAGCTCTTCGGAGGGGCGGCGGTCGTCGTCACGCACGCCGGCATGGGCACGGTGACCCGCGCCCTGGCCGCCGGCGCTCCGCTCGTCTGCATCCCGATGGGACGCGACCAGCACGACGTCGCCGCGCGCGTCGTCTACGCGGGCGCCGGAGTCCGGCTGCGACCCAGCGCGAAGCCTCAGGCAATCCGCGCAGCCGTCGAGCGTGTGATTGAAGAACCCCGTTTCCGCGCTGCGGCCGCTCGCATTGGCGCGAACATCACCGCCGACGCCGCGGCAGAACGTGGGCTCGACGAGCTCGAAGCGCTCGCGTCGGGCTAGTCCACGCGCGATGAGCGCAGCTGGCGTAAGGTCGACGGCATGACGACCTTCATCCTGCGGCTGATTGCCCCCCGCCCGAACTTCGCCCAGACGCTAACCGACTTGGAGCGCGAGACGATGAACCGCCACGCTGAGCACTGGCGCCCGTACCTCGAGCGTGGCGACATGGTCGTGTTCGGACCGGTGCTGACCGACGAGGACTCGTATGGCCTCGCGGCTGTCGAGACCGACGATGAGCAGGCGCTGCGCGCATTCGCCGCTGAAGACCCGGTCGTGACGAGCGGAACTGCGGCCTTCGAGGTCGGGCGGCTGGCCAGGGGTCACGTTCGCGCGCGCTGACTGCAGGGGAACGCGGATCCACAAGCTCCTGGTCTGCTTGCGCGAGGACCCGACGGTCTTGTTCTCAGATATCGGGAGCTGAGCAAGGAGCTTCACGCGAGCATCAGCACCAAACCCGCACAGTGCTCGTCTGGACCTGATCCAGCGAGTCCATCCAGGCGATGTGAAAGAGACCGTTGCGCCCGGCGCTGAGCGTGGGTGTCCCTCCCCGCGCTGAGGTGGTGAGCGCCGCGCGGGCGCCGACCCTTGGGCAGCGACGGCTATATGGATGCAGCCAGATCGTCCCCGCGTCTTCGCCGTTGATCGTCGCGACGAGCGTGCTGCCGGCGTCGTTGATCGCCCCCGTCAACCCGAGGCCATATTCCGTGTTGGCAGGCGCCAGTTCGACGCCATGAAAGCGCCCAAGATGGCCGGCCGGCGAGATTTCAAGCTCGCCGCCCTCTGACCGTCCGTGAGGTCGCGCGTTCTCCAGGGTAATCAGCGTGCGGTGGTTGTGTGACTGCACGAACTGTTCGTCGCCGTCGGATTCCTTGACGATCACGTGCGTGGGTTCGAACGTGGACGCCGACGACGACCTACGCGCAAAGGCGTAGCTCTGATAGACGAACCCGAACAGCCACAGTTCACACCCGTTGGCCCCTTCCAGGGACAGGCCGGGTTCACGCACCACGCGACCGCGCACGAAGTGGGGCCGGCCGAGCGTGCCATTGCCGTACAGCCGGCGATCGACCCACATCCTGACGGTTCCAAACGGCGGGTTCGGCGCATATTCGCCGCGCAGGTAGAGCGCGCCGTGGCGGACCATCGTGATGACTCGATTGGCTTCCCTGTGCAGCGGTTCGCGCGCCAGGTGGCTCCTTCCGAAGTCGTGGCCGGGACGGGCGACGGCCACCCTGATCGGTTGGAAGTCTTCGCCTTCTGACCAGGCAAGCTCGATCTCGTCGGCGGTTAGGACCGGCTCACTTGCTTCGGATTCGCGTCCGAAGGAGTGCGGGATCAAGCGCACGTCGCCCCATCGCCCGCTAGGGCTTAGCTGCGCGACGACCAGCTCGCTGCAGAGCGGTTCCCCTGGTTCGCGAGCCATCCGAGCCGAGGCGCTGCGCGCTCGGAACGAGCTCTGCGAGGCCGATGAGCCGGAGCCTTGCTGACACGCTTCTTCTTCCCTTTGCCCGCCTGGCCAATAGCGGTCGATGGCTACGGTCCACCCGTCACGCAGCGGGGTGACCTGCAGGTCTTCCCCGCGCAGCATTGGCGGCAGAGCGACGGCAGCGACCCGCCCGTCTTCCTGGATGCGCACGAGCCGCTCTCCTTCAGGGCTTGCGAGCTGCAGCCACGCTCCCTGGCGTGGGTCGGCCTGCATATAGACGAGCGGAGCGAGCTGCTGCTTGGAGGTCACCGGGCCCACCGGCACGGGTGCGGCGAAGCTCAGCGAGGCCGCGAGCGAAGCGATCAGGGCGCTCATCGCTTACTGGGGCCTGGGGCTCAGCGTCCGGCACATAGGACCCTGACAGAGGCGCTGTGGACCTGTTCATTCTCGTCGAGCCACGCAACGTGAAAGACGCCGGACCGACCGACGCTGATCGCCGGCGCTGGGTCCTTGGGCGAGACGGTCGCGCCTGTGAGCGCGAGCTTCTGCTGGCGATAGGCGCAGTGGGGACTAGACGGATGCAGCCACAGCGGGCCGCCAAGGTAGGACGTGGTCGCAACCAGCCATTCGTCGCGATCTCCGATCGCTGCGGCGAAGTACCGCGTGGAACTGCCTGGCTGCGGTTCGATCGTGCGCGCGGGTGCGGGGATGCCGTGGGGCGAGACTGCGACAGTGGCGATGCGTTCACGTTCGGAGCGAGCGCTCGGCTTCGTTTCGGCGGTGACCAGCAAGCGACCGTTGAACGACTCCGCGACGGCTTCTTCGGGTGAGCCTTCGGCCAAGGGAAGAACCAGATGCGAACGTTCATAGGCACTCGCGAACGGTCCGCGGCGGGCAACGAGCAGTTTGAAATCGCCTGCCGAGTAGAGGTCGAGTTCAGAGCCGTCTGGCTGGGAGAAGTAGGTGCCTCGCTGGTAGAGCAGCCGGCTCTTCAGCCGGTGGATCGGTCCGAGTCGCCCATTCGTGTACAGCCGGCGTTCGACGATGTATTCGGGTTCGGAGGAGCTGACATCGGGACCGTATTCGGCGACGTCGTAGAGGGCGCCGCGTTTGATCGAGACGCTCACCGATTCGGAGTGGGCGCGCGGGAGGACGTGGCGAGCGACGTGCGCCTGGCCGAGCGGGCTGCCGAGCGGGGCTGCGGCTACGCGCACCGCTTCGACGTAGGCCTCGCCCCACGCCAGCTCGAGCTGACCGTGGCGCTCGACGGGTTCTGAGACCCATGTTCGATTGCCGCGCGAGTGCGGCAGGGTCTGAACGACCACCCAGCGGCCATGCGGGCTGCGCTCGGCGAGGACCCAGTCATCACAGCAGCCCGCTTCGCCCGGTTCGGGTTCTTCGATTTCGTTGCAGCAGTACGCGTTCGCGCGGGCGGCGGGCGGGTAGCGATCGATTGCCACGGTCCAGCCGTTCTGTAGCGGAGACACACGGAGTGGTTCGCCGCGCAGTTGCACGGGCAGGCCGACCGACGCGGTCCTTCCGTGTTCGCCGATCCTCACCAGGCGCTCGCCGGCCAGGCTCGAAAACTGCAACCAAGCTCCGCTCACGGGGTCAGGCTGCTCGATGAGCCCATGACCGGCGCCTTCGCCGACGGCGCCGACGGGCACGGGCGAGGAGAACGCCACGGAGGCGATCAGCGCGGCGGCGGCGGCGACTGCGGACAAGTCCTCCCCCTCAATGCCTCTTCGCGATCTCCCGGACACTCTCATCAACAGGGCGGCGGGGTGAAAGTTCTGCCGCCCCAGCCCTGAGGCGTGCGACAGCCAGGCCAAGCGACCCGTCCCCCGCCGTTCGGCACTTCCTTTCCGCGCGTTGCGGACCGCTTACATCGCCGGCTTGGTGCTCGCCCCGCACCGGACACGGGTGTCCCGTTCCCCAATCCTCGAACGGGGCATGGGTCGGCCTGACGAGCCGACGGGGCTAAGCTTCAGCGGTCGTGTCGCTGACCGCCCTGACGTCCGCTGAGATCTCGCTGCCGGCCGGGGCCGATGGCGCGCGCGTCAGCGACCGGATCGCTGTTCTGGCCGACACCGTCGACGTCGTCGGGTTGACCGACAATCACGCCGGCCAGCCGCGGATGTCGCCACTGGCAGCGGTGGCGCTTGCGCGGGAGCAGGGGGTGGGGACGATCGTCCACGTTTCCTGCCGCGATCGCAACCGGCTTGCCCTGCAGTCCCAGGTCGTAGGCGCGGCGGCGCTCGGCGCTGAGGCGGTGCTCTGCATGCAGGGGGATCCGGTGCCTGGCATCGGACATGTCGGCGACATGACCGCCACGCAGCTGATCGCGAGCGCTCCAGCATGGAGCGCCCCGCACCCGCTTGCGGTGGGGGCGGTCGTCAATCCCTTCGCCGAGGACGTCGACCGGGAGTTGCGGCTTCTACAACGCAAGATCGCCGCTGGAGCAACCTTCGTGCAGTCGCAGATGATCTTCGACCTCGCGCGCCTCGAAGCGTTCCTCTCGGCCGCCGAGGACACGCTCGCCGACGTGCGGTTCTACGCAAGCGTCGCGCTGCTCCGCAGTGCGCACATGGCAGAGCGCGCCTGCGCGCTACCGGGGGTCGCGATTCCTCAGCGAGCCCTGGCGCAGATCACTCGCGGCGGGGGCATCGACCTGGCGCGCGAACTGGCGGCCGACGTTGCCAGCATCTCGCGCGTAGATGCGCTTCACGTATTTCCGCTCGGAGCCGAGGCGGCGACACGCGAGGTCGCCGCGGAGTTCCGCGTCGCGCGGGGTGTCAGCGCCCGGCGCCTGGCAGGGACCGCTCGGTAACCGGAACGTCTCTAGCAACTCCCTCACAGTTAGGGACGTTCACACCGGTCCGGCGTTCCAGCGTCTCGCAAGACCCGTCCGGAAGCCCGTCCCGGGCGCAATAGCCGATCTGCAATCGGGAGTTGCGCTTCCCTTCCCCTGTCGCGGTGAGGAAATCAAAGTCACAAAGCACCTATTTGAAGGTAAAACATGGAGACGGTGGGAATCGAACCCACGTCCGCAATCGCGTGAGAATGGCTTCTACGAGCGTAGCCGGCGCTCTGATCTCGCCCCTCGCTCGCCTCGCCGGCGGGGTTGTGAGGGGCCAGCCTCATGAGATGTTCCCGGATCGGCTGAGGCGGACCTCACCGGGTGAGCCTGCTTTCTGATCCCGGCCTTCCCCGCCGCAGGCGAG
The DNA here is from genome assembly GCA_036498045.1 of Solirubrobacteraceae bacterium. Classification (GTDB taxonomy): domain Bacteria; phylum Actinomycetota; class Thermoleophilia; order Solirubrobacterales; family Solirubrobacteraceae; genus Palsa-744. The sequence goes on from DASXIJ010000059.1 coordinate 42,451, forward strand.
CGGGGCCCGAGACCTCACGGCTTAGCTATTGACTAAGCGGCGAGGGCGTACTCGTGAGAGTCCGCACTTATGGTTTTCCCGGGTGTTTTACGAGGCCGCCCGGGACCTCGACTCGCGACCATCCTCACGAGCCGACCGCGTCGAAGCCTGTCGTCCCCGAGAATGCTGCATGACCCAGTCTAGCCGCACGGCGCAGCCGACGGGATCCGCGTGGGAACGAAAGCGACGCGGTCCCGGGCCGCTCGAGGAACCAACTCCGTCGGGCCCGAGAGCCCTTCTTTGTTGGTGGCGCGGCCTCACACCTCAATGGCCTCGCTCTTTGCGGCTCGGTTCCGCGTCTGGATTCAAAGTAGCTCGCGGGGAGGCTCGCTGCAACCCCTGCAGACGCCCGATTCCGCTGCTTGCGGAAAAAAGAGCCGGCCCGGGGCGTCACGCACGCCAAATGCTGCTCCGCAGGCGCCGCGGCAACCGTTAGGAGCCGCTTATTCGGGCTGCCACAATGGA
>DASXIJ010000060.1:0-4686 GCA_036498045.1 Solirubrobacteraceae bacterium
CCGCGCGGGTTCGCGCCGGAGGATCGAGGACGAGCACACGGTCACCGAGCGACGCGCGCTCGTCACGCAGCGCAAGGCCGCCGCAGCGCTGCTCGACTGCCGCCAGCGCCAGCCACGCGAGCTGCAGCGCTTGGCGCTGGCGCTGGCTGCACACGACCCGCAACGGACGCTCGAGCGTGGCTACGCGGTCGTCGAGTCGCCTGACGGAGAGCCGCTCGCGAGCGCGGCGCGGGCGCGCGATGCGCAGGCGCTGCGGCTGCGCTTCGCCGACGGTGCCGTAGCGGCACACGTGGAGCAGCGATGAGCGAGGGCGAGCAGCCGGGCGCAGCAGCACTCTCCTACGAGGCCGCTTCGGCGCGCGTCGAGGAGATCATCCGCCGGCTCGACTCCGGCGAGGCGAGCCTCAACGAGACGCTCGAGCTCGTCAAGGAGGGCAAGTCGCTGATCGAGCTCTGCGCCGACGAGCTCGGCGCAGTCGGCACAGCGCTCGAGGAGCTACGCCTGGACGAGCTCGTCAGCCGGCTCGAGAACGAGGCCTCGACGTGAGCAGCTGGGAGCTGCTCGCGGGGCTCGCGCTCGAGATCGACGACTACGCGCTGGAGGGGCTGGAGGCGGAGGTCTCGAGCGACTTCACGCGCAAGAGCACCGTGATCCACCTGCTCGGTGGCGGCCATGAGGGCGTCGGCGAGGACGTCACATACGACGCGGTCGACCACGAGATCATGCAGGCGGCCGGCGCGACACTGCCGCTGGCCGGGCGCTTCACGCTGGAGAGCTTCAGCGAGCATCTCGCGCAGCTGTCGCTGTTCGCCGAGCCTCCGCAGCGCGAGGTCTCCGCGCGCTATCGCACGTGGGCATACGAGTCGGCGGCGCTCGATCTCGGGCTGCGTCAGGCCGGGACGACGCTGCACGCCGCGCTCGCCCGCGAGCTGCTGCCCGTGCGCTACGTCGTCTCGCTGCGCCTCGGCGAGCCACCGACGATCGAGCCGGTGGACAGCCGCCTGCAGCACTACCCGCAGATGCGCTTCAAGCTGGACCCCACGAGCTCGTGGGACGAGCCGTTGATCGAAGCGCTGAAGGCGACCGGCGCTGTCGATTCGGTCGACTTCAAGGGCCTCTACACCGGAACGATCGTCGACCAGCCGGCCGACCCGGTGCTCTATCAGCGCGTCGTCGACGCCTTCCCCGACGCGTGGATCGAGGACCCGAAGCTGACTGAGGAGATCGACGCGATACTCGCGCCGCATCGCGATCGCTTCTCGTGGGACGCGCCGATTCACTCGATCGACGACATTCAGGCCCTCCCATATCCGCCGCGGATGGTCAACATCAAGCCGTCGCGACTTGGCGGCGTTCGCAGCCTGCTCGACGCCTATGACTACTGCGCCGACAACGCGATCGGCAACTACGGCGGAGGCCAGTTCGAGCTCGGGGTCGGGCGCGGGCAGATCCAGTACCTCGCGTCGCTGTTCCACGCCGACGCGCCGAACGACGTCGCACCGGCCGCCTTCAACCTGCCCCAGCCGCCGGCCGGGCTGCCGGCAAGTCCGCTGCAGCCGGCTCCGTCGGCGGTCGGCTTCCGCTGGGGCTGACGCCCTTCGCGAACGCGGGCCAGCCGCGCCGGGCGCGGGCCGCGCCCGGCGCGGCTGCGAGCGCACGCGAGGCGGCGCGGGGCTGCGCCGCGCAACTTAAGTGGCGCTGCTCGGTTTGCCAAGAAAGAGCGGCTAACCTGTGACGCCGCCCGATGGGGTCTCCCGACCGGCCCGCCGTGGAAGGGACTGTCTTGGCGCCGAGCACCGCCCACAAGCGATCTGCACTAGCACGAGCGCTTCGTGCAGCAGCGCTTGGCGCCGTGCTCACGACGCTGCTGGGCGCGTCGCCGGCTGCGGCGACCAACGCCGGCGGAGCCGTCTCGCCGGGCGCGGCGCCCGCGCCTGTCACCGTGGCGCCGGCAGCCCCGTCAGCGCCGCACAAGCCGACGGTGGCAAGCAGCCCCCATGTGACGAGCGTGCGGATCACGAGCGTCGCGTGTGTGCCGGCCGCCAAGTGCAGCGGCAACCCGCACCAGGTCTCAGTCCACGGGACGCTGTTGATCGCCGGCAAGGGAATCACGACGGGAACAGTGATCGCGTTCCCGCGCACTCCCAGCGGTCGGATCGTCAGCGGCTCGCCGACGTCGCACCTGCGCAAGACCCTCGCCGGGCTGATCCTGACCGTGCCGGCGAGCGCGCACTCGGGCCACATCATGGTGCTGCTCAGCGGCGCACGCCATTCGAGCTCGTACGGGCCGATCTACGTCTACAGGCACGCGCTTCACCCACCCAAGCCGGTCGCCGCGCCCGCGCCGGCCGCCGTCGGCGCGGTCAGCGGCTCGCCGTTTGACGGCCAGGGCATGTGGATCTGGTACGTGAGCAAGTCAAACGCAGGCAACGTCGCGTCGATCGTCGCGCAGGCGCACGCGGCCGGCGTCACCACTGTGTTCATCAAGAGCTCCGACGGGTCGAGCAACTACTGGAGCCAGTTCTCGCCGCAGCTCGTGGCCGAACTGCACGCCAACGGGCTGCGCGCGTGCGCGTGGCAGTACGTCTACGGGACCAACCCGGCCGGCGAGGCGGCACTCGGCGCGCGTGCGGCCGCCAACGGCGCCGACTGCCTGGTGATCGACGCCGAGGCCGAGTACGAAGGCCACTACGCGGCCGCGCAGACCTACATCAACGACCTGCGCGCGAAGATCGGCGCCGGCTATCCACTCGCGCTAGCGTCGTTCCCGTACGTCTCCTACCACGGCTCGCTGCCGTACTCGGTGTTCCTCGGCCCCAACGGCGCTCAGTACAACGCGCCGCAGATGTACTGGAAGGACATCGGCACGTCGGTTGACACCGTCTACGCGAACACGTACATCGGCAATCGGATCTACGGGCGCCCGATCTTCCCGCTCGGCCAGACATACGGCGGCGTCAGCACGTCTGACCTGCTCCGCTTCCGCGAGGAGGCCGTCGACTACGGAGCGAGCGGCCTGTCCTTCTGGGACTGGCAGGAGACGCCCGCGAGCGGCTGGACCACGCTCGCAGCGCCGCTCGCGCCGCTGTCGAGCGTCGTGCCGAACACCGCCTACCCCGAACTGCACAGCGGCTCCAAGGGCGACCAGGTTCTCTGGCTGCAGGAGCACCTCGCAAGCGCGATCCCCAGCCAGGAAGCGACCGGGCTGTTCGGCTCGCAGACGACGGCGAACCTGAAGAGCTTCCAGACGTCGAAGGGGCTGACGGCAAGCGGCGTCGCCGAAGCCGCGACGTGGCAGGCCCTGCTGGCGCTGCCCCCCATCGCAGTCGACTGGACGGGGGGCGCGCCGCAGGGCTAGGGCCGGCGCTCGGCGCCGGCCTGTGCGTCAGACCCGCTGGATCAGCGTTGCCGTGCCGAGGCCGCCGCCGCAGCACATCGTCACGAACCCGATCTCCTTGTCGGAGCGCTCGAGCTCGTGCAGGAGCGTCGTGATCAGCCGCGCGCCGGTCGAGCCGAGCGGGTGACCGAGGGCCATCGCGCCGCCGTTGACGTTGACTCGGTCCATGTCGGGGTTCAGCTCGCGACGCCATGCGGCGACGACCGGCGCGAACGCCTCGTTGATCTCGATCAGGTCGATGTCGTCGATCTGCATCGAGTTGCGCTCGAGGATCCTCTGCGTGGCCGGGATCGGCCCCTCGAGCATTTTCACCGGGTCGGTCCCGACGGTCGTCTGGTCGACGATCCGCGCGCGCGGCTTGAGGCCGAGCGCCTTGGCCTTGTCGGCCGACATCAGCAGGACCGCCGCCGCGCCGTCGGAGATCTGCGACGCGTTGCCCGCCGTGATCTTGCCGTCGGGCTTGAACGCGGGCTTGAGCTGCGACAGCGCCTCGAGGTTCGTGTCCGGCCGGATTCCCTGGTCGGTGACGAACGTGTCGCCGTTGACGGTCATCGGCACCATCTCGCGCTCGAAGCGGCCCTCCTCGGTGGCCTGATGGGCCAGCCGGTGCGAGCGCACCGCGAGCTCGTCGAGCTCGGAGCGCGGGATCTCCCACTGGTCGGCGATCATCTCCGCGCCGAGGCCCTGGCCGACGATGTTGTGCTTGGCGAGCAGCTCCGGAGTGAACGCGTAACCGAAGTCCTCCTGCGTCTTCATCCCGGCCGCGAACGGCAGATGGCCCATGTGCTCGACGCCCGAACCGATCATCGCGTCGTGCACGCCGGCGGCGATCAGCGCCGCCGAGAAGTTGACTGCCTGCTGTGCCGAGCCGCACTGGCGGTCGATCGTGGTGCCGGGCGTCTCGATCGGCAGGCCCTCCTGCAGCCAGGCGTTGCGCGCGATGTTGAAGCCCTGCTCGCCGAACTGCTGCACACAACCGGCGACGACGTCCTCGACCTCGGAGGGGTCGATCCCCGAGCGAGCGATCACCTCTGAGTAGGTCTTGCCGAGCAGCGTGTTCGGGTGGGTGTCCTTGTAGTAGCCCTTCTCCTTGTGCCCGCGTCCGATCGGCGTGCGCACAGCCTCGACGATGACCACTTCGCGGCCCTCTGCTTGCCTCATTTTTGTCTGCCTCCTACGGGGTTGTTGCGCGGCGGTTGTGCGGGAAACGCGGGGCGATCTCGGCCGGCGAGATCGCTTGTCGAAGCTGCCCGGCCCCTGCAACGCATACTCTACCGCGGTCAAGCCAT
>DASXIJ010000061.1:0-8936 GCA_036498045.1 Solirubrobacteraceae bacterium
CGGATCACGATCCCGTCGTACTCGCCGAGCCGCTCGACGAGCTCCTGCTCGCTCCAGTCGACCCCGACGTCGACGTCGAAGTGCTCGCGCAGCAGCGCGACGCCCGAGTCGCCGATCTTCTCCTTGACGAGCACGCGCGCGCGCCGCGCGTCGCCGCCTCCGTTGGCGTCGGCGGCGATCACGAGCTGCGCTCGACGATCCAGTCGACGCACGCCGTCAGCGCCTGGACGTCGCCCGGGTCGACCGCCGGAAACATCCCGACGCGCAGCTGGTTGCGCCCTAGCTTGCGATACGGCTCGACGTCGACGACGCCGTTGGCGCGGAGCGTCGCGGCGACCGCGGCGGCGTCGACGTCGTCGGCGAAGTCGACCGTGCCGACGACGAGCGAGCGCTTGCTCGCGTCGGCGACGAACGGGGTCGCATAGCCGCTGCGCTCGGCCCAGCCATACAGCAGCTGCGCCGACTCGCGTGAGCGCGCCACGCACGCGTCGAGGCCGCCGAGGCCGAGCATCCACTCGACCTGGTCGGCGAGCAGGAACAGCGTCGCGACCGCCGGTGTGTTGTACGTCTGATCTTTGAGCGAGTTCTCGAGCGCCGTCTGCAGCGAGAGGAACGTCGGGATCCAGCGCTCGGAGCCGTCGAGCTCGGCGATCCGCTCCTGCGCGGCCGGGCTGAGCAGCGCCAGCCAGAGGCCGCCGTCGGACGCGAAGCACTTCTGCGGCGCGAAATAGTAGGCGTCGGCCTGAGCTACGTCGACCGGGAGCCCCCCCGCGCCGGACGTCGCGTCGATCACGACCAGCGCATCGCCCGCGCCGTCGGGCCGGACCACGGGAGCCATCACGCCGGTCGAGGTCTCGTTCTGTGCCCACGCGATCACGTCGGCGCCGGCGTCGGCGGCCTGCGGTCCGACGAGCGCCGGATCGGGCGCGTTGCCGGGCTCGGCGGCGAGGACGACCGGCTCGGCCAGAAACGGCGCGCCCTGTGCGACCGTCGCGAACTTCTGCGAGAACTCGCCGAAGGCCAGGTGCAACGAGCGCTCGCGGATCAGCCCGAATGCGGCGGCGTCCCAGAAGGCGGTCGCGCCGCCGTTGCCGAGCGCGACCTCGTAGCGGTCGGGAACGCCGAACAGCTCGCGAAGGCCGGCGCGGATCTCGCCGACGAGCGCCTTGACCGGGCGCTGGCGGTGGGAGGTCCCCATCAGCGCCGCGCCGTCGACGGCCAGGCGCGCGAGCGCCTCCGGGCGCACCTTCGACGGCCCGCAGCCGAACCGTCCGTCGGCCGGCTTCAACTCCTGCGGAAGGACCAATCGCGTCTCTTGCGTGCTGCTGCTCGGCGTCATGCGGGGCTCCTCGCCGTCGAGGGATGTCGATCCATTGAGGGTGCCCAGGCGCGCGGCTGACCTGCTCGTCGCTTCCCGGTGGTTGACTCCACCTCAGCGCCAGTCGCGACGACGCCGCGAGTGTAGCGAACGTCCATCAGCCGCTCCACACGAGCTCGCGCGCCAGCGTGCGCGCGGTCCAGCCGCTCGGCAACCGCGTCGTCGCCACGCCCGCCGGCGCAGAGCGCGCGAGCACGCAGTATTCGGGCGCCGGGCCGAGCACCAGGCAACGGCGCCACAGGCCGTCGCGCTCGGGCTGCAGCCCGTCGGCGAGCAGGTCCCCGAGCGACAGCCGTTCGTGGCCCGGCGTCGGCGCAACCCATACCGCGACCTCGCCATCGGCGGGTCGCTCGCTGCCCTCCAGCAGGCGATAGACCGCGGCGCTGCCCGCGCCAGTGTGCGACGCGATCGCGTCGTGCGCGGTGACGTGGCCGCGCGAGACGGCCGCCTCCTCGAGCACCCCAAGCGCCGCCCAGTCGTCGACGAGGTACCAGTCCTCATAGCCGGGCGCGGCGCGGTCGCCGGCGTCGGGCAGCCACGGCAGCTGGGGGATCCGAAACGCGGCCGACCCACGCAGGCCGCTCGGCGGCTGGTGAGCCAGGGAGCGGTGAAAGCGCTCGAGCGACTGCTCGTACGCGGCCGCGTCTGCGTCTGCCAGCGGCCGGTGCCAGAACAGGTAGGCGAGCACCCTGAGCCGGACGCTAGAAGGAGGGCTTGATCCAGTCCATGTGCGAGCGCAGCTCCTCGCCCACGTGCTCCACCTGCGTGTCCGCCTGTTCGGCGCGCATCCGCAGGAAGCTCTCCTGTCCCGCCCGGTTCTCGGCGATCCACTCGCGCGCGAAGTCGCCGTCCTGGATCTCCTTGAGGATCTGGCGCATCGCCGCTCGAGTCTCGTCGGTGATCACGCGCTTCCCGCGGGTGTAGTCGCCGTACTCGGCGGTGTTGGAGATCGAGTAGCGCATCCCGGCGAGCCCCTTCTCATACATCAGGTCGGCGATCAGCTTGAGCTCGTGCAGGCACTCGAAGTAGGCCATCTCGGGGTCATACCCGGCGTCGACGAGCGTCTCGAAGCCGGCCTGGACGAGCTCGGACGCGCCGCCGCAGAGGACCGCCTGCTCGCCGAACAGATCCGTCTCGGTCTCGTCCTTGAAGGTCGTCTCGATCACGCCGCCGCGCGTGCAGCCGATGCCCTTGGCGTAGGCGAGCGCGAGCGCGCGGGCGTTTCCGGTCGCGTCCTGCTCGACCGCGATCAGGCCCGGAACTCCGCTGCCTTCGGTGAACTGGCGGCGCACGAGGTGCCCGGGGCCCTTCGGCGCGACCATCCCGACGTCGACGCCCGGCGGCGGCTTGACCTCGTCGTAGTGGATCGAGAAGCCGTGGCCGAACATGATCATGTTTCCCTCGGCGATCCCGTCACGGATCTCCGCCTCCCAGACGTCGTGGTGGCGCTCGTCGGGGAGCAGGATCATCACGATGTCCCCGCGGCTGGCCGCGTCGACGACCGACAGCACCTCGAGGCCCTGCTCGCGCGCCTTGGCGACCGAGTCCGAGCCCTCGCGCAGGCCGACGACGACGTCGGCGCCGGAGTCCTTGAGGTTCAGTGCGTGCGCATGGCCCTGCGATCCGTAGCCGATGATTGCGACGGTCTTGCCGCCCAGCAGTGACAGGTCTGCGTCGTCGTCGTAGATCATGGGTGCGCAGGCTAGCGGTTCGCGCGCGGGCGGGCTGGCGGGGGCACGCGGTCGTGGGCGCGACGCCCGATCCCGGTCGCCTGGTGCGACTTGCGGTCAGGCGCTCGCCGCAGCGACGAGCGTGCGGGCGGGGATGTCGAGGCTTCCGTCGCGAGCCTCGAATTGCGCCAGGCGCGCCTGGACCGCGGCGCGGATCTGCTCGACCTCGCCTGGCGGGCGCTCGAGCACCGCGTCGTGAAACGCGCGCGAGAGGTCGAGCGTCGTCTCCCAGAACTCGTTGAAATCGCGGTGCATGCGATGGAGGTCGAGCGCCTCGACACGCACCTCGGCGAACCCGGCCTGGTCGAGCAGCTCACGGACGCGTTCGGCGTCGCCGAGTGCGAACGGACTCGGCGCACCGGGCACCGGCGCCGGCGCCAGCCCGCGCTCGCGCAGCTCGAGCCCCGGCAGCGCCGCCCACGGGTTGCGCTCGATCGAGTCCCACGCCGCGAGCGCGACGCGACCGCCCGGCCGCAGCACGCGGCGCGTCTCGGCCAGCGCGGCTGCAGGGTCGGCCATCAGCATGTAGCCCCAACGACAGAGCACGGCGTCGACGCTGGCGACCGGCAGGTCGATCCATTCGGCGTTGATCGCCTGGAACTCGACGTTTGCGAGGCCGAGCTCGGCGGCCCGCTCGCGTGCGCCGGCGAGCATCGCGTCGGCCTGGTCGGAGATCACGACGCCGCCGACCGGGGCGACGAGCTCGGCCGCGAGCAGCCCCGTCTCCCCGAGCCCGGCGGCGAGCTCGAGCACGCGCTGGCCGGGCTGCGGGGCAACGGCATCGAGCATCCAGTGCGAGACCGGAGCGCCGAACGCCCGGATGAGCTCGCCGCTGCGAACCCAGCCCGCCGCCGCCTCTTCCCACCCCTGCAGGCTCGATTGGCGGTGGGCGTTTGCGTCGAAGCTCATCTGGCGTCAGATCGCGCGCAGCTCTCGGCGCAGCAGCTTGCCAGACCGCGTGCGCGGGAGCGAATGCTCGCTCAGCACGACGCGCTTGGGAACCTTGTACGGCGCGAGCGCCGCGGCGCAGTGGGCGCGCAGCGCGGCGGCGTCCGGCGTGCGCCCCGCGCGCACGACGACGATCGCGGTGACCGCCTCCCCCCAGCGCTCGTCGGGACAGCCGACGACTGCGGCCTCGAGCACGTCGGGGTGGCTCTCGAGCACCGCCTCGACCTCGCTCGGCGCGACGTTCTCGCCGCCACTGACGATCGTGTCGGACTTGCGCCCGGTCACCGTCAGCCGCCCGCGTTCGTCGAGCTCGCCGAGATCACCGGTGTGCAGCCAGCCGTCGGGCGCGAGCGAGCCGGGCGCGACGGTCGGCCCGGCGAGCAGGATCTCGCCATCGTCGGCGCAGCGCAGCCGCGTGCAGAACAGCGGCGGCCCGGTGCCGAGCTCGCCCTGTTCAAGGGCGGCGAGCGGTGTCGTCGTCGCCTGCGAGCAGGACTCGGTCAGGCCGTAGGTCATGCTCACCGGCACGCCCGCCTCGTGCGCGCGCCGCACGAGCGCAGCCGGGACCGGGCCGCCGCCGGTCAGGGCGCAGCGCAGCGCCGGCGGCCCGCGCAGGCCGGCGTCCAGCAGCCTCGTGAGCGTCGTCGCGACCAGGCTCACGAGCGTCACCTCGCGCTCGCGCAGCGACCCGAGGACTGGCTCGGCGTCAAAGCGCTCGTGCACGATCGCGGTGGTCGCATAGATCGCGGAGCGCACGAGGATCGACAGCCCACCGACGTGCGACAGCGGCAGCGCGCAGAGCCACCGCTCGTCGGGATCGACACCGAGCGCGACGGCCGAGCCAAGCGCGCTCCACAGCAGGTTGCCGTAGGTCAGCGTCACCGGCTTGGGCGCCGAGCTCGTGCCCGACGTGTGGATCACGACCGCCGGCGCATCGAGCTCGTGACGAGCGTCGCGCCACGCCTGGCGCGTTGGCGGATCGCCGGCGATCAGAGGCTCGTCGATCACCGTGACGGCGCCGGCCGCGACCGCCTCCTGCTCGACCGGGGAGAGGCGCAGGTCGACCGGGACGGCCACCAAGCCACCGAGCATGCACGCATGCAGCGCCACGGCGAAGTCGACGCCGGCCGGCAGCGCGATCGCCACGCGCTGTCCGCGGCGCATGCCTCGCGCGACAAGCGCATCTGCCCCAGCGCCGGCGCGCGTGAGCAGCTGCGCGTACGTGCAGCTGGCAGACGGCGTCTCCACCGCGACGCGCCCGGGCCGCTCGCGTGCGGCCCGCGTCAGCCATCCCTCCACCACCATGGTGCACAGGCTAGCCTTCGCGCCGTGAGCGCCGCCTGGACAGATGCCGCCGCCAACGCGGGCGGCGACTTCACCGACATCCACTACGAGAAGTCCACCGGCGACGCCAGCGGCATCGCGAAGATCACGATCGCGCGTCCGGAGGTCCGTAACGCGTTTCGCCCGCGCACGATCGTCGAGATCTCGCGCGCGCTCGAGGACGCCCGCGAGGACACGACCGTCGGCGTGATCGTCCTCACCGGCGAGGGTCCCGACGCGTTCTGCTCCGGCGGCGACCAGCGCGTGCGCGGCGACTCGGGCTATCTCTCCGACGAGGAGCTCCCGGGCGCACGCACCGGCGTTGGCCGTTTTCACGTGACCGACCTGCACATCCAGATCCGCCGGCTGCCCAAGCCGGTCGTCGCGATGGTCGCCGGCTATGCGATCGGCGGCGGCCACGTGCTGCACCTGGTCTGCGACCTGACGATCGCCGCCGACAACGCGCGGTTTGGACAGGTTGGCCCGAAGGTCGGCTCGTTCGACGGCGGCTTCGGCGCGGGACTGCTGGCGAGCCTGGTCGGGCCGAAGAAGGCGAAGGAGATCTGGTTTCTGTGCCGCCAGTACTCGGCCGAGGAGGCCCGCGAGATGGGCATGGTCAACACGGTCGTCCCGCTCGACCGGCTCGAGGACGAGACCGTCCAATGGTGCCGGGAGATGCTCGCGCTATCGCCGTTTGCCCTGCGGCTGCTCAAGGCCAGCTTCAACGCCAGCGAGGACGGCCTGAGCGGAATCCAGCAGCTCGCCCACGACGCCAACCTGCTCTTCTACGGAAGCGAGGAGGCCCAGGAGGGTCGCGACGCCTATCGCGAGAAGCGCAAGCCCGACTTCTCGCGCTTCCCGCGGCGCGCCTAGCAAGTCGGTGCAACGCCCGTGAGCGCGGCTCGCATCTGGATCATGGCGGCGCGCGTGCGCACGCTGCCGGCCGCGATCGCGCCGGTGCTCGTCGGCACGTCGCTCGCGCTCGGCGCGGGCGTCTTTCATCCGCTCGCGTTCGTTGCGGCGCTGCTCGGGGCGGTGTTCATCCAGGTCGGGACGAACCTGTCAAACGACTACTCCGACGCCCGCCGCGGCGCCGACACCGAGGATCGCCTCGGCCCGGTGCGAGTGACAGCCGGCGGCCTGGTTCCCCCGCGCCAGGTACTGCTCGCGACGTACGTGACGTTCGGCCTGGCGGTCGCGTGCGGCGCCTACCTGGTCGCCGTCGCCGGCTGGGAGCTGCTCGCCGTCGGCGCGGCGTCGATCCTCGCCGGCGTCCTCTACACCGGTGGTCCGCGCCCGTATGGCTATGAGGGCCTTGGCGAGGTGTTCGTGTTCCTGTTCTTCGGGATCGTCGCCGTCGCGGGCTCCTACTTCGTCCAGATCCAGGAGCTGCCGTGGCAGGCGTTCGTCTGTGCGGTGCCGGTGGGCCTGCTCGCGAGCGCGATCCTCGTCGTCAACAACGTCCGCGATCTCGACACCGACCGCCGCGCGGGCAAGCGCACGCTCGCGGTTCGCCTCGGCCGCGAGCGCACGCGCACGCTCTACGCGGTGATGGTCGCGGGCGCGTTCGTCACCGCACCGCTGCCGTGGGCGTTCGGCTCGATGGACGCGTGGCTGCTGCTGAGCTGGCTGGCGATCCCGCTTGCGCTCGGTGTCGTGCGGACCGTTCGCAGGCGCACGGACGGACCGGCGCTGAACGGCGCCCTGGCCAGGACCGGCGCGACCCAGCTGCTGTTCTGCTTGCTGTACTCGGCGGGGATCCTTGCGGCGGGCGGCGTCGGGTCGTGAAGCTCGCGTTCGAGCGCCGCACGGTGCGCTTCGCGGACGCGATCAGCACCTCCTACGGCGAGCTGACCGTGCGCGAGCTCGTCGCCGTCACGATCACCGGCGACGACGGCGTCGTCGGCCACGGTGAGGCGGCGCCGCTGCGGGCCTACGACGCCGTCGGCGTCGAGCAGGTGGAAGCGGCGCTGTCGCGCTACGTCGATGTGCTCGCGAACTCGGGCCAGCTGAACGGCGCTCAGCTGATCGAGGCCTGCCGGCGGGTGGCCGACCTCCCGTCGGCCCTCGCGGGTGTCGATCTCGCGTTGTGGGACCGCGCGGGACGCGCCCGCGACCTCCCGCTCGCGGCGATGATCACCGACGACCCGCCGCCCGACGTTCCGGTCAACGCGACGCTGAGCGCGCGAGATCGCGCGGGCGTCGCCGAGCAGGCCGCCGCCGCGGTCGCGGCGGGCTTTGACTGCGTCAAGCTGAAGGTCGGCGTCGGCGACGACGCCGGACGGGTCGCCGCCGCGCGCGCGGCGGCCGGGCCCGAGCTCGCGTTGCGCCTCGACGCCAACGGCGCATGGGACGTCGAGCAGGCAGTGCGAACGATCGATGCGCTCGCGCCGGCCGGGCTCGAGCTCGTCGAGGAGCCCGTCCATGGGCTGCAGCGCGTTCGCGAGGTGCGCGAGCGGGTCGCCGTGCGCGTGGCGATCGACGAGACGGCGATCGAGCACGGCGCCCTCGGCGCGGGCGTCGCCGACGCCGTGTGCCTGAAGATCTCGCGCTGCGGCGGCATCTCGGGTCTGATCGCCGCGGCCGCGCTCGTCCGCGCATCGGGCGCCGAGCCGTACGTCGCCTCTACGTACGACGGCCCGCTCGGGATCGCCGCGGGCGTGCACGCCGCTGCCGCGCTCGCCTCGCGCGGCCCTGTCCCCTACTGCGGCCTGGCCACGCTCGACCTGTTCGACGGGATCGACAACCAGCTGCCGGCACGGGCCGGGCGGATCGCCGTGCCCGTCGCGCCGGGGCTGGGCGTCGAGCCGCTCTAGACCGCGCGCGCCAGCTCGGCCGGGTTCTCCAGCGCCAGCCGGTGTCCTCCCGCGAGCACGACCAGCTCGCCGAGTGGCAGCAGCGCGGCCATCCGCCGGCCGATCGCGATGAACTTCGCGTCGCGCTCGCCGACGACGACCGTCGTCGGCATCGCGAGCTCCCCCAGGCGCCGCCACAGCGGCGTCATCTCGCCGGTCCCGATCCCGCGCATCGCCGCCGCCAGCGCGCGCGGATCGTTGCGGCGCTGGTCCTCGCGTGCGAGCTCGGCGACCTCCGGCGGGTCCTGGGTGAACAAAGGCTGCGCGCCCCACCGCTCGATGAACCGCTCGAACGGGTCGCGTTCCAGCCCGTCGGCGAGCTGGCGATCGGACGCGCGTCGTGTGGCGCGCTCGGCGTCGTCCTCGATCCCCGCCGTGCACGACACGAGCGTCAGCCGCGCGACCCGCTCGGGCGCCGCGAGCGCGACGTTCAAGGCGACGCGGCCGCCCATCGAGTAGCCGCACAAGGCAAAGCGCCTCGGAGCCTGCGCGAGGATCGCCTCGACGCACGACGCGAACGTGATCGACCCGTCGCGGAGCGCCACGGCACCATGGCCGGGCAGGTCGAGCGCCAGCGGCCGATAGCGTTCGCCGTCCAATCGTGCGATCACCCCATCCCACGCGCGCCGCGTGCCGCTGAAGCCATGCAACAGGACCAGGGTCTGCGGCACGGCGCCATCGTAGTGTCGTGAGCCGCGCCAC
>DASXIJ010000062.1:0-6888 GCA_036498045.1 Solirubrobacteraceae bacterium
GGCACCTCCCGCCGGCAGGTGCGCCAGATGATCCGCTACGAGTCCGTGATCACAGCGCTGATCGGCGGCGTGCTCGGGCTCGCGCTGGGAATCATCGGCGCGCTGATCACCTCGATCTTCCTGTCGGGCGAAGGCTACGTGCAGGCGTGGCCCGTCGGCACGTTGATCGTCCTGCTGCTCGCCGCCGCGCTGGCAGGCGTGCTGGCTGCCGCGCTCCCGGCGCGCCGCGCGGCCAGGCTGAACATGCTGGAGGCGATCTCGGCCGAGTAGCGGCCGAGATCGCCGAGGCTCGAGCCGGTCGATCCCGGCGCCGCGTCGATCGGCTGGGCCGGCGGATCGGACGGCGGCGCATGGATAAGCTGCCGCGATGGCCGCGACGGCAGCAGAGTCGACCGACCCAGAGCTCCAGGCGACCGCCTGGGATCTCGAGCCGCTCGTTGAAGGCGACGGCCCCGATGGCGTCGAGCGCCGTCTGTCTGCCGCGCTGGAGCGCGCGCAGGCATTCGCCCAGCGCTATGCCGGCCAGCTGGAGCAGCTGGACTCCGCCGCCCTGCGCGAGGCGATGGAGGAGCTCGCTGCGATCCAGGAGCTCGCCGGACGCGCCGGCGCCTACGCCGCGCTGCGCTTCTCGACCGACACCGCCGACCCGGCCAACGGCGCGCTGTTGCAGCTCGCCCAGGAGCGCGGCACGGCGATCGAGACGACGCTGCTGTTCTTCGACCTCGAGTGGGCCGCGCTCGATGACGAGCGCGCCGAGCAGCTGCTTGCGGGCGACGGGCTGGAGTTCTGCGGCCACCACCTGCGCAACGTGCGCCGCTATCGCGAGCACCTGCTGTCGGAGCCCGAGGAGCGGATCCTCTCGGAGAAGTCGCTGACCGGCGCCGGCGCGTGGACGCGATTGTTCGAGGAGCTGACCTCGGCGATCGAGGTGCAGCTGCCCGAGGAGAAGGTCGCGCTCGACGTCGCGCTCAGCCGGCTCGCGGTGGCCGACCGCGAGACGCGCCGCGGCGCCGCCGAGGCAGTCAGCGAGGCGCTCGCGCCCGGGCTGCGAACGCGCGCGTTCCTGTTCAACACTCTGCTCGCCGACAAAAGGGTCGACGATCGCCTGCGCCACTACCCGAACTGGCTCGCCGCGCGCAACCTCGCAAACGAGGCAAGCGACGAGTCGGTCGCTGCGTTGATCGACGCGGTCCGCGCGCGCTATGAGATCCCCCGCCGCTGGTACCGGCTGAAGGCGCGGCTGCTCGGCCTCGACCGCCTCGCCGACTACGACCGGATGGCGTCCGTCACCCACGACCAGTCGAGCTTCTCGTTCGGCCGGGCGCGCGAGATCGTGCTCGACTGCTACTCGTCGTTCTCACCCGAGCTCGGCGAGGTCGCCGGCGCGTTCTTCAGCGATCGGCGGATCGACGCGCCCGTGCGCCCGGCCAAGCGCGGCGGCGCCTTCTGTGCGGCGGCGGTGCCATCGGTCAAGCCGTTCGTGCTGCTCAACTACACCTCCCAGCGCCGCGACGTGCTCACGCTCGCGCACGAGCTCGGTCACGGCGTCCACTTCGCGCTTGCCGCGCGCCAAGGGATCTTCCACCAGGCCACACCGCTGACGCTGGCAGAGACGGCGTCGGTGTTCGGCGAGACGATCGTGTTCGAGCGGCTGCTCGCCGAGGACTCCTCGCCCGAGTCGCGGCTCGCGCTGCTCGCCGAGAACCTCGAGGACACGATCGCCACCGTGTTTCGCCAGGTCGCGATGAACCGGTTCGAGGACCTCGTCCACACCGCCCGCCGCGACGGCGAGCTGTCGGTCGAGCGCTTCGGCGACCTGTGGGTAGAGAGCCAGCAGGAGCTGCTCGGCGACTCGGTTGACGTGACCGACGGGTATCGCTCGTGGTGGTCCTACATCCCGCACTTCATCGGCACGCCCGGTTACGTCTACGCATACGCCTACGGTCAGCTGCTGGCGCTGTCGGTGTACGAGCGCTACCAGCAGGAGGGCGCGGCACTCGTTCCCCAGTACCTTCAGCTACTCGCCGCCGGCGGGTCGAAAAGCCCCGAGGAGCTTGCCCGGATCGTCGGGATCGACCTCGCCGACCCCGGCTTCTGGGATGCCGGCCTGGAGCTCGTCGAGCGCCAGCTGCGCCAGGCCGAGGAGGCCGCCGAGGCGTCTGGCCGGCTCTAGCGCGCGCCCGGGAAGATCCGCTGCAGGATTGGCGGCACATCGGCGATCGAGTCGACGATCGACGTCGGCGTGACTTCGGGTGGCAGCGCTTTCTGGAGGAACTTGCCCGTGCGCACGAGCACGCCCGCGAGCCCGGCCGCCATCGCGCCGACGACGTCGGCCTCGACGTCGTCGCCGATCATCACCGCCTGCTCGAGGCCCAGCTCGGCGACGGCCGCCTCGAAGAACGCCGGCGACGGCTTGCCGACGACGACGGCTTCGCGCCGCGTGGCGTACTCGAGCGCGGCCGAGTACGCGCCGACGTCGAGCGCCAGCCCGTCCTTGCGCCGCCAGTAGCGGTTGTGCTGCAGCGCGATCAGCTCGGCCCCGTCCATCAGCAGGCGAAACACGTTGTTCAGCAGCTGCGCGTCAAAGCGTTCTCCGACGTCGCCGAGCACGACCGCGTCGACGGTCGCGCCGTGCCCTGGCGCCTGCAACGCCGCGAGGTCCTCGCGCAACCCGTCGCTGACGACCAGCTCGACGACTTCGTGGCCCTGTTCTTCGCAGTGGCGCACGGCCATAGCGGCCGGCGTCAGGATCTCGTCCAGCGACGTCTGAAAGCCAAGCTCGGTCAGATGCGCGGCCACTTCGCGCCGCGAGCGCGACGTCGTGTTGGTGACCAGCCGGATGTCGGCGCTGAGCCGGCGCAGCTCGTCCAGCGCCTCGCGCGCACCCGCGATCGGCTCGTCGCCGACGTACAGCACGCCGTCGATGTCGAGCAGCACGCCGAACGGAGCGACCGCGGTGCTCATCTCCTCAGAACAGCCCGGTGAGCGCGCTGCCGGCGTGGTGGACGAGCTCGAACAGCGGCTGCGGCACGATCCCGAAGAAGATCGCCGCGGCGCCGGCGACCAGCCCGACAAGCAGCACCTCCGGCTGCGGTCCGTTCGCCGCCGGCCGTGCGGCGAGCGCGCCCTCGTCGAGCTCGGGCGAGCCGCCCGCCAGCGCTGGCAGGCCCTCGCCGCCGCCGGGCGTCTCGAGCGCTCCCCGGCTGCTCGCGCCCGCTTCGCCGGCCGGTGCGCTGCGCATCCAGATTGCCGCGATCACCGGCAGGTAGTAGCCGAGGGAGATCATCGAGCCGATCACGATCACGACGCCGAGCCACGTATAGCCGCCCGAGACGGCCGCGTCGATCAGGTAGAACTTGCCCGTGAACCCGGCTGTCGCCGGGATCCCCGCGAGCGCGAGCATCGAGATCGTCATCGGCCACGCCAGCAGCGGGCGCTCGCGGCCCAGCCCGCGCAGACCCTGCAACGAGTCGCCGAAGGTCGTTTCGCGCTCGCGCGCGACGACCACCGCGAACGCGGCCATGTTCATGAAGACGTATACCGCGAGGTAGAAGACGGTCGCGCGGACGCCGAGCTGCGTCGCGACGACGACGCCCGCGAGCATGTAGCCGGCCTGGGCCACCGATGAGTACGCGAGCATCCGCTTCAGCGAGGACTGCCCGAGCGCGCCGACGTTGCCGACGACGATCGTGATCGTGGCGAGCACCGCGAGCGCTGGGCCCCAGTCGTCCTGCACGCTGATCAGCGCGACGTCGAAGAATCGCAGGAACACGCCGAACGCGGCGACCTTTGTCGCGACCGCCATGAACGCCGTGACCGGCGTCGGCGCGCCCTCGTAGACGTCGGGCGTCCACTGGTGAAACGGCGCGACAGACGCCTTGAAGCCGAGCCCGACGACGCACAGCGCGACGCCCGTCAGCGTCAACGGGTCGCTGGCGAGGCTTCCCCTGGACAGGGCATTCGCGATCGCTGCGAAGTCGGTCGCGCCGGTCGCGCCGTAGATCATCGCCAGGCCATACAGCAGCGTCGCCGATCCGACTGCGCCGACGATCAGGTACTTCAACCCCGACTCCAACGAGTGCTCGCGACGCAGCTCGCTCGCGCACAACACGTACAGCGGGATCGACAGGAGCTCGATCCCGACGAACAGCGCCACCGTGTTCTGCGCCGCCGCGAGCAGCGACATGCCGGCGACCGAGCTGAGCAGCAGCGCGTGAAACTCGCCGTGAGCCGCTTCGCGCGCCGCCAGCGACCTCCACGCGAGCAGCACCGCGAGCGCTGCGCCCGTCACGAGGATCAGGTTGAGCACCAGCGACAGGTCGTCGATCCGCAGCGCCCCCGACACGATCGACTTGTGTTCGTTCCACTGCCAGATCGACAGCCCCGCTGCCGCGGCGAGCGCGGCCAAACTCAGCGCCGGGACCACCTGCGAGCGCACAAAGCGCGAGCGGATCAGCCCGACCATCAGCGCGAGCACCGCGCCGCCGAGCAGCGCGATCAGCGGCGACAGGCCCGCGAAGTCGACGTGCGGGCCTTTGAGGTGGGCGGTGGCGAGGATCGGGGTCATCGAAGTTCCTTCACTCCGACCGTCTGCTCCGGCGGCACGCTCGCGAGGCTTTCGACGTGTCGCGTCGCGTCAGTGTGCGCGGTCGCCACCGCCGCCTTCACCGACCGTTCACTGCGCCGCAGCGCGAGCTGCGGGTACAGCGCCATGAACAGGATCACCGAAACGATCGGCACGAGCACGAGCCCGTCGCGGACGCTGATCTCCCGTGACTGAACGCGCGGGCCGACGCGGTTGTGCATCGAGCGGATGAACAGCCGCAGGGCGTACACGCTCGCGAGCACGACACCGGAGAACGCGATGATCGCGATCACGAGCTTCGCTTTGAAGACGCCGAGCAGGATCAGGAACTCGCCGACGAAGTTCGATGAGCCGGGCATCGCGAGTGTCGCGAGCGCGACGATCAAGAAGATCGTCGCGAGCACCGGCGCGCGGAAGGCGATGCCGCCCATCTCGCGCACGTCCTCCGAGCCGCCCGAGCGCTGGGCGAGCAGCGCGACGATGAACAGCAGCGGCGCGACGACGAGGCCGTGGTTGACCATCTGCAGCAGCGCTCCCTGCGCCCCCTGGGGGTTCAGGGAGAAGATCCCGAGCGTGATGAAGCCGAGCTGCGCGATCGACGAGTACCCGGCGATCAGCCGCGCATCGGTCTGGGTGAACGCCACGACCGACCCGTACACGATCGACGCGAGCGCGATCACGAGCATCAGCGTCTGAAAGTGCGCCGCCGCCTGCGGGTAGAGCGGCAGGACGATCCGCAGGAAGCCGTACGCGCCGACCTTCGACAGCACGCCCGAGAAGACCATCAGCACCTCGATCGGCATCGCCTTGTAGCCGTCCGGCATCCAGCCATGCAGTGGGAACGCCGGCATCTTCACGAGGAACGCGGCGGCGAAGAACAGGAAGATCCACTCCTGCGAGCCGCGGCTCAACGGCAGGTGCTGCAGTGAGGAGAGCACGAACGTGATGTGGCCGCCGTGCTGGGCGGCGAGCACGCCCGTCGCGACGGCCGCCGCGAGCATCAGCAGCGAGCCGACGAGCGTGTAGATCACGAGCTTGATCGTCGCGCGGACGCGCCCCGGCTCGTTCCCCCACACCCCGACGAGGAAGTAGAACGGGATTAGCATCAGGTCGAAGAACGCGACGAACAGCGCGAGATCCTGGGCGAGCAGCGCGCCGAGCACGGCCGACTCGGCGAGCATGAAGTTGAAGTAGAACAGGGGCGGGCGATCCCACTCGCGCAGGTTCGCCGCGAGCACGGCGGCCGCGAACAACAGCGTCGTCAGGCCGACCAGAAAGACGTTCAACCCGTCGATCCCGAGCTTGTAGTGGATGCCGAGTTCGGCGATCCAGACGACGTCTGTGACGTGCGTGAGACCGTGTGAGCCCGGGGAGTAGTCGGCGATGTAGGCGATTGCCAGGCCGAGCGCGGCGAGCGTGCCGAGCAGGGCAAACCCACCCGATGCGCTCAGGCGGATCGGCCACGCGCCGCTCGCGCTCGTCTCGCCCGGCGGGATCTCCGCCACCTCGACGACGCCCGCGCGGCGCCCGAGCAGCGACACGGCTGCCCCCACGAGGGCAGACCCGAGCGGAAGCCAGAGGATGATCGAAAGCGGCGGCATCTCAGCTCCTGTCCGCGCTCATGTCTGCAGCAGGAAGTAGAGGCCGACACCGGTGAGCCCGAGCACGAGCAGCGCCGCGTAGTAGCGGACGAAGCCGCTCTGAGCCGCGCGCACGGCGGCCGAGCCCGCGCGGACGATGCCGGTCGTCCCGCCGACGAGCGTCTCGTCGACGAACACGCGCTCGAACGTG
This sequence comes from Solirubrobacteraceae bacterium, assembly GCA_036498045.1. Classification (GTDB taxonomy): domain Bacteria; phylum Actinomycetota; class Thermoleophilia; order Solirubrobacterales; family Solirubrobacteraceae; genus Palsa-744. The sequence goes on from DASXIJ010000062.1 coordinate 6,377, forward strand.
CTGCACGCGAAGCGACCCACCGCGGCCGCGGGGGAGACGACCAGCGCGTCGATCAGCTCGTCGAAGTACCACTTGTTGACGAGCAGCTCATAGAGCGGGTGCAGTCGCGTGCGCGCGCGCGCAGCGAGGCCGGGCCGCTGGACCCAGACGCGATAGGCGATCGCGATCCCGATCAGCCCGAGGACGGTCCCGAGCACGAGCCCGAAGGTCAGCAGCCCCGTGCGCGTGTGGGCTTCAGAGGCGTACGCCGGCGAGCCGGCAAAGCTCGGGCGCAGGAAGTCGTCGATCACGAAGTCGACGCGCGGGATCTGCACGAGGCCGGCGCCGACCGCGCCCACCGCGAGCATGCCCATCGCAACCTGCATCGGCCGAGCCCGCTCGGCGATCGTGTGAAACGGCCCGGGGAAGCCGACATCGGTGTCCTCGATCTCGCCGCTGACCGGGTTGCGCGGCGGCTCGACGTGCGCGAGGTGGCCGTGCTCGAGCTCGCGCGCCTCTGGCACCGGCTCGCC
>DASXIJ010000063.1:0-36206 GCA_036498045.1 Solirubrobacteraceae bacterium
CTCCTGGAGCACCGGGAGCTCCGGGCCGCAGCTGGAAGAAGGCACGTACACGCTGCAGGCCGAACAGTCCGACGAAGCGGGCAACACCGGCGTCAGCGCACCGACTACGTTCACGATCAAGACGAAAAGTCCGGCCGTCTCACTCACGCCGCTGACGACGCCGACCAACAACTCGACGCCGAGCTTCAGCGGCGCCGCCGGCAATGCCGCGGGCGACGGCGCCTCGGTCACGCTGAAGATCTACTCCGGCACGACTGCTTCCGGGAGCCCCTTGCGCACGCTGTCGATCGCGAAGAGCGGCGCGACGTGGGCGAGTGGTCCGGTCGCGTCGCTCCCTGACGGAACGTATACGGCACAGGCAGAACAGTCCGACGAAGCGAGCGATATCGGCGTCAGCGCGCCGTCGACCTTCACGGTGGACACGACGAAACCGAGCGTCCAAATCGCAAGCCCCGCGAACGGATCGTTCATCAAGGTTTCCAAGCCGACGATCAGCGGAACGACGGGTAACGTGACCGGCGATCAGGCGACAGTCACCGTCAACATCTATTCCGGCCTATCGGTCTCGGGCAGCCCGACGCAGACGCTCAACCTGACGCGCAGCGGCGGCGCTTGGAGTACGGGAAGCTCCGGCCCCCAGCTCGCTGAAGGCACCTACACGCTGCAGGCCGAACAGTCTGACGAAGCCGGCAACACTGGCGTCAGCGCGCCGACGACGTTCACGATCAAGACGAAGTCGCCCGCTGTGTCCCTTACGGCAGTGCCGACGCCGACGAACGACTCGACGCCGACCTTCGGCGGCGCGGCCGGGAACGCTGCGGGCGACGTCGCCTCGGTCACGCTGAGGATCTACTCCGGGACGAACGCGTCGGGGAGCGCCCTTCGCACACTGCCGATCGCGACGAGCGGCGCGACGTGGGCGACCGGCCCGGTCGCCTCGCTGCCCGACGGAACGTACACGGCGCAGGTCGAACAGCCCGACGAAGCCGGCAACCCGCCGGGCAAAAGCGCTCCATCGACCTTCACGATCGACGCCACGAAGCCAATCGTCACCATCACGAGTCCCGCGAACGGATCGTTCATCAAGGTTTCCAAGCCGACGATCAGCGGAACGACGGGTAACGTGACCGGCGATCAGGCGACGGTCACCGTCAACGTCTATTCCGGCTCCTCGATCACCGCCAGCCCGACGCAGACGCTTACACTGACGCGCACCGGCGGCTCGTGGACCACGGGAGGCTCCGGCCCGCAGCTGGCAGAAGGCCCGTACACGCTGCAGGCCGAACAGTCCGACGAAGCCGGCAACACCGGTGTCAGCCCGCCGACGACGATCACGATCAAGCCGAAAGCTCCTGCCGTCGGCCTCGCGGCCGTAGCGACACCGACGAACAATCCGACGCCGAGCTTTAGCGGCGCTGCCGGCAATGCCGCCGGTGATATCGGCTCGGTCAAGCTGAAGATCTACTCGGGCACGAGTGCCTCGGGGAGTGCGTTGCGCACGTTGTCGCTCCCGACGAGCGGCGCGACCTGGATTAGCGGCGCTGTCAAGACGCTCGCGGATGGCACGTACACGGCGCAGGCGGAACAGCCCGACGAAGCCGGTAACACCGGGATCAGCGGTTCCTCGACCTTCACTATCGACACCCTACCGCCGGCGGTGACGCTCTCGCCAGGCTCCTCCGAACGACACACCTCGAGGCCGATCTTCACAGGCAGCGCTGGCGTCGCCACCCAATCCACCAGCGATGTCCCGTCAGTGACGTTGAAGTTCTACAAGGGTCCGACGACCGCGGGCAAGCTGGAACAGGAAACCAGCATCACACCCAACGGAACCAAATGGACAGGAGCGCCGTCGGCAGGGCTCGAAAACGGCACGTATACCGTTCAGGCCGAACAGAGGGATGAAGCGGAAAACGTCGGGAGGAGCCTGCCGGCGACCTTCACCGTCTTCAGCAGTGGCCCGGTCGTGACCCTGACGCCGCTCGCGAAGGTGTCAAACGAACCTAAGCCGATCTTCGGAGGGACGGCCGGCGTCGCTGTGGACGACACGCCCGTGTCCCTCAGGGTCTACGCCGGAAGCGTCCTGTCACCGGCCACCCTCGTAGGCGAAGCCCCCGCAACGGTCACCGGAGGAGCTTGGAGGACCGTACTGCCGGCAGCCCTCACGGACGGAGCGTACACGGCCGTGGCAGAACAAGCGGATCATCTTGGAAACACGGGCAGCGCCAGGGCGTCGTTCACGATCGACACGATCTCCCCGGCGGTAACGCTGACGTCCCCCGCCAACGGAAGCTCGACGGCCTCCGCGTCAGTGTCCGTGCAGGGCGCGGCGGGGACAGCCGTCGGCGATGCCCCGACGGTCTCCGTCGATCTGATCGCCGGCTCGAATCCCGCCGCCGCGCCGCTCCAGACGCGTGTCATAGCGGTCGCGAGCGAACAGTGGCACGTGACGTTCGAAGGTCTCGCGCCGGGCACGTACACGACGCGCGCCGAACAGTCTGACGAAGCCGGCAACACGGGGCGGGCGGGACCCGTCACGTTCACCGTCTTGTCGCTAGCCACGGCGTCGTCCCCACCGCAGCCACCCGGTGCATCGTTCACCTGGCAACCAAGCGCGCCCCACACTGGCGAACCGGTCTCGCTGCTGTCGAGCTCGACGGACCCCAGCAGTCCGCTGACGGGCTTCGCCTGGGATCTGCTCGGCACAGGACCGCTCAACGCCGGACCTGCGACGATCAGCACGTCCTTCTCGACGCCCGGTAATCACCTGGTGCGACTGCGCGTGGTCGCGGCCGACGGTCTGTCGGCAGTCGCCGCGGAGACGATTCCGGTGGCCGGTCCCGCGCTTCCGCTGATGCAACCGTTCCCCGTCGTGCGGATCGTCAGCGCCGACACGGCGTCCGGCATCAAGCTCAAGCTGCTGCGCGTGCTCGCGCCCGCGGGAGCACGGATCGGGGTGATCTGTCGAAACCGCGGTTGCCCGGTCAAGTCGCTGGCGAAGATCGCCAGCGCCAAGTCGGCCGTGTCTGCATACACGTTCCCGGCGCTCGAGCGGCCGCTTCGCGCGGGCGTCGTCCTCGAGGTGCGGATCTCCAGAGCCGGCCAGATCGGCAAGTACACGCGGCTCGTCGTCCGCCGCGGCCGGTTGCCGCAACGCGTCGATCTGTGTGTCGAACCAGCTGGTGTGAAGGCGATCGCCTGCCCCGCATCATGACGGTCTCGCGCGCATCAGATCCCCGTGCACGCAGTCGCGTGCGAGTGGGCTACCGGCGAGGGCTGCTGGCGGCGGTCTGCGCTGCAGCGCTGACGCTCGCGATCGGTCCTGCGCCTGCTGCGCTTGGCGATCCACCCGAACCGCACGAACCGCACGTCTCGATCGAAAGCCCTGCGAACGGAGCCGTCATCAACACCTCCACGCCGTTGTTCACCGGGAGCACCGAAAGACCGTGGAACGAAGAACTCGGTGGAGTGCTCGAACAAATCACGGTAGTCATCACAAATGGGTCCGGGAACGAAACGCCGCTCGAAGCGAGCAACGAAGGTGGCGCTTGGTCTGCGCTCGCCTCTCAATTTCCCGATGGGACCTACAAGGCGCAAGCGATCCAGACGACGCCTCCGCCCTCCCCGACGCCGGTCGCGCAGAGCCAGGCTATCGCCTTCACGATCGACACCGTCGCGCCGAGCGTCACGATCGGCACGCCATCCAACGGAAGCTCGTCGAGCAGCGCCCCGCCTCTCATCGCCGGCTCAGCGGGCACGGCCGCAGGCGATCTGGCGTCGATCACTGTGCGCCTGTTCGCTGGCGCCGCGATCGGCTCGCAGCCGGCGTTTGAGACGCTCGTGGCCCAAGCGTCGGGTGGGGATTGGTCGGTGGCGCTCGGCGCCCTTGCCCCCGGCACGTACACCGCGCAGGCCGAACAGCGCGATCAGGCTGGCAACGGCGGGGTCAGTCAAGCGATCACGTTCGTCATCACATCGCCACCTACGCCGCCTCCGCCAACGGCGTCCTTCAAGTGGTTCCCGGCTTCGCCGCGAGTTGGTGAATCGGTGTCCCTCGTATCGAACTCCACTGACAGCGTCAGCCCGATCACGGGCTTCGCGTGGTCGCTCTCGAGCACCGCGCCGTTCGTCGCCGGCAAGCCTGTCCTCGCCACCTCGTTCACGACGCCTGGCAGCCATGCGGTGCGCCTCCAGGTCACAGACGCGGATGGTCGCTCGAGCGTCGTCACCGAGAGCGTCCCCGTGAGCCCGTCGCCACTGACGCTGATGCAGCCGTTCCCGATCGTGCGCTTCGCCGGCTCCGTTACGTCCTACGGGGCCAAGCTGAAGCTGCTGACGGTGCAGGCGCCGATCGGCGCTGGGGTCCACGTGACGTGCGTCGGGCGCGGATGCAAGACCAAGCCCGAAAGCCGGATCGCGGTTGCGTCGACGAAATCCAAAGCAGTATCCGGCGCCGTGACGCTCTCGTTTGCGCGGTTCGAGCGAGCCCTACGTGCCGGCGTTACGCTGCAGATCCGGGTGACCATCAGCGGCGAGATCGGCAAGTTCACGAGCTTTGCGGTGCGGCGCGGCAAGGTGCCGCTGCGCAAAGACGAATGCGTGGTCACGACCATCTCCAAGCCGTTCCCGTGTCCGGGGTCGCACGCATGATGCGCCACGCGCTCGCCACCCTGCGATACCGCTTGACGCCTCCTGTGTTCGGGCGGCCGAGCGGTGCCCACGGAAGGATGCGCCACGCGGTCGCCATGCTGCGCGACCGTGTGGCGCCGCCGCCGATAGCCCGCCCGAGCGATCTCCCGGGGAGGATGCGCTTCGCGCTCACCGTGCTGCGTTACCGGTTGCCGCCGCTGGCACTGGAGCGCCCAACCGCCGCTGCCGGCAGGCGCTGGCTGTGCGGAGCGCTGGTGCTCGGCGTCACGTTCGGCTGCTTCTTCGCGCTCGGTCGCTTGACGACTTCTGCTTCACAGTCCAGCGCGAACGTCGGCGCCCAGCTGGCAGCCTCTTCGGCCCGCGCGCGGATCCCCGCCGAACTCGGCGGCGGCTCGGCAGCCGGCGGCGCCGTGCCCGTGGCAATCCTGGCCAAGCCGCGACCGAAGACTAGCCGGCCGCCCGCGCGTCCCCAGCCTGTGCAGGCGCCGGGGACAGTAGCCGCGACCGTCGCTCCAGCCGCGACCGTCACTCCCCAAGCGACCGTCCAGCCGGAACCCTCGCAGCCGACCCCCGCGCCCGCGCCCGAAGCCGCCCGTCCGGCGCCGGCCGCCGCGCCGTCGCCCACCGCCACAGGCGGGGGCACCAGCGGCGCAGCGTCTTCGCCGCGTAAATCGACCGGGGGTGGCGGCTCCTTCGACACGTCCGAATGACCGTACGCTCGGCGTTCGACCGCCTGCCCGACCTCCTGCCGCAACTGCCTGAGGGCGTGCACCGCTCGCTGCCCGCGCGGCGAGTGATCATCCCCCTGCTCGTGGCCGTCGCGGTGATCGGTTACCTCGTCGGCCACTCGCACTCCAGCCGCCCGGAATCCCCGCGGATCGCCAGGACAGCCAAGGTCCTGATCGAATATCCCGCCGGCTGGGCGGCGGTCGCACGCGGTCCGTCGATCCCCGGGGTCACGCTGGATCAGGCGCAGCGGTTTTCACCGAGAGGCGGCGCCGCGGGGCTGATCGTCGGGCTGCTGCCGGCGAATGAGCCCGGGCCGCTGCCTGCCAGCTTCCTCGAACGGGTCCGTAGCCAGCCGCAGGTCTCGATCGTCGATCTGGCCGAAGTGCAGGCCTACCGCTACGCGCAGCTGACGGTCCGCGGGCTCACCGGGGCATTGACGATCTTCGAGATCCCGAACCCGGAAGGCCAATCGACAGCGCTTGCGTGCTCGGCGCCGACCGCCGGCTCCGTGTACATGCGTGCGTGCGAAGGCGCGGTCGCGTCAGCGACGATCTCCGGGCAGCCCCAAAGCTCCCAGCTGTCGCCCGACGCCGCCTACGCGACGTCCGTCAGCGCGGCGATCGCGACGCTCAACCGGTTGCGAGCTTCGCTCACGCGCGAGCTGCGTCCGCACGTCAGCGCCGCGACCGCCGAAGCGCTCGCGCGGCGACTCGGCGACGCTTACGCCGCCGCTCGCAGATCGCTCGAGCGCGTCGAACCGCCGCGAGTGGGCGCACGCGCGGGTGCGGCGCTGGTCTCCGCGATGGCGCGTGCAACCTCGGGATACCGGGTGCTCGAGGCCGCGGCCGCCGAATCCAGCCAGTCGGCATATGCCGACGCGCGATCTCAGATCGCCGCGGCCGAACACGCCGTCGATCGCGCGCTCGAGAATCTCGTTCTGCTCGGCTACAGCCCACGCTGAGCGCTCGCACGAGAATCGTCGCCAGATGTGAAGCGTTGTGAAGACATTTGGCGTTTTTCGGGGGCCCTTTCGTGGTACGCTACCCGGCCAAGTCCCTCGTTTGACGATGGGGGGGCGAGCGTTTTGCGCCCTGCCGGCGGAGGGGGCGGAGCGCGGGAACTCGAAAAGCACGGGGCGACAAGGGAGACGTTGCAGACATGAGACACCTGAAACTGACGCTGGGCGTAGCCGTGAGCGTGGCGCTGAGCGTGTGTGCATTCGCGATGGCCGCGACACCGGCACTCGCCGGCGAATTCGTCGCGAGCAATACGGGCAAAGTGGCCGGAACCGAAGAATCCCTACAGGAATTCAAATTCGGCCCGGTCAAAATGAAATGCTTCCACATCAAAGGCAACGGCGAAGTCGTGGCCGGGTCGTCGACGACGTACACCTCGACGATCAAATTCACGAAATGCCTGACGACGGCCAAGATCGGCAGACACGAAATCTTCCTGGCGACGAAATGGGTGACGCCACTGGTCGTCACCTACCACAACAACGGTTTCGTTGAAACGGGCGCTACGGCCGAAGTGAAAATCAATATGGGCAAAACGGAAGAATTCGAAAAATCCGAATGCCACATCAAATGGCCGCCGCAGACGATCCCGGTGAAGGCGATCAACAAACCGGGAGAACCGTACGAAGAGGCGAGCTACGAAAACGTGTCGCGGTCGCACGCGGTGTCGAGAGCCTTCCCGACAGGGATCCAGAACGGCATCATGATCCACAACACGTTCAAAGGCATCCACTTCGAATACGAAGGCGAACCCTGCGAAGAATGGGGTAGAGAAGAAGGCCCCGAAGCCTCGGGAGCGGCATACACAGGGACGCTCCCCCAGTACCTCGGCACTGGGAACTTCGAATTCCTGTAGGACCCGAGCGATGAGTACGTAGCTACGGCAAGGGCCGGGAGCGGGCAGCTTTAAAGACCGCTCTCGGCCCTTCGTCGTTCCCCCCGCCCAGAGAGTGCCCGGCGACTAGCGACGGCTCACTACGCGCCGCGGACGAAGGGGCTAGCTCGACCGCGCCAGCTCGGCCATCTGCTCGAACGCCGCGAGCGGATCCAGCGCCTGATCCTCGCCATCGAGCTCGGCGTAGATGTTGGCGACGTTCACGACCAGCCGCTCGCGCTCGCCCCAGTCAGCCCACCGGTCGACGCTGATCGAGCGCGCCGCCTGCAACGGCGTCATCCCTTCGTCGTGGCTGCTTCGGGCGTGGGCGTAGAGGTACTGGAAGTATGCCCTCAGCTCGCGCACGTGCGCGGTCTCGCTGACCGGCCCGTGGCCCGGCACGATCACCTGCGGGTCCAGCGCGAGGATCCGATCGCACGCCGTGATCCAGTTCGAGACCGGGCCCGCCCATGCGATCGGGTGCGCGCCGGAAAAGAGGATGTCGCCGGTGAACAGCACGCGCTCGGTCGGGACGTGCACGAGCGTGTCGCCGCGCGTGTGCGCCGGGCCGACCTCGATCAGGCGCAGCTCGCGCTCGCCGACGCGCAGGGACAGCTGACCCGCAAACGTCTCGGTCGGCTCAACGAGCTCGATGCCCGCGAAGTCAAACGCGCCGAAGCAGCGCAGAAAGAAACGGCCGAGCTCGCCCATCTGCGGCGCCTGCGCGACCAGCGCCGCCATCGCCGTCGGCGGGAGCTCGCGCATCTCCACGGCGGTGCGCTCTGACGCGACGATCCTCGCGTCGCCGACGAGCGCGTTTCCGTAGCAGTGGTCGCCGTTGGCATGCGTGTTGACGAGCGTGTCGATCCGCGCGGCCGCCTTCACCGCGCCGCGCATCTCGCGCAGCATCTCCTCGGTCAGGCGCAGGTCGAACAGCGTGTCGATCAGCAGCGTGCTGTCGCCGTCGACGACCAGGCCGGCGTTGCTCCAGCCCCAGCCGCCGTCGGGCTGCAGGTAGGCATACAGCCCGTCGCCGACCTCGACCAGCCCCTTCTCGTAAGAGCTCATCCCGTCTCCTGCGCCAGTGCTGCGATCGGGACTCCGTGATCGCGCTCGCGCATCCCCAGCTCGTAGGCGCCGCCATGCGCGCTCGTCAGCGTCGTCGTCGCACCACCCGCGCCGGGCGCGACCGACAGCTCGAGCCTCGCGATCGAGCAGTTGACCACGTCGTGCCCGGCGCCGCCGTCGGGATCGTCATAGCGCCAGCCGGCGGCCGTTTCCGGAGGGACGGTGACGCGTGCCTCGAGCTTCATGCCGTCATCGCACGGCAGGAGCAGCTCGCAGCCCTCGACGGTCTCGGCGACGCGCACGCCGCGGGCCGTGAGACCGCCGACGCCGATCCGCCGTCGATCCAGCGAGATCGCGCCGTTGGCCACCCACGGCGTCAGGCGCCCGCCGACGATCACGCGCCCGAGCGCGACATCGAGCCACGCGGTCGCGTCCTCGGCGAAGCCGACGCCGTGCAGCCAGATCCAGCGCTCGGCGTGCTCGGCGCCCCAGTTGTGCCCGACCATCCCACGCCAGTCCTCGACGTCGAGCTCACGTTGCGCTGACACACGGATCGATCCGTCGAAACGCGCGTCCGGAGCGGGGCTCGTCAGCTTCGTTCGTGGTAGCGGAGCACGGTAGAGCCACGCGCGTCGCAGATGGCATAGCTGCTCGGCGCGCGGCTCGGTTCGCAGGGACCAGCTCGCCCCGCCGCAAGCGCCGCGCGTGCCCGCTGGGCCGATCGTGCCGCCGCCGCCCGCGCACGCGTCGTCGCCATCGCCGATCGCGATCCAGCCATCGGGTGGCTCGCGCAATGCGTCGCTCGTCAGCTTGGCCATGAACGGGCGCCCGCGCGACGCGTCGAACACCGTGCACCAGACCGAGCCCACCGCGCCCGCGCCCGCGCGCTTCTGCGCCGTGTGACGAATCCACACCCCGACCGGCCGCGAGGGTGACACCGCCCGCATGTAGAACGACTCGTACATCGCCTTGCGCGCCGGCGTGCGCGCGAACATCGCGCTCGTCCGCATCGACCCGATCCTAACCGCCGCGCGAACCTGCCAGGATGCCGCGCGATGAAACGCGACTCGCTACTCGAGCTGCCACCCGCGCTCGCGCATCCCGGCTCGCTCGCGCCCGGCCGTTACGTGATGGCGATCGACGGCGGCGCGACGAAGACGCTCGCAGCCGTGCTCGACCTCGACGAGCGCGTGGTCCATCTCGACGAGAGCGGACCGAGCAACGAGGACGCGGTCGGAGCGAAGGCCGCCGTCGACGCCCTGCTCGATGCCGCCGACCGCGTGCAAAGGCGCGCCGGCATCGACGATGGAGACCTCGCGGCCGCCGTGCTCGCCGTCGCCGGGACCGACACCGGCTCGATCGCCCGGCGGGTCAGCGCGGCTCGCAGCGAGCAGTGGATCGTCGTCAACGACGTGGTCGGCGCGTGGGCCGCGGCGACCGGCGCGCGCCCCGGCGTCGGCGCGATCTCCGGCACCGGCTCCAACGTGTTCGGCGTCGGCCCAGATGGCCGCGGGTGGCGCGTCGGCGGTTGGGGCCACCTGCTCGGCGACCAGGGCAGCGGCTACTCGCTCGGCATCGGCTCGATCCGCGCCGCGCTCGCTGACCGCGACGGGTCCGGTCCGCAGACCGCGCTGAGCGATGCGAGCGTGCGGTTCTTCGGCGTCGACAGCGTCGAGACACTCGCGTCGCGCGTCTACTCCAAGCCGCTGACCAAGGGGGAGATCGCGATGTTCGCGGTCGAGACGGCCCGGATCGCAGAAGCGGGTGACGCCGTCGCGCGCGAGCTCTACGAGAGCGCAGCCGCCGAGCTCGGCGCGCAGATCGTTGCGGTGATCGCGCACACCGGCCTCGGCGCCGGCGGCGCCGCGTTTCCCGTGGGGCTGATCGGCAGCTCCTACAAGGCTGGCGGCCTGTTCGTCGATCCGCTCGCCGCCACCGTTTATGCGGCCGCGCCGAGCGCCGAAGTCTCGGTCGTCGAGGCCGCGCCCGTCAGCGGCGCCCTGCGGCTCGCCGCGCGCGCGTGCGGCTGCGGCGACTCGCTCTCCGATGGCGAGCTCGCCGCGCTCCTCGACGGGCCGCGCAACCGCCCGAGCTGAGACGCCGACCTCGCGCGGCCTGTCGCCGGGCGCGGTGCACGCCTACGTGACCGTCGCAGCGCGTTCTTGAACCCGGCGCCGATCCCCGATCGCAGCCGCCCCGCCGGCACCGATCCGCACGGCCGCCGCCGCATTTGCGAACGCCGCCGCGGCCGGCGGCGTGTCGCCGCCGGCGAGCGCGACGAAGAACGCCGCCGCAAAAACGTCGCCCGCGCCGATGTCGTCGCACATGTCCTCGACCGAAGGCACGTCGACGTGCGCGACCCCGCCCCCCGGAAGGTGCAGCTCGACGGCGTTCGCGGCTGCCGTGACGGCGACGATCGGGGCCCGCGTGCGCGACGGGTCGAGCAGCGCCGCGCAGCACTCGCGCTCGCTCTGGCTGAACACGATCGCATCGCAGCGCGCCGGCATCAGCGCGAGGTCGAGCGCCCGCGGCACCACTCTCCCGTCAGCCTCAGGCCAGTCGCGGATGAGTCCCTGCGGCGTGACGCCGACGAACTCCGCGTGTCCTCGCCAGCTGACCGGCGTCTCGCGCGCGACCGGTGCGAGATGCGCGACGCGTGTGTCCAGTCGCACATCCGTGCCGATCTGGCCCGCCCACGCGAGCATCCGCTGAGCGCGTGCGGGTCCCTCGTCCCACGTCTGCAGCGTCGTCGTGTGCTCGGACTCGATCACCTCCAACTCGAGCTCGTCGGCGTAGGGCTCCAGCAGCGCCTCGATCTCGGCGCGCACGCCGCGCGTGACGATCCGCGCTCGCGCGCCGAGCCGCGCCGCCTGCAGCGCCGCATAGAACGCGCTGCCGCCCGCCCGGCGCGTGCCGTCGGCCATCACGTCGACCGTCACATGGCCCACCGTCGTGTAATCCATCCGCACGCTCACGGCGTATACCAAATCGAATCGCCGCCTCGCCTGTTGTGCTTTGACGACTATGCGCGCCCAACTCCAGTGCACGCGCGCGCGAACGTGGGTCCGTCCCGGCCGCGCGACGCGGGTTTCTCGGTCGATCGTCACGTCGCTGGCGATCGTGGTTGCCGGCGCGTTCGCCGCGCCAGCTGGTGCGATCGGGGGCGGCCATGTCGCGCGCGCCGCGCGCCCCGGCGCCGTCTCCGACGTTGCCCCCGCCGCGCGCCCTGGCGCCGCCGGCTATCCGGCCGGCGCCTCGCGTCCCTTTGCCCGCCCGGGCTACGCCACGCCGTTCGCCCGAGCCGCCGCCAAGACGAAGAGCAAGCCACGCGCGAAGAAGCCGCACAAGCCGGCGCTCACGGGCAACCCGCTGCGCGCCCTGCGTGCCTTTGAAGCGATGCAGCGTTACTACTACGTACCCGGATCCGGTCTGTACGCGGGTGAACCGTTCTCCTACCTGTGGCCCTTCTCGCAGGCGTTCGCCGCGACCGTGAGCGTGTCGAACATCGCGCACCTGCCCGTCTCGCTCGCGGGCGAACTTCGCGCGCGCCTGGTCGGGCTGCGCAACTACCTCGACATCAATAACGCCGGTGCGCCCGAAGGCAACTACACAAGCACGCTCGCTGCGTTCGACGGCACCGTCGCGCCGCCAACCGGTCCCGGTGGCCCGAAGTACTACGACGACAACGACTGGGTCGGGATCGAGCTCGCGCGGATCTACAGACAGACTCACAATGCCGGCGCGCTCGGCTACGCGCAGGGGATCATGGCGTTCGAGATCGCGGGCTTCTCGAGCGACTCGACGCTCGCCTGTCCCGGCGGCATCCCGTTCTCCAACGACATCGAAAACGTCGAACGCAACACCGTCACGACGGCCCCCGCGGCCGAGCTCGCGGCGCAGCTTTACAAGATCACCGGCAACGTGCGCTACCTGCAGTTCGCCGAACAGGCATATAACTGGGTGCGCGCGTGCCTGCTGCAACCGAGCGGGATGTACGCCGATCACATCCGCCCGCACGGCGTCATCGACCCGACACTGTGGAGCTACAACCAGGGCACGATGATCGGCGCCGGGACGCTGCTGTACCAGGTCACAGGCAACAGCGGATACCTGTTCCAGGCGCGCCAGACCGCTGCGGCCGCGCTTGCGTACTTCACTCCTCAGCGCCTCGGCGAAGAGAACCCGTTCTTCCCATCGGTCTACATGCGCAACCTGATGTACCTCGACTCGGTCACCCACGACCCGCCCGGGCCGAAGCTCGCGCAGTCCTACGCCGACTACGCCTGGCAGCACCTGCGCCTCTCAAACGATGTCTTCGTCGCCGGCTCGCCCGCGTCCTCGCAGCTGCTCTACCAGGCTGCGATCGTCCAGATCTACGCCTTGCTGTCGTCGTCGCCGAGCACCTACTTCTAGGCGGCGGCCATGGCGGCCGGAACTCGCGGTCGCGGTGCAGACGGCTCGCCGGTCGCGGCACGGTAGGGTGACCTAGGTGCCCGATGCCGCGAACATGATGACCGCCGACGGGCTCGCGCAGCTCGAAGCCGAGCTCGGCGCGTTGGAGGGCGACGGTCGGCGCGAGATCGCCGAGCGGATCAAGACCGCGCGTGAATGGGGCGATCTCAAGGAGAACGCCGAGTACCACGACGCCAAGAACGAGCAGGCGCACCTCGAGACGAAGATCGCCCGACTACGCGAGCGGATCGCGGCCGCCGTGGTCGTCGAGGAGGCGTCCACGAGCCCCGGCGACGTCGTCGGGTTCGGATCCTCCGTCCACGTTCGCGACCACAACGGCGTCGAGCAGACGTGGCGGATCGTCAGCTCCCACGACGCGGCGCCCGCCGAGGGCAGGCTCTCGGCCGAATCGCCGGTGGCTGTCGCGCTGCTCGGCCGGGCGCCCGGCGACAAGGCGTTCGTCGCGCTGCCGCGGGGCACGCGCGAGCTGACGATCCTCAGCGTCGACTGACGTCGACCGCCGCGATCATGCGGCGCACGAAACGCTTGGGGCGCCGCGCGTACAGCCGCGCGCCGTCGCGCAGCGCGCGCTTGCGCAGCCGCCGGCGCCGCCGCGCGATCGCCTTCAACAGCGCCCGTCGCGAGCCACGCCCGAGCGTCGACGGCGCATGGCGGTCGTGTGCGTCGCTGCGCACGCGCTCGGCGAGCACCGCCAGATCGTGCTCGTCACCGAGCAGTTCGCCGAGGTCGTCCGCGCGCCGTGCGACCCGCCCGACGAACGCCGCCTTCGCGCGCGCGCGCTTGCGGGCACTTGGCTTTGGCCCGCCACGCTTGCGCTTGCCGGGAGCGGCGCGCTCGAGCATTTCCGCGACGTAGCGAAGGTCCTTGACCCGTTTGCGCCATTCGTGCAGCTTGCGTCCGTTCAAGCGCCCGTCGCCGCGCCCCGCCTGTCGCATCCGCTTACGACCCTTGCCGTAGACCCCCGCGAGGGCGGGCTCGAGCGATGCGGCGGAGCTCGCGCGCAGCGGCTGTCGCGCCGCCATGCGTGCGCGCAGTGCGAGCAGGTCGTCCAGCGCGTCGCCGCCGCGCCCTGCCCGAGCCAGCGCCAGCGCCGCTGCTCCTTCGCGCTCGCGCTGTAGCTGGGCGCGCAGGCGCCGAACGCCGTCTCGCCTGCCCAGCTGCTTGGGGTGGCGCTCGATCAACGCATCGAGCGTGCTCAGCAGGACCGCCGCGTCGCGCGCCGGCGCCAGGCGCCGTCCCGCGTCCCGGACGACGCCGCTCTCGTGGTCGTATCCGTCAGCGCCGAGGTCGTCCTCGAGCAGCCGCAGCAGCGCACGCATCCGCTTGAGCGCCTTGCGCGCCTCGTGCACTCGCTCCTCCGCCGAATGAGCGGACGTGGCGCCGATCGACTCGATCGCGATGTCCAGCTGCGCCAGCGCGATCCGGCGCAGGCCCTCGCCGAGCGGCTCGCTCGCGTGCAGGCCGAAGCGCCGCTCGCGCTTTCGGCGCTTTGCGTCCGCCCGCCGGTCGCGCTCGACTCGCGCAACTGCGACGCCCAGGCCGAGCACGACGCTCGCCGCGAGCGTTGCCGCCACAGGCGCGACAATCGAGCGATGACCGACCTGCCGCCAGCGCGATGGTGGACGGTGCGCCGCGCTTCGAACCGCAAGCCGGCGACGTATCGGTGTCCGCTGTGTGGTCATCATCTGCCTGCGCTCAGCGAGCATATGCTGATCGCGCCCGAAGGCGACACGCGCCGCCGTCGGCACGCCCACGCCGACTGCGTCCTCGCCGCGCGCAAGAGCGGCCGGCTTCCGCTGCGCGAGGACTGGCAGCGCGCACAGCCCCGCGCGCCGTCGCTCTGGCGACGGCTGCTCGGACGCGGTTAGTCCGCTCCAGGGGAGTTGACGAACACGTGCTCGGGCTCGATCCGGATGATCACGCGCTGTTCGCCCGGCTGGCGGTAGGGATACTCGTCCTGGCCGAGGTACTTCTTCGCCAGCGAGTCGATGTGCTCGTCGGCGCCGTCGGTCGTCTGCTCGACGACGCGTCCGCGGATCTCGACGTATTCGTACGGGTTCTCCATGTTCTGCACCGACAGCGTCACGCGCGGGTCGCGTTCGAGGTTCGCCGGCCAAGCACGGCCTTTGGCGCTGTTGACGACCGCCCGGCCGCCCTCCACGTCTACCCATACGGGCGCCACCTGGACCGACCCGTCCGGGCGCAGCGTCGCCACGTTCGCGAAGTTCTTTCCCTTCAGCAATCCCTCGGTGCGGCCATCGATCGTTGCGCTCATTACGCCAGCCTTTCTCGCGAGTGTCGTCAGGTGCTCGCGATCACGATATGACGCCGCGCCGCGCGCCGCACCCGCGGCTGCCCTACTGGCGACTGAGGGCGGCGGTGGAGCTTGCCGACGGGATCTTGCCCAGAGGCACGAGCTTGCCGTTGTTCAGCTGGAACGTCACGCGCGCTTCGCCGCCGCTCGGGCTGCTCAACGGGTCGCCGTGGCGGTACAGCGGATACGCGAGCGTCACTTCAGTGTCGCCCTGGCCGACGACCCTGACCTTCGCGCTCGGTTCCTTGGCATCCGTTCCCAGGTAGCGTCCGTCGACGAAGAAGAACGCCTGCTGACCGTAGCCGTCTGCCGATCCCGTCCGCGTGCCGACGAGCACTCGCAGGGTCTGGTCTGAGTGGTATTCGCCCGAGTCGTTCGGCGTGTAGCCGTGCTCACGCACGGCCGCCGTCGCGGCGCTCGTGCCTTCCGCCTTGCCTTCCTGCTGGGCAAACGCCGGCTCCGGCGCAGACCGCGTGGTCGCCGAGCCCGTGCTCGTCGTGGGGCTCGTCGTCGTCGGCGTCCTCGCCGTGCTCGACTTCGTCGTGCTCGTCGTCGGCGCGCTCGTCGCAGTCTGCGACACCGACGGCGCGCTCGCCGCGGTGACCGTCTTCGTGCCCGAGCCGCATGCCGCCAGCAGCGCCGCCGCGCCCAGCGCCGTGACCGTCGATAGTGCGCTCGCGCGAACTGGCGTCATCGACCAATCGTATTCGCCGCCCGCGTCGCCGCTCCTCGCGTGGCGCTCAAAGCGGGCTGTCGAGCGTGCGTGCGAACGGTCTGCGCAGGGGGTGAATGTCATCGGCCGGCATAATTATTAGCGACTGCTAATATCATCGCCACGCCCTCGAAAGGAGTAACGATGAGCACCTCGCGCCGCAGCCGCTGGACCCTCGCAATCGTGTCGGTCGCCCTCTTCATGGTCGTCCTCGACAACCTCGTCGTCAGCGTCGCCCTGCCGACGATCCACCGCGAGCTGGGCACGTCGATCCAAGGACTCGAGTGGACCGTCAACGCCTACGTGCTGTCCTACGCCGTGTTGCTGCTGACCGGCGCGGCGCTCGGCGACCGGTTCGGGCGCAAGCGGATGTTCCTGCTCGGCCTGGCCGTCTTCACGGGAGCCTCCGCGCTTGCCGCGCTCGCTCGCAGCAGCGACCTGCTGATTGCCGCCCGAGCGGTCCAAGGCGCCGGCGCCGCGATCGTCACGCCGCTGACGCTGACGCTCCTCGCCGAGGCGTTTCCCGCCGAGCGGCGCGGGATCGCGATCGGCGTCTGGTCGGGCATCAGTGGGGTCGCCGTCGCGCTCGGACCGCTCGTCGGCGGCGCCGTCGTGCAGGGCATCTCATGGCACTGGATCTTCTGGATCAACGTCCCCATCGGGCTCGCGCTCGCGCCGCTCGCCGCGCGCTGGCTGGCCGAGAGCCGTGGCCCGTACGGCACGCTCGACCTGCGCGGGCTCGCGCTCGCGTCGACCGGACTGTTCGGGATCGTCTTCGGTCTCGTGCGCGCGCAGTCGCTCGGATGGACGAGCCCGACGATCCTCGCCTGCCTGATCGCAGGCGCGGCGCTGCTCGGCGCGTTCGTCGTAGTCGAGCGGCGCACCGCCGAGCCGATGCTGCCGATGTCATTCTTTGCCAAGCGCTCGTTCGCCGTCACCAACGTCGCGTCGCTCGCGATGTACTTCGGCATGTTCGGCTCGATCTTCTTCCTTTCGCAGTACCTGCAGAACGTGCTCGGCAACTCACCGCTGCAGGCCGGGCTGAAGCTGCTCGTCTGGACCGGCGGGACGATGGTCGTCGCGCCGCTCGCCGGCGTCTTCTCCGAGCGCTTCGGCAGCCGTCTGTTCATGTTCGTCGGGCTGTCGCTGCAGGCCGGCGCGCTCGCGTGGCTGAACTCGATGACCGCAACGCACCTCGCGTACTCGCGGATGCTCGTGCCGTTCTTCATGGCCGGGGCTGGCATGGCGCTCGTGTTCGCGCCGTCGGCCAACGCGATCCTCGCCTCCGTGCGCACCGACCAGGCCGGACAGGCCTCGGGCGCCAACAACGCGATCCGCGAGGTCGGCGGCGTCCTCGGCGTCGCCGTGCTTGCGAGCGTCTTCACCGGATCGGGCGCCTACACGTCGCCGCAGGCGTTCGTCGACGGCCTGATCCCCGCGATCTGGGTCGGCGTCGCCGTCCTCGGCGCCGGCGCGCTCATCGTGTTCGCGCTGCCCTTCGGCGCGCCCGTCGCCGACGCCTCGCGCGAGGCAGGGCCGGCGCCCGCCTCGCAAGCGCCCGAGGCCGCACGTCGCGACGGCGCGCTCGCGCCCGGAGTCGCCGTGCACGAGCCCGTCGTGGTAGGAAGAAGCACGTGACCGCTTCGACCAAGCCGCCCCGTCGCCGCGTCCCCGCCGCCGAGCGCCGTGAGGAGCTGATCGCCGCAGCGGTACACGAGTTCGCCCACGGAGGGCTGCACGGCACGCCGGTCGAGCGGATCGCCCGGCGCGTCGGCGTCGCCCAACCGTACGTGTTCAGCCTCTTTCCAAGCAAGCGCGACCTGTTCCTCGCCGCGCTCGAGCGCGGTTTCGAGCGCGTCGCCGACACGTTCCGCGCGGCCGCCGCCGCGTACGCCGAACGGCGTGCGCCCGACGGCTCTGACGACGCGCTCGATGCGATGGGCCGCGCCTACAGGGAGCTGCTCGTCTCCGATCGCGACTACCTGATGCTGCAGCACCAGTCCTACGCCGCGTGCGACGACGACGTCGTTCGCACGTGCGTGCGGCGCCGATACGCCGAGCTCGTCGAGCTCGCACGCGAGCTGTCCGGCGCGGACGCCGACCGACTCGACGACTTCTTCCGCCACGGGATGGCGCTCAACGTCGCCGCCGCGCTCGGCGTCGACGACATCTCGATCGTCTGTTCGTGGGTCGCCGACGAGTTGCGCGAAGCGACGGGGTAGGATCGTCGTAGCCCATGTCGGCGACAGGACAGAGACCAGATGGGACCGTCGGCGCCGGTCAAAGCCGGGGCGCGTCCAAGCTCGACAAGCGCAGCCGTCGTGAGCTCGCCCGTGCCGTGGCGATCGCCGTCCTCGCGATCCTGATCACGCTGTTCGCCGTCTTCAACGTCAAACAGGTCAAGGTCAGCTATGTCGTCGGCTCCGGCAAAGCGCCGCTGATCATCGTCATCGTGATCTCCACGCTTGTCGGCATCGTGATCGCCTACATCGCCGAGCGCCTCCCCCGCAAACGGCGCTAGCGGGCGGCCCGCTCCCGAGGGCGGAGGTCGCTAGGCGTCCTCGATTACGACCTGCGCCGCGTGCTCGGAGCCGACGAACGGAGCCAGCACGATGTACGAGAGGTAGTCAGACAGCACCGACAGCAGCTCGATCTGTCGGCTTGCGACCTGACAGCGCACCGTGTGCGACAGCGCCCCCGCGACGCCCTGCACGGCCAGCGCGCCGTCCGCCACCACGGGCGCCCCGTCGGTCAGCGCCGCGGCGATCGCGTTCGCCAACGCGACGTTTGCCTCGATCGCCTCCGGTCCGGCCGCAAACGCCCCCTCGGCGATCGTCTGGGCGTAGATCGGGTGATCGGCGAGATACCCCAGCAGCTCGCTGATCCGCCCGCGCACCGCCTGCGGCCATCCGTCCGATGGCGCCTCGCGCTCTGACGCGAGGCAGAGCAGGCGCTCGCCGAGCATGTCCAGGGCCGCCAGAAAGCACTCCCGCTTGCCCTCGAAGTGCTCGAAGAACGCGTCGATCGACACGCCTGCAGAGTCGGCGATCTGCGGCGCGCTCAGCTCGCGGTAGCCGACCGCCACCGACATCAGCAGCGCGTGCTCGAGCACGCGCTCGCGCTCGTCGGCGCCCGCGAGCGGCGTCCCGCAGTCGCGCGCGGGTGCCTTGCGTCCCTGCGCGAGCGCTTGGCGCGCGCGCTCTGACAGGCGCTCGGCCAGGCGCCTGGCCGCCGGCGTTGAGAACAAGAGCGTCCAGCGCAGCATCTCCTCGGCGACCTGCGCCGCCGTGTCGGGCGAGCCCTCGCACAAACAGCGCGACATCGCCGCATGAAGGCCTCCTGCGATGCCGCGGATCACCGGCGGCGGTAGCGAGCCCGACGAAGAGGTCTCTCCGAGGCACTGCGCGAGCATCAGCTCGAACGTCGCCGACGCGTGGCGCAGGCGCAACAGCGCCGGCGCGCCAGCCTTCGGCGCCTCGACGATCGCCAGGTGCGCGCTCTTCTGATTGGCGCTGATCGCGGCCGTCAGCTCGCCAAACGCCGCGTGCATCCGCTCGTGCACGTCTCCGCCCGCCGCTCGGTAAGCAGCGCTGACGCGCCCGGCGCCGCGCGCCGCGATCACGTCGAACGTCGCCAGAAAGCACTCCTGCTTGTTGGCGAACTGCTCGTAGAACGAACGTCGCGAGACGCCCGCTAGCCCGACGACCTGCTTGACGCTCGCGCGCTCGTAGCCGTTGGTCGCGACGGCCTCGATCATCGCGCCGTGCATCCGGCTGCGCTGGTTGCGCGCGACCGCCTCGACGCCGAGCCGGTGCGGCCCGTGCGGCAGCCGCTCATACAGCGGTGACGGCGCTGTCGCGTCGGTGTTTCGTCGCGGTCTGTCGGGCGTCGTCATTCGTGTTCCTGGAATCAATCCGTGAAACTGAACCGCTCTGGAGCAGTCAGCTAATCAGAATCGTTTCACGTCCGCGACTATTTGTCTACAGCGAGCCGCGCCGCCACGAAAGGCCGTGACGGACGGGCCGTCTCTCTAAGTCAAGGGCGGAGCGGGTGGGACCGCGCGTCGTACGCGGGTTGCCGCCGGGTCAGCGCAGAACGCCCTTGACCGCGAGCAGCCCGATTCCCATCGCCACACCGACAGCTGCCTTCAGCAGCAGTTCCGGCGGCGTCGACCTCGCGCGAATGCCCGCGAGCAGCTCGAACACGACGACCGCGACGACCGCAGTACGCAGCGCCGCCGTCACCCCGGTTTCGCGGCTCGCGCCGAGCGCCCACGCGATCACGAGCGCGAGCTCAGGAATCGCCGCGCCGCGGACGATCGACCAGTCATCGGCCAGCGCCCGCGCGAGCGTCCGCACGGTCAGGCCCTCGCCAGTGTCGAGCCTACGCCCGAGCAGGTCCGCGTACGCGTGCGCGAGCCAGTACAGCAGCGTCGCAAACACCGCCGAGCCGATCGCGTCGATGTAGCTCTCGTGCCGTCCGCTCTCGGCCGCCATCAGCGCGCCGACCGTGATCAGCCCGTACACGACGCCCGCCGCGTTGCCCCCCGAAACCAGGGGCTTTCCGCGGAGGAGGCTTTTACCTACCATTTAGCGGGTAGCCCGGAGGGGATTTAGAAAGGCGGGCAAACATGAACCCAATGACGCGAGGCGTGCGACAGAAGGTAATCGCCGGGTCGGCCGTCGCCGTGCTCCTAGCCGGCGGCGCGCTCGCCGCCGTCTCCGCGACCGGGCAGGGCGCCGACGCAAAGCGCGGCGGGCGCCACGCGGCGGGCGCCCGCGCGCGGTCGCGCGATCTCGCGACCGCGGCGACCTACCTCGGGCTGTCTCCTGCCGAGCTCACGAGTCAGCTGCGCGGCGGCAAGACGCTCGCGCAGATCGCCGAAGGCTCCGGCGGCGGCAAGTCCGCGCTCGGGCTGACCGAAGCGCTCGAGGCCGCCAAGCGGGCGAAGCTCGCAAAGGTCGCGGCCAGCCTCCCCCGGCGTGTCGGCGCCGAGGTGCAGCGACCCGGCGGCCCCGGCGGTGGACCGCGACTGTTCGGGCGCGCCCGCGTACACATCCTGTTCAGCCATCGCCGCCGGTTTGCCGGCGCCGTCGTGGCGTACCTCTCGGTCAGGCGCTCCCAGCTGGAAAGCCAGCTCGCGTCGGGCAAGACGCTCGCGCAGATCGCCGCCGCAACACCCGGCAAGTCGGCGGCCGGCCTCGTCGCTGCGATCGTCGCGGCCGAGCAGCGCATTCCGGCAGTCGTCGCGGCGCATTCGCATGCCTCGGCTGCGCAGCGCGCAAGCCGCGAAGCACGGCTGCGGCGGCGCGCGACGCGGCTGACGCAGCGCCGATTCGCGGGTCCCGCCGCGCTCGGCTAAAGCGGGCGCCTTGCGGCGCCGACGAGTACAGCGGAGGACCACAGGTCATCCGGGTAGCGCGCGCGACCGGGGGCTAGGGTGTCTCGGCCCCCGGTCGCTCGCATCCCCTTCGGGCGGCGGCTGGTTTGTGTCAGGCTCTCGCGCATGCGCGACGCCGTGATCTGCGAACCGCTGCGGACGCCCGTCGGCGGCTTCGGCGGCGTGTTCCGCGACGTGCCGCCCGCGAAGCTCGCCGCGACCGTGATCGAAGAGCTCGTCCGGCGGACGTCGCTCGATGCCAGCGAGATCGACGACGTGATCCTCGGTCAGGGCTACGCCAACGGCGAGGCCCCCGCGATCGGGCGCGTGGCCGCACTCGACGCCGGTCTCGGCGTCGAGGTCCCCGGCCTGCAGATCGACCGTCGCTGCGGCGCCGGCCTGCAGGCGATCATGCTCGGCTGCATGCAGGTGCAGACCGGCGCCTGCGACCTCGTACTCGCCGGCGGCGTCGAGAGCATGAGCCAGGCCGAGTTCTACGCGATGGGCATCCGCTGGGGCGTCAAGGGCGGCGGCGTCGAGCTCGCCGACCGGCTCGCGCGCCCGCGCGTGACCGCTGGCGGGATGCGCCACGTGATCGACGGCGGGATGATCGAGACGGCCGAGAACGTGCGCCGCGACTACGCGATCCCACGCGACGAGCAGGACGAGCTCGCGCTGCGCTCCCACCGGCGCGCGGTCGCCGCCTCGCAGGACGGCACCTTCGCCGAGGAGATCGTGCCCGTGACCGTCGCCACGCGCAAGGAGCAGCGCACGATCATCGACGACGAGCACCCGCGCGCCGACACGACGCTCGAGAAGCTCGCCGGGCTGCGGCCGATCATGGCGCGCACCGACCCCGATGCGACCGTGACCGCGGGCAACGCGAGCGGGCAGAACGACGGCGCCGCCGTCTGCATCGTCACGCACCCCGACCAGGCGCGACAGCTCGGCCTGCAGCCCTTCGCGCGGCTCGTCTCCTGGTCCGTCGCCGGCGTCGCCCCCGAGACGATGGGCATCGGCCCGGTCCCCGCGACCGCGCGAGCGCTCGAGCGAGCGCAGCTGTCCCTCGACGATCTCGACCTGATCGAGCTCAACGAGGCGTTCGCAGCACAGGCGCTCGCGGTGCTGCGTGAGTGGGAGCTGCCCGACGGGCTGGAGCGGGTCAACGTCCACGGATCGGGTATCTCCCTCGGCCACCCGATCGGCGCGACCGGTGGACGGATCATGACCACGCTGCTGCGTGAGCTGCGCCGGCGCGGCGGCCGCTACGGCCTGGAGACGATGTGCATCGGCGGCGGCCAAGGGATGGCCGCCGTGTTCGAGAACGTCGCCGCCGGTGTCTGAAGCGCGGCGAGAGCTGACGCGCTCGGCGCTACAGCACGATCTGCGTGCAGACGAAGTGCGCCGCGAGCCGCTCGCCCCGGGACACCTGTACCTGCCAGACGTGGGTGCGCGATCCAATGTGCAGCGGCACGCCGACGGCCGTCAGCTCGTCGCCGTCGCGGGCGGACGTGAGCACGTTCGTCTTCAGCTCCACCGTCGTGAAGCCGCGGCCCTCCGGCAGGTGACGCATCGTTCCCCACGCGGCGATCGTGTCGGCGAAGGCCACCCACGCGCCGCCGTGCACGTAGCCCATCGGGTGCAGGTGGCGTCTGTCGACGAGCATCCGCCCGCGCACGTGCTCGTCGGTGATCTCCGTGAGCTCGATGCCCAGGTCGCCGGGGAACGAGCCGGGGAGGACCTGCGTGCTGAGCTCCGGCGTGATCGCCTCGTTAGTCTCGGTCATCGGCGGCAGTCTGGCAGAGGCCGCGTGCTTAGACGCGCCGCGCCTCGGGCATAGTCACGAACGATGCTTCGCTTCCTGCTCGAGCGGACCCCCGCGAAGCGCCTGACCCGCGGCGTGCCCGTCCTCGCGCTGCTGTCGGCGTTCGAGGTGGCCAGGCTCGCGACTGCGCACCTCAAACGACTCGACGCCGACGAGCGGCGGCGGATGTTCGCGCTTGTCGCCGCGGCGCGCCGCGGACCGCGCGCGCTGAGCGATGGCGAGCGAGCCGAGCTCGTGGCGCTCGTGGCACAGCTCGAGCCACGCGCCTTCTTCGGCTCGGCGGCCGCTCGCGTCAGCCCGGTTCCCGTGCCCAAGCGGCTCTTGTACGGGCGGCGCAACAGCAGAGCACGCGCGGTCGCGTCCGGCAAGCGCCCCTGAGCAGGCGCGAAGCGGCTCGCAGCGGTCGGCCGCCGCGAGCGGACGTCCGGTGCCACCGCGACGATTCGCCGATGCGCAGGATCCTCAGCTCGGCCGCGCGCGAGGGCCGCGATGTGATGCGCGCCGCGACGGCTACGCACCGCCGGCTGCGCGATCTCCTAACGGTGATCGTCGTCGCGACGGTCGGCGTCGACCTCGTCTGCGCGATCCTCGCGTTCCTGTTCGAGCGCCATGCCTCCGAAACGGAGATCCACACGTTCGGCAGCGCGATCTTCTGGACGACGACGCAGCTGCTGACAGTCTCGTCGCAGTTGAAGAACCCGATCTCTGCTCCGGCGCGCGTCCTCGACGTGTTCATGGAGGCGTATGCGATCAGCGTGATCGCGGCGCTCGCCGGAGCGATCGGCAGCTTCCTGCAGAAGCGCGGCGAGGAGGTCAGCGAAGAGGCTGCGCGCGCGGTCAAGCGGGCCTGAGATCGGCGCTAGCCGTCGACGACGAGGTCGTCGAGCGGACCGAGCAGCGCTCGTGAGCGGCGTGAGACGCCGGGCAGCTCGCGCAGCCGGTGCGTCAATGGCTCGCCACGCTCCAGCCGCGCGCGCTGCTCGACGGCCGTCGGTCGCCAGAGGCCGTCGACGACGTCACACGCGTCGCCCGACACGTCGTCGATCGGGCGCTCGAGGTGCTCAGACCACAGCCGCAACCGCGTCTCACGCGCTAGCGCCGCGTCGCAGCAGACGACGTTCATCTCGGTGTCGTTGAAGAACGAGTGCTCGTTGAGGTTGGCCGAGCCGAGCGTCAGCCATGCATCGTCGACGATGCCGATCTTCGCATGAACGTATGCCGGTGCGGTGAGCGCGCCGGTGCGCGCTGAGATCGTCGTCGCGAGGAAGCGCTCGGCACCGTTATCGGCACGCACGAGCGCCGCCAGCCGACCGCGCGTGCTGTCGGTGCCGTTGTTGGGCCTGGCCGGCAGCAGTACGACGACGCGAAAGCGATCCTGCGGCGGACGGCGAAGCTTGTCGGCGAGGATCTCCACGACCTGCTGGGACCAGAGGAACTGACTCTCGAGGTAGACGAGCTCGCGCGCAGAGCGCAGGGCGCGTGTGTAGGCCTCGAGGATCCGGAAGTCGCCGCGGGGCAGCGCGTCGTAGATCCGCTCGGGCACGGTGCGCACGATCTGCAGCTCGACGTCGCCCGCGGAGGGCGGCGGCGGGCAATCGGGCAACGTCTCGCCGGTGGTCGCGCGCCAGCGGGTCGCGAAGTGCTCCGCGACGTCGGCGACGGCCGGCCCGGCAACGCGGCTGGTGGCGTCGTGCCAGCCCAGCCGGCTGCCCATCTGGTGGGCGCTGCTGTCGAAGCGGTCGCCACCGAGCGAGGTGAGGTCGATGCCGCCGACGAACGCGACCTCGCCGTCGACGATCACGAGCTTCTCGTGATGGCAGTGCATCGGTCGCTCGTGGCTATCGAGGGCGCATTGAACGCGCGTGTCGCGCGTGAGCTCGTCGCGGACCCGACGCACGGCCGAGCGATCGGGCGTGAACACCGGCAGGGGGGAGCCGGCCCACAGCAGCACGCGGACCTCCACCCGCTCGGCCAGCTCGGCGAGCATGTCTTGAAGCCGGCGGGATCGCCCGTGGCGCGTGAGCCCGAACTCCGGCGTGATGTGCCAGCCGGCGATGTGCACGTACGACTGGGCGCCGGCAAGCGCCTGAGCGATCTGCGGGAGCGCCTGCTCGCCGTCGATCAGCACGTCCAGCGCGTTGCCGGTGCGCGGCGGCGGGTCGCCGGCCGCCCAGAGCGAGCCGTCTTGCGGCGGGGCGAGCTGATCCAGGCGCCCGGCGCGACGCAGGCGCATCCGATGATGCGTGCCGACTCCGAGGTCGACCGCGCGCCCGGTCAGTTCGTCGATTCGTTCGAGTGGCGAGGTGCTCACTTCGCCGAGCCTACCCGTCACGCCTCGAGGCTGAACGGGGTCATTGCCGGCGCCGTCAGCGTGCGTCGTCGAGGCCGCCAGTTGCTGCACGGATTACTCGGGCTCCCACGTGGGTAGTCCCAAGGAGTCGTCGAGCATCGGCGAACAGGGGATCGCTCGGACGCGCTCCTGGCCGCACGGCTCCTGGGGAGAAGCCCAAGGGTGGTGGGTTGAGCGCGAGGGGCGATCCCCGCTTTTGTGGTCACTTGGCTCACGCAGTTGACGTCATCGCTTAACACTTTTCTCACGCGTTATGCGGGCGTTATCTGTCCGATGCGAGCGCGCTCCCCGGTTTGAATAACGGCCGCGTCGGGTATCCACAGATTGCAAGAATTGTTAACCGAGACAGGGAGTCCAAGTGGGACTTGTAGAGATACTTTTGATCGTGTTGGTAATTGCAGCGATCGCCGGCGGGATCGGCCTCAGCCCGTTCCTCTGGCTCCTGCTGCTGGTCGCAGTCGTAATCCTGCTCACCAGCGGTGGCTTTGGCTACCGTCGTGGAGGGAGGTTGTAACTTGCCACTCGGCACTTCAATATTCCTGATCGCCGTCGGTGCGATTCTCCGCTACGCCGTCACTGCGACGGTCTCGGGGATCTCGATCTCGACCGTCGGACTGATCCTGATCATCGTCGGCGCAATCGGCCTCGTGCTGTCCGTGCTGTACATGATCAGCTCCAGGCCGCGCGGCAGGGTTGCGCGCGAACGCGTCGTCGAGCGCGACCCTTACGACGAACCCGTCTGAGGCTTACGACGAACCCGTCTGAGGGATAGCTCGCGGTTCGCGCTTAGGCGCGGGCCGCGAGGGACGGCGTTGCTCTGAAGCGGCGCAGCTAGCCGTTGTCACTTGAGAATGAGTCTCGCATCGCGCCCGAGCGGCAGACGGTGCGAGACCGAGCGGAGCCGGCCCCGAGGCGAATCGGAACCGGCTCCTGAGGTTACGTCAGCAAAGTGGGGTTGACGTCCGTTGCTAGTGGCCCGCCAGCGCGTGTTGTTCGTGCTGGAAGCAGGCAACGTCGTAACGCGAGTTTTCGCTGTAGTGAGCCCCGCCGTTGCCACCTTCTGGACTGCTTTCGCCCGGCTCGTTGAAGGGCGAGCCCTTGGATTCCTGAGCGTGGCCAGGCGTGAACGGGTTCAGGCCACCTTTGTTCGGGTTAATTTCCTGACAGGAGAATTCCGGTTTCCCGGTCGGGTTTTCTTCGTTGTGTGGATCGTTGGCGAGCGCCCCCGGCGTCGCGATAGCGGCGAACGAGCCGCAGACAACAAGCAAAGCAATGACCTTGCGCATTCTTCCTCCTTGAGCTTTGAGCAGACGTAGACGTAGCTCTCCGCCCTTGGGACTCCCCCGCGGCGCAAACCTTCCCCGGGCGTCGAGATTCCCACCCGTCGGACCGCCGGGCGCACGCGCGCATCGAAAAACCCGCGTCGGCCGGCCTTTCTCGCAAGCCCAGCAGCGGACTCGAACCGCTGACCCCTTCCTTACCATGGAAGTGCTCTACCAACTGAGCTAGCTGGGCGAAGTTGGGACTGTACCGCGGGCGAGCGGACGAGACCAATCGTCGTCGATCGGTCGTCGATCGGTCGTCGATCAGTCCGCGGGCGTGACGGTGGTCACGGGCAGCCCCATGCCGCTGACCTTGCTCGGGAGGTCGAGCCTCAGCCACTGCGAGAGTTTTGACGGGAGGGTGGAGATGATCACCTCGTCGAACCCGCGCAGGTTGATCGCGTCCTGCACCGCCGCGACGGGATCGGGGTCGCCGACGATGCCCTCGACCGGCGCACCGGCGGCCTCCGTGAGCCCGGGGAGCGCGCGTTCCACGACGTCCTTCGCCTCGCCGCCGCCTTGATCCTCGGGGTCGACGACCTTGTGAAGGCCGTGCGTCGCGTTGGGGACGAGCAGCGTGAACGTTGCTTGACCACGCTGCGCGCGGTCGCGGACAGCGTCGAGCAACGGTCGGGTGGCGGCCGTCTTGTGGGCGACGACGAGCACGCGTGCGGCTTGCGAGGACTCCATCTACCGGCTCCTTTCGATCATCGGTCGCTGCCTTCAGCGTACCTGCGGTCTAGGCTCTCGCGCGTGCGCGTGCGCGTGACAGACGACTCGATCGAGGTGCTGCTCGCGCGGTGGGAGAAGATCCTCGGCCTGATGAAGGACATCCGCTTGCCGCTCGCCGACGTCAGCGACGTGCGCGTCGTCGACGATCCGATTCGCGCGACGGTTGGCACAGGCCTCAAAGCCGGGCTGCGCGTGCCGTGGCTCTACTACGTCGCGCGCACGATCCGGCTCGATCGCGCGTTCGTCGTGCGGCGCGGGGTACCGGCGTTGTCGTTCTCGGTGCGAGATCACGCGCCGCTTCAGAGTGTGCTCGTCAGCACCCCGGACGCCGCGCGCCTCGCCGAGACGATCGGCAAAGGTCCGGTCGCGCGCCGCTGACGGAGCTACGTGAAGTCGTCAAGCGCCGCGGCACACCCGGAAATGCACGCCCATGTCGGGTGCCCAATCGCAGTCGCACGGCTCGAGGCTGCCGCTGGGATTCTGCAGCCAGAAGCTCGAGCCGTTGTGCACCAGTACCCTGCCGTTCGGCACCACCCGGGGCAATGCCCGCAGCTGCTCGATGTTGTGACGATCCCTGCCGCGACTTGCCGGAACCTCGCCCGCTCGGCTTCGCCGCCGGCGAAGGGGGACGCTCCTCATCGTCAAGCGTGTCATGCGGCCGTCCTCCTCTCGTTTGATTGGAGGTTCGATCGGCAGCAGCAGTCTCCTCCCGCGACGATCACTGAGGCTGTCGCGGCGCTCGCAGAGATGGACAGTGGCGGGGGCAGGATTCGAACCTGCGAAGGCTGAGCCATCGCGTTTACAGCGCGACCCCTTTGACCGCTCGGGAACCCCGCCTGGGCGCTCCGAGAATAGCGCTAGACCTCGCTCAGGCGGGAAGCCGTCGTCCCCCCTCGACCTCGAACTCGGCGTACTTCGGACCTCCCAGAAGCGGACCTGTGGCCCATCGCTCAACGGTAAGGAGCGAGGAGCGCTTGGGATGGTTCTCTGCGCCGGCCACGGCGCACTGGCCGGGCGTCCCGGCTGGACGGCGACCGGCCGATGAGGGACGGCGGGTCCGCCCTGGCGCTACGAAGCCTCGCGCAGCTGCTGAGCGTCGGGCAGCGCCTGCAGCTTCTTGAGCGTGCGGTTCTCGATCTGGCGCACGCGCTCGCGCGTGATGTTGAACGCGCGTCCGACCTCCTCGAGGGTGCGTGCGCGTCCACCGACGATCCCGTAGCGCAGCTCGAGCACCTCGCGCTCGCGGCGCGGCAGCGAGGCGAGCACGCGGGTGATGTTCTCGCGGCGCAGCGCGTCGGAGGCGATCTCGAACGGCGACTCGGCGGAGACGTCCTCGACGAAGTCGGCCAGCGCCGAGTCGTCCTCCTCGCCCATCGGCTTCTCCAGCGACACCGGCTGTTGGGCCAGGCGCAGGACGTCGCGGACGTCGCGCACGTCGCACTCGAGCTCGGCGGCGATCTCCTCGGCGGTCGGTTCGCGGCCGAGCTGCTGGATCAGCATGCGCTCGGCGCTGATCAGTTTGTTCAGGCGCTCGACCATGTGAACGGGGATCCGGATCGTGCGCGCCTTGTCGGCTAGCGCGCGGCTGACCGCCTGGCGGATCCACCACGTCGCGTAGGTCGAGAACTTGTATCCGCGCCGGTGGTCGAACTTCTCGACGGCACGAATCAGGCCGAGCGAGCCCTCCTGGATCAGGTCGAGGAACGTCAGGCCGCGCCCGACGTAGCCCTTGGCGATCGATACGACCAGGCGGAGGTTGGCCTCGACCATGTGCTGCTTGGCGGCAATGTCGCCGCGCTCGATCCGCTTGGCGAGGCACACCTCCTCCTCGGCGGTGAGCAGCGGCACGCGTCCGATCGAGCGCAGGTACAGCCGCAGCGAGTCCAGGCTCGGGTCGGACGACGGGTCGTTTTGGGCGCGCTTGAGCTCTTGCAGGCGTACGCGCACGCCGCGGACTTCGTCGCCGTCGCGGTCGTCGCCCTCGTCATCGTCGACGTCTGTCGCCGTGTCCCGGGGCGCGCGCGCGTCGCCGGCGCCGTCGACCCGCAGCTCGGGGGCGGGCTCATCACCGTCGACGACCTCGATCCCGTGCTCGTCGAGGTAGCTGAACAGGTCCTGCGCCTGCTCGGCGGTGAGCTCGACCTCGTCGATCGCCGACTGCACGCTCGAGGCGGTCACGAATCCCCGCTCGCGGGCGTTCGCAAGCACCGGCTGCAGCTCGTCGATGTCGATCACGCTCTCCGTGGCGATCACTGCACCCTCCAGCTTCTCCCTCAACCTGGACCCCCAGATCATCCGGCTCCGCCGCTTGATCGTCCGTTTGGCCGAGTGCGATTGATACCAGAATCGGTGGGCGGCGAGCAGTGGGGTCGCGCAGCGCTCTTTCGCCGAGCTGGCTCGCGCTACGCTGGCGGGCGTGCACGGCATCTCCTCAAGCGCCGCGGCGCCCCCTGTCGAGCGCTTCGGCGGAGACGTGCAGTCACGCGCGCCGCGCGTCGCCGTCGGCCTCTCGCGTGTCGGCGTGACCGGCGTCGAGAAGGTCGTGCGGATCGCCGACGACCTGTTCTTCGCCCGCTTGGAGTGCTTCGTCGACCTCGGCAACGAGCAGAAGGGCGCGCACATGTCGCGCTTCGAGGAGGTCGTCAACGAGGCGATCGGCGAGGTCGTCCTGAGCGAGTCACGGTTCCGCGCGGAGACGCTCGCCCAGCAGATCGCCGAGCTCGTGCGCACGCGCCAGCAGGCCGAGCGCGCGGAGGTGACGATCGCCGCCCGCTACCCCGAGCACAAGCCAGCTCCTGTTTCCAACATCCAGACGCAGGAGATCTACACGCTGATCGGCCGCGCCGTTGCCTACGCCCACGGGACCCGCCGGACGGTCGGCGTCTCGGCAACGGGCATGACGGCGTGTCCGTGCGCGCAGGAGCTCGTCACCGCGCGCGCGAGAGAGCGCTTGTCCGACGACGGGTTCGACGACGATCAGATCGAGCGGATCGTCGAGCGCGTGCCGATCGCGACGCACAACCAGCGTGGCCTCGCGACCCTGGAGATCGGCTGCGTCGAGGAGTGCGTCGAGGAGATCGACGCGTCGACGCTGCTCGCGATCGCGGAGTCGAGCATGTCGTCGGAGATCTACGAGCTGATGAAGCGCTCAGACGAGGTCGAGGTCGTCGAAAAGGCGCACCGGCGCCCGCGCTTCGTCGAGGACTGCGTGCGCGAGATGATCGCCGGCGTCGTGCGCGAGTTGCCCCAGCTCGACGGCGCGAACTTCGTCTCCGCGCGCCAGGAGAACCTCGAGACGATCCACCAGCACAACGTCGTCGCCGAACGTCACGGGACGGTCGCCGAGCTGCGCGCGGAGATCGAGTCGGGCGCGCCGGCGCCGCAGCAGACGACGCTCGCTCAGTGGCTCGACGCCGCGCGGCCGCGCTGAGTCAGCTGCCGACGCCGCGGCTCTCGGCCTGGGCCATCCGCCGGCGCAGGCCGAAGAAGTAGTCCAAGCCCGACAGCACGGTCACCGCGACCGTCACGTACAGCAGCGCAGAGACCCACAGCGGCCGGCCGGGCACGGCGATCACCGCGAGGATCGCGGCGATCTGCAGGCACGTCTTGACCTTGCCGAACATGCTCGCGCCCATCACCACGCCGGCCTGCGTTGCGCCCATCCGCAGCACCGTGACGGCGAGCTCACGCGTGATGATCACCATCGCGATCCACGCCGGCAGCCGCTGCAGCGAGACGAGCGCGATCAGCGCCGCGACGATCAGCAGCTTGTCCGCCAGCGGATCCATCAGCTTGCCGAAGTTCGTCACCGAGCCGCGCGCGCGCGCCAGATATCCATCGACGAAATCGGTGAGCGACGCGAGCGCGAAGACGACCGCCGCGAGCACGTCGCCGGCGGGCGTGTCGCCGAGCAACGCGACGACGAGCACCGGCACGAGCATGATCCGCAGCACGGTCAGCACGTTGGGTAGGTTCAGCGGGAACATCGACACGCACGATATCCGCGGACGGTGCACGCGGTCGAAAGGGGCAGCGATGACAGGGCAGAGGGCAGAGCGATGAGCACGCGTAGGACAGCGCTATGAGAACGCGCACGCTCGGACCCAACGGGCCACGCATCGCCGAGATCGGTCTCGGCTGCATGGGGATGTCGGCTTTCTACGGGCGCGCCGACGAGCGCGAGGCGCGCGCGACGATCGCGCGTGCGCTGGAGCTCGGCTGCAACTTCCTCGACACGTCTGACATGTACGGCCCGTACACCAACGAGGAACTCGTCGGCAGCGCGATCTCCGGCCGATCCTCGACGGCCACGCGCGACGACGTCTTCCTCGCGACCAAGTTCGGGATCAAGCTCGTCGAGGAGGGCAACCTGATCGACCGCGTGATCGACGGCAGCGCCCAGTACGTGCGCGCCGCCTGCGACGCGTCGTTGCGGCGACTGGGCACCGACTGGATCGACCTGTACTACCAGCACCGCGTCGACCCCGACACGCCGATCGAGGAGACGGTCGGCGCGATGGCCGAGCTCGTCACGGCCGGCAAGGTGCGCCATCTCGGCCTGTCGGAGGCGAGCGCACAGACGATTCGCCGTGCACACGCCGTGCACCCGATCACCGCCGTGCAGACCGAGTACTCGCTGTGGACGCGCGACGTCGAGCAGGAGATCCTGCCGACGCTCAACGAGCTCGGGATCGCGCTCGTCGCCTACTCGCCGCTCGGCCGCGGCTTCCTGTCGGGCCGCTTCAGCTCCGAGGACGAGCTCGAGGAGGGCGACTACCGCCTGCAGGGCCCGCGCTTCACCGGCGAGAACCTCAAGCAGAACCTCGCCCTGGCAGACCGCGTGCGCGAGCTGGCGGCAGAGCGCGCGATCACGCCCGGGCAGCTTGCGATCGCGTGGGTTCTCAGCCGCGGCGAGCACGTCGTCCCGATCCCGGGGACCAAGCGGGTCGCCTACCTCGAAGAGAACCTCGCCGCGGCAGACGTGCGGTTGAGCGACGCCGAGTCCGACGCGATCGCACGGGCGCTTCCGGCCGCTGCCGGCGAGCGCTACCCCGAGGCGGTGATGCGCTCGGTCAACCTGTGACCGCCGAGCGTCAGTAGCCGACCGAGTAGAAGCTGATGTGGCGGCAGCCGTGCAGCGTGTAGTGCGTCAGCGCGTGGTGGCTGGTGTAGACGACCTGGCGCGGGCTTTCGCAGTGGATCACGCCCGAGTTCTCGTGCGCATGCACGACCGTCAGCGGGTTCGTCCCGGTCCACACGTAGTTGTACGTGTCGTTGGCGTAGATGTAGTTCTTGCCGTTGCCAGCGTGGATCACCGCCGTCTGCGTCGACTCGCCCGTCGGGTGGTAATCGCCCCAGATCACGTCGCCCGCCTGGCCGCCGTAGATCGTGTCGTCGCCGTAACCGCCGAGCAGGTAGTTGTGCTTGTCGACGACGCCCGTCAGCGTATGTGTCCGCCCGGCTGGCCCCTTGTCCATCACGAGGTGCTCGTCCGGCGGCCAACCCGCATGGCTGGTCATCGCGAGCACGCCCGGCGTGATCGCACCCGCGAGCGCGAGCAGTGCGACCAGCACCCCAGCGAGCGCGCGACGCACGCTCGGGCGCGGGCGACCCAAATGCGGGGTTCTTGCTGTGGGGTCTGTGATCGTCGTCTTCGTCGTCATCTTCGTCGCTGACATCGCCAGCGTTGGAGCTGCCCGCGAACGACGTCGCGAGAACTCGGACATGCGGCCAGGCCGCGCTCGCGATCCGCCAATCCTCTCAGCGCGGCCGACGGACGGTCGCGGTTTCGCCGCACGCTAGGCTGGCTCGCATGCCACTGATCCCGATGGTCATCGAGCGCACGGCGCGCGGAGAGCGTGAGTTCGACATCTACTCGCGCCTGCTCAACGAGCGGATCATCTTCCTCGGCACGCCGATCGACGATCAGGTCGCGAACCTCGTCGTCGCCCAGCTGCTGCACCTCGAGAGCCAGGATCCCGAGAAGGACATCTCGATGTACATCAACTCGCCGGGCGGCTCGATCTACTCGGGCCTGGCGATCTACGACACGATGCGGTTCGTCAAGCCCGACATCGCGACGATGTGCGTCGGCGTCGCCATGTCGATGGGCTCGCTGCTGCTCGCCGGCGGGACGAAAGGCAAGCGCGCGGCGCTGCCGAACTCGCGGATCCTGATCCACCAGCCGTCGGCCGGCTTTCAGGGTCAGTCGTCCGACATCGAGATCCACGCGCGCGAGATCCTCAAGGTGCGCGAACGGATCGACGAGATCTACGCCGAGGCCACCGGCAAACCGACGCCGGAGGTGCGCGCCGACATGGAGCGTGACCGCTTCTTCACGGCCGAGCAGGCCAAGGAGTACGGCCTGATCGACACCGTGCTGCAGAGTCACTGACCCACCGTCCGGGGGTCTTCGCCGGCGACTATCCTCGCGGCGGACGATGTCAGCCCTGACTCGGTTCGAGCGCGTCGCGCTGCTGATTGTCGCGCTGCTCACGGCGCTCGCCGGCGTCGCCAACTATCAGACGTGGGCGCCGGTCCCGCGCTTCGCGCTCGCGACGGCCGCGCTCGCCGGCCTCGCGTGGATCGTCTCCTTCGCGACCGAGCAGCTCGGGAACCGAGCCGGGCCGGCTGTGACGGGGCTGCTGCAGTCCACGCTCGGCAACCTGCCCGAGCTGTTCGTCGTGATCTTCGCGCTGCAGAAGAGCGAGCTGGTCGTCGCGCAGACGGCGATCATCGGATCGATCCTCGCCAACGCGCTGCTCGTGCTCGGGCTCGTGATCGTCGTCGGCGCGAATCGCGCGCCGGACGGGATCATGCGCTTCTCCAAGCGCCTGCCGCGCGACACGGCGACGCTGCTGCAGGTGACCGTGTTCATCATCGTCCTGCTCGGTCTGTCGCTCGCCTCGCACGACCCCGCGAGCCATCACGTCAAGTCGATCTCCGTGGTCGGCGCGATCTGCCTGCTGTTCGTTTACGCGACGTGGGTCGTGCCGTACCTGCGCAGCGACAGCGACATCGGCGCGCCAGCACCGGTGCCGGCACCGGGGCCAGCACCGGCACCGGCAGCGGCAGGCGAGGTGCGCCCCAGGGCGCGCATCGGCCTGGGGCCGGTGCTGGTACTGCTCTTCGTCGGCGGCGCGGCGTCGGCGTTCGTCTCTGACTGGTTCGTCTCCGCGTTGCAGCCGTCGATCGAGCAGCTGCACATCTCGCAAGCGTTCGCCGGGCTGGTGATCGTCGCGATCGCCGGCAACGCGGTCGAGAACGCCGCAGGCCTCGTGCTCGCGTGGAAGGGCCGCTCGGACCTCGCGATCTCGGTCGTCAAAAACTCGGTCGCGCAGATCGCCGCGTTCCTGTTCCCGGTGCTCGTGCTCGTGTCGTTCGCGCTGACGACGACGCTGACGTTCTCACTCGCGCCCGTGTACATCGGCGCGCTCGCTCTAACGGCGCTCGCGCTCGCTCAGGTGACCGGCGACGGCGAGGCGGCCGCGTTCGAGGGATGGGCGCTCGTCGCGTTGTACGTGATCCTCGCGACGCTGACCCTCTATGAGTGATCCGCGGCTCGGCTCGCCGGTCGATCGTCGTCGTCCGCTCGCCCGATCAGCCGCCGCTCAGGCCGGTGCCCGCCTTGACGCCGCACCCCCCGCCGGCGCCGCTCAGCTGAGCGGCGCTCGGCGGGTCGTCGGTCAGCAGCTGCGGCACGCTGACCGCGCGCAGGTGCCGGCGCTGCAGCGCGGCGAAGATCGCGATCATCGCGCGGATCGTCTGTCCGTGGTTCTCGTGCATCAAGATGATCGCGCCCGGGCGCAGCCCGGCGGTCACCGTGCGTTCGATCTGCGCGTAGCTGGCGCCGAGCGAGTCGGCGCTGTCGACCGTCCACAGGATCTCGAGCAGCCCGTGCGAGCGCACGATCGAGTCGACCGTCGCGTTGTGGCCGCCGTACGGGGGGCGGAACAGAAACACGCGGCCTGCCGATGAGCGTTCGAGCGCACGCTGCGTCTTGACGATCTGGTCTTCGGCTTCGCCCGGCGCGATCGCCGTCAGCAGCGGGTGCGTGAACGTGTGATCGCCGACCGCGCCGATCGCTCGCTCCTCGCGCGGCGCGTCGGGCAGCAGCGGGATGTTGCGCCCGACGACGAAGAACGTCGCGTGGACGCCGTGCTTGTGCAGCTTGGCGAGCATCAGCCTCGTGTACGGCCCGGGCCCGTCGTCGAACGTCAACGCGACCTCGTCGCCCCGCGAGCCCGCGCAGTAGATCGGCTTTCCAAGCGCGATCAGGCGGCGGATCTCAGGCGACTCGCCGTCGCGCGTCGCGCTCGCGCTCGCCCCTGTCCTGTCGCGCGCACCGTTCGTCGCGGCGTTGTCGGCGCGCGCCGCGCCGGCCGACAGGTTGGCGCGTGCGTGCGCGTGCGCGTGTGA
This sequence comes from Solirubrobacteraceae bacterium, assembly GCA_036498045.1. Classification (GTDB taxonomy): domain Bacteria; phylum Actinomycetota; class Thermoleophilia; order Solirubrobacterales; family Solirubrobacteraceae; genus Palsa-744. The sequence continues at coordinate 35,864 of DASXIJ010000063.1, forward strand.
GGAGCCGCCCGCGAGAACAGCGACGACGATGCCCGCAGCGAGCACCGCCAAGCCGGCGCCGAGCAGCGTCGCGCGGCGACGGCGGACCCGCCGGCGCTGCCGGGCCGCGGCGCGCTCGCCGGGGGGCAGCCTGCGGCCCCGAGCTGGTGGCATCGCGTCAGCCTACGCGCGTCCGATGGCGAGTGTCGCGCGTCGGGGCGAGCGCGCTAAACTGCCGGTACCTCGCGCTTGGGCGGGGTTTTTTCTCGTCCAGGCCCGCAATGCAAACCTTTTACGCAGGGATTGAACATGGCCCGCGGAGACGTTCGAATCGCTATCACCCTCGCCTGCGAGGAGTGCAAGC
>DASXIJ010000064.1:0-29930 GCA_036498045.1 Solirubrobacteraceae bacterium
GGTGCCGCTGCCCTTGTCCTGCAGCGGCGGGTCCTCGATCGAGCAGAGCTCCTGCGCCTTGGGGCAGCGCGTGTGAAAGCGGCACGCTTTCGGCGGGTTCGCCGGGCTCGGGACGTCGCCGCTGAGCAGCTCGCGCTGGCCGGCGCGCAACGTCGGGTCGGCCACCGGCACCGCCGACAGCAGCGCGCCGGTGTACGGATGGCGCGGGAAGCCGTAGAGCGGCTGTCCGGGCCCGATCTCGACGATCCGCCCGAGGTACATGACGGCGACGCGATCGCACATGTGACGGACGACCGACAGGTCGTGCGCGATAAAGATCAGCGTCAGCTGCAGCTGGCGCTGCATCTCCAGCAGCAGGTTGAGCACCTGCGCCTGGATCGAGACGTCGAGCGCCGAGACGGGCTCGTCGGCGATCAGCAGCTTCGGCTTCAGCGCGAGAGCGCGCGCGACGCCGATCCGCTGGCGCTGGCCGCCGGAGAACTCGTGCGGGTAGCGGTTGTAGTGCTCGGGGTTCAGCCCGACCATCTCCATCAGCTCCTGGACGGCGCGCTTGCGCTCGCCCTTGCCCTTGGCCAAGCCATGGATCACGAACGGCTGGCCGATCGTCGCACCGATCGTTTTGCGCGGGTTCAACGACGAGTACGGGTCCTGGAAGATCATCTGCACGTCGCGCCGGATCGCCGTCAGCGACCGCCCGCTCAGGTGCGTGATGTCGTTCCCGTCGAAGCGGATCTCGCCGCTGGTCGGCTCGAGCAGGCGCATGACCAACCGCGCGGTGGTGCTCTTGCCGCAGCCGGTCTCGCCGACGATCCCGAGCGTCTCGCCGCGCATCACGTCGAAGCTGACGCCGTCGACCGCCTGGACGGCGCCGATCCGCCGCTGCACCAGCACGCCGCGTGTGATCGGAAAGTGCTTGACCAGGTTGCGCACCTCGACCAGCGGTTCGCGCGCGCCTGCGCCGGGCGCCCCGGCGGGCTCGGCGCTCGAGCCGGCCTCGGGCGCGAGGCCGGCGCCCCCGGCCTGCTGCGCGAACGCGTCGCCCGCGCTCACGGGCCGACCTCCGGTGCCGCGGGGACCACCCCGGCGGCGGGTGTCGTGGTGCCGGTCTGATCGCCCGAGGACGGCGCCGGCAGGCCGACGACGGCGCGCGCCCGCTCGGGGGTCGCGCCGGCTGCGAGCTCGCGCCACAGCCGCTCGCGCACGTCGGGCGCGAGCAGGCAGGCGACGTGGTGATCGGGCACGTCGGGCACCGCCTCCAGCCGCGGGTCGATCCGCGCGTGGTCGGGCTGTGCGTAGAAGCAGCGCGGATGGAAGTGACAGCCCGAAGGACGGTTGATCAGGCTCGGGGGCGTTCCGGGAATCGGCACGAGCGCTTCCTTGCGCGTGCTCGTCAGCGACGGGATCGATTTGAGCAGGCCCCACGTGTAGGGGTGCCCGGGCCCGGCGAACAGGGTCTTCGCCGGCGCCGTCTCGACGATCCGCCCGGCGTACATCACGGCGATGTCGTCCGCCATCTCGGCAACCACGCCCAGGTCGTGCGTGATCATCACGATCGCCATCCCGAGCTCGCGCTGCAGGCGTTCGAGCAGCGCCAGGATCTGGGCCTGGACGGTGACGTCGAGCGCCGTCGTCGGCTCGTCGGCGATCAGCAGCTTCGGCTCGTTGGCGAGCGCCATGGCGATCATCGCGCGCTGGCGCATCCCGCCGGAGAACTCATGCGGGTACTCGTCGACGCGTCTGCTCGGATCGGGGATGCCGACGAGCCCGAGCAGTTCGATCGCCCGCGCGCGCGCCTGCTGCTTGGAAACGTCGCGGTGCACGCGGACGGCCTCGATCAACTGCGCGCCGACCTTGAAGAACGGGTGCAGCGAGGAGAGCGGGTCCTGGAAGATCATCGCGATCTCGTTGCCCCGGATCGCGCGCAGCTCGGCATCCGACAGCGCGACGAGGTCCTGGCCGTCGAAGATGATCCGTCCCGACACGCTCGCGCCCTGCTGGCGGGTCAGGCCGAGCGTCGTCAGCGACGAGACGGTCTTGCCCGAGCCCGACTCGCCGACGATCCCCAGCGTGCGTTCGCGGTGGACCTCGTAAGTGATCCCGTCGACGGCGTGCACGACGCCGTCTTCGGTCGGGAACTCGACGCGAAGGTCCTCGACGCGAAGCAGCGGACTGTCGTCCGTCATGAGTATCGAACCCGCGGATCGAGGAACGCGTAGATGATGTCGACGACGATGTTGGCGACGACGATGAACAGCGCAGCGAGCAGCACCGTGCCCTGGATGATCGGGTAGTCGGAGTGGGTGATCGCGGTGTAGTTCAGGCGGCCGATCCCGGGGATGTCAAAGACCGTTTCGACGAGCACCGCGCTGCCGAGCAGGACCGCGATGTCGATCCCGACCACGGTTACGATCGGGTTGATCGCCGAGCGCAGCCCGTGACGCAGGACGACGCTCCGTTCGGTCAGGCCCTTGGCGCGCGCTGTTCGGATGTAGTCCTCCCCCATCGTCTCGAGCAGGCTGCCGCGGATCAGCCGCGCGTAGATCGCGGCCGTGCCGGCCGCGACGACCAGCCACGGCATGATCAGCGAGGTGAACCATTTAGCCGGGTCGGCCGTCAGCGGGACATAGCTGCCGGCGCCCGGAAGGAGCGGGATTTTGCCGATGTCCGACGCGAAGAAGAAGAGCGCCAGCAGACCGAGCCAGTATTCCGGCGCCGACACGAGCACGAGCGCGGTGCCCATGCTCGCGCGGTCGAGGCGGGAGCCGGCGCGCCGGGCCGAGATGATCCCGACGCTGACGCCCGCCACGAGCCAGACGACCGCCCCGCCGAGGACGAGCGAGAGGGTCGCGGGCAGGCGGTCGAAGATCAGTTCCTTGACCGGTGCGTTGCTGTAGTAGCTGAAGCCCAGGTCGAAGTGCAGGAAGATGCCCTTCATGTAGAGCCAGAACTGGGTCAGCAGCGGCTTGTCGAGCCCGAGGTCGTGGCGGATCTCGGCGATTATCTTCGGGCTCTGCAGGCGCCCCGCCCGGAGCTTTGCCGGGTCGGCGGTCGGCAGGATCCGGAACAGGACGAACGTCAGCGCCGAGACGGCGATCAGCAACAGCACGCCCCACAGAAGCCGGCGGATGATGTAGCGGGTCATTGTCGATCGATCGACATCGCCTGGACCGGTGTGTCCGGGCGTGCCTCGAGGAGTTCGCGCGTGCGTGAGCGCAGCGCAGCGGCCCGAGGGGGCGGGGACACCACCCGCCCCCTCGGCAGCCGCCGAGCTGCGACTACTTCAGCGATGTGAACGAGTAGTCCCAGGTCCCCGCGTTCCAGTACTGATTGACGCCTTCGACGTCTTTGGACTCGATGTACGGTTCCTTCGCCCACTGGTAGGGCACAGCGACCGCTTCTTCCACGAGTTCGCGGTCGATCTTCGCCCACGCTTCGCCACGCGCCTTCGTGCCGACGACTTTCGCCGCCGCTTCCATCGCGGCATTGATTTTCGCGTGGTTGACCAGGCCCCAGTTCGAGTTCGTCCCGTTCTTGACGATCAGGTTGCCGTTGAAGGGAACGTCGAGGACCGCCTGCGGGTCACCGAAGTCGGGGATCCAGCCGACGTTCGGGCAGACGTCGATCTTTTCGCTGACGACGCCGCAGTACTTGGAGTACATGACGGTGTGCTCGACCAGGTTCAGCTTCGTTTTGAAGCCGAGCGTTCTCAGCGTCTGGTTGACCGCTTCGGCGACGTTGTTCGCCGGCGCCGAGGAGTCGCCGACGACCTGCAGCGTTTCCGAGCCGGTGTATTTGCCGCTCGGATAGCCCGCGAGCTTCATGTACTTTTCGGCGACGGCCATGTCGCCGGTCGGGTGTTCGTTGTAGTCGACCTTCGGGCCGGGAAAGCCGCCGGCTTCTTCAAAGCCGGCGATCCCGTTCCACAGGAAGTGCGTCATCAGATCGGCCACGGTCTTGCCACCGCGCAGCCGGTCAAGCGCTTCACGGTCGGTCGCCGCCCAGAACGCCTTGCGCAGGTTGACGTTCTTGAACGGCCCGTGGCTGTTGTTGATCGCGATGTACCGATCGCCTGCGCCGCCGCCCCCCGAGATCACGAGCTGGCTGGGGTGCTGCTCGACGGCGAGCTTGACGATCGGCGCTGCCGGCGCGTCGGACTGGACCATGGCGCTGCCTTCGAGCACCTGGCGCCCGATCACGTTCGCGTCTCCACCGATCGCGATGTTGATCTGGTTCAGATAGGCAGGGCGGTAGTCGGTGCTCGCGTTCCAGTTGGGGTTGCGCACGAGCGTCGCCGACTTGCCGGGCTGGTAGCCGGTGCCCAGCACCTTGCCCGAGCTGTCGGCCTTGAGCATGTACGGGCCTGACGCGACCTGGTAGTTGACGTATTCGCTCGGTTTCTTGGCGTCGAACTTCTTGGCGTATTCCTTCGGCACCGGGGCGGTGTATGGCAGCACCATCGACGCCACCACGATCGGTGCTTCAGGGGCCGTCAATTTGATCTGCAGCGTGTACTTGCCCGTGGCTTTGACGCCGGCGATCGGGCCGCCGTTGGCGGTCTTCATGCCTTCGATCGAGCTCAGGTAGCCGAGGTAGTAGGGGTTCGCGACGTTCGGGTTGGCCACGCGTTCGAAGGCGTAGACCTCGTCGGCAGCGGTCACTTCGCTGTTGACGGGCGGGCTGAAGTGGACGCCCTTGCGGATGTTGATCGTGATCAGCTTGTTGCCGTTGCTCAGCTTCGCGGGGCCTTCAGCCATGTCGGGTGTCGATTCCGAGAAGGTGTTCGGCTTGTAGGAGTACAGCGAGCGCTGCGTCGCGTTCGTGATCTGGTAATCGATCTGGAAGTACGCCTGCCCCGGGTCGAGGTGTTCGAAATCCTCGGCCTGGACACTGTTCAGAACACCCCCTCGTTTGCCGCCCGTGAGTGACTCCGTCAGCGGCGTTTTGACGCCGTTGGGAACCGGGCTCGACCCCGCGCTCGCGTTCGAGCTGCTGCTGCTGCTCGAGCCGCACGCGGCCAATGCCACCGCGAGCGCGCCCGCGACCGCCACCAGCAGAACCGTTCTAAGCGACCTCATCGGGCGCCTCCTTTGTTTGTCGTGTGTCGATGTCGCTCACCGCGCCGTCCTTGGGTTGAGCGCATCGCGCAGTCCGTCGCCGAGCAGGTTGAAAGCGAGCACGGTCAGCAACAGCGCCGCGCCAGGGAAGACCATGTACCACCACGCAGTGTTGAACGTCGGCGTCGCCGCCGCGATCATCTGCCCCCAGCTCGCGGTCGGCGGGCGCACCCCGACGCCGAGGAACGAAAGCGAGGCCTCGATCAGAATGTTCAGCGGGATCTGCAGCGTCGCGTAGACGATGATCGGCGCGACCAGATTCGGCAGGAGCTCGCGGAACATGATCCGCACGTTGGATGCGCCGAGCGCTCGCGCGGCGTCGACGAACTCGCGTTCGCGGAGTGACAGCACGAGCCCGCGGATGATCCGCGCGAAGTACGCCCACGTCGCGAACGCGATCAGGAAGATGATCACGCCGACGCCCGGCTGGAGCGTGCCGCCGAGGCAGCCGCGCACGGCGCAGGCGCCGCCGATCCCGAGGCCGAGCAGCAGGATCGGGATCGACAACGTCACGTCGATCAGCCGCGAGATGATCGTGTCGACCCAGCCCCGGTAGTAGCCCGCGAGCAGTCCCAGCGTGACCCCGATCACGGTCGCGATCGCAGTGCCGAGGACGCCGACCTCGAGCGACACGCGCGTCCCGTAGATCACCCGCGAGGCGACGTCCTGGCCGAGCGGCGTGACCCCGAACGGGTGTGCGCTGCTCGGTCCGAGCGGTTCGCCGAACGGGCCGGTCAGGCTCGGGTCCTGCGTGTACGGACTCGGGAGGCCGAACAGTTTGACCACGAGCGGCGCGAAGATCGCGACGAGCACGAGCAGCACGATGAACGCGGCGGACGCCTGCGCCACGCGGTCGCGCCGAAACCGGCGCCAGAACAGCGCCAGCGGCGAGCGTGCCGTGACTTCGTGGCCCGACTCGACGAGCTCGAGGCCAGTTTCGGCACCCGCGAAGATCTCGGGTGCGCCCGCGGCCATGTCAGCTCGTTCCTCGCATTAGCTCTAGATCTCTCTGCACCTGAACACCGGACACACAGGTTCGACGCAAACACGCGGCCGACCTCCTGGGGTGGACACATCCACAGTTCTAAAAAGAGCCCCGGCGACCCCGCTTAAACCAGTGTTTCCCGCTTGGACGGGTTGTTATTCCGCAGCCGGGGCCGATCGCCTGCTCTTCGGGGCGATATTTCGGCCCCCGGCGAGGCGCTGCGAGTCAGGGCGGCCGGGTGCCCGCGGCGGCGGGCGTCGCGCGACTTCCACCCTGGCCGGAGTGCTCAGCGCGCGCGATACTGGTCCGGTGGAGCGCTTGTTCGACTCCGAGTCCGCCGACGAAGCCGTCGCCGACGAAGCGGTCGCCGGCGAGGCCCCCCCGGCGCCGTCCGCGCCCCCGCCGGCGCCGGGAGGCGCGGGCCGCGATACGCGCCCGCTGGCCGTGCGCGTGCGGCCGCGGCGCCTGGACGAGTTCGTCGGCCAGGAGCATCTCGTCGGCGAGGGCTCGGCGCTACGGACGGCGATCGAGCAGGGCCACCCGCACTCGATGATCCTCTACGGGCCGCCGGGGTCGGGCAAGACGACGCTCGCGCGGATGGTCGCCGAGCGCTCGCAGGCCGCGTTCGAGGAGCTCAGCGCGGTCCAGGCCGGGCGCGCGGAGGTCCGCGCGGTGATCGAGCGCGCCGGGCACCGGCGCTCGCTGGCTCGCGACGGACAGAGTGGCGCGACGGTGCTCTTCCTCGACGAGATCCACCGCTTCAACAAGGCCCAGCAGGACGCCCTGCTGCCGGCCGTCGAGGAAGGCCTCGTCACACTGATCGGGGCGACGACGGAGAACCCGGCGTTCGAGGTCAACAGCGCCCTGCTCTCGCGCGTGCGCGTGTACGCGCTGGCCCAGCTGAGCGCCGACGACGTCGCGACCGTACTGCGCCGCGCCGTTGCCGCGCGCGACGGCGTGGACGGTATGGCGGCGCCGGACGTGGACGACGACGCGATCGAGTTCGCCGCGGCGCGCAGCGAAGGCGATGCGCGCACGGCGCTCAACGCGCTCGAGCTCGCGAGCGAGACGGCGCGCGAGCTCGGCGGGAGAGTGACTCTCGCGCGGATCGAGGACGCGCTGCAACGGCGCGCCGTGCTGTACGACAAAAACGGAGATCGCCACTACGACTACGCCTCGGCGTGGATCAAGGCGACGCGCGGCTCCGACCCCGACGCGTCGCTGTACTACCTCGCGGTGATGCTCGAGGGCGGCGAGGACCCGCGCTTCATCGTCCGGCGGATGGTGATCCTCGCGTCCGAGGACATCGGCAACGCCGACCCGGCCGCGCTGTCGGTCGCGACCGCCGCGGCGGCGGCCGTCGAGCACGTCGGGCTTCCGGAGGCGACATACGCGCTCGCGCAGGCGGCGATCTACCTATCCCTCGCGCCGAAGTCGAACGCCGCCGGCCGCGCGCTGGGCGCCGCGCGGCGCCACGTTCGCGAGCACGGGGCGCAGGCGGCGCCGTCGTGGCTTAGGTCCGGGCCCCGGCCGGGGCAGGACAAGCGCGACTACGACAACCCGCACGGCCACCCGGGCCACATCTCACCGCAGCCGCTGCTGCCCGACGGTGTCGCGGCCGAGCGCTTCTATCAGCCCGACGAGGCCGAGGAGCAGCTGGCGGCGCGGCTGCGCGAGATCCGCCGGGCACGCGGGATCGAGGAGCGATAATCGCGCGATGAGCGCGATCGCTGGCCAAGCCGTGGGCGAGACGCGTCTGCAGGCGCGCGACCCGGCCACCGGCGCGCCGCTCGGCACCGTCGTCGCCACCGAGCCCGCACGGATCGGCGAGCTGGTCGCCGACGTCGCCAAGGTGCAGCCGCTGTGGGCGCTGCTGCGGATGCGCGACCGCGCGCGCTACATGCGGCGGATGGCCCAGGCGGTGATCGACGACTTCGACGAGCTGCTCGACGCGCTCGCGCGCGAGCAGGGACGGCCGGCCGCGGAGATCGCCGCGCTTGAGCTGCTGCCGGCGATCGACGCGCTGATCTGGATCGCCGACGACGGCGCCGACGTGCTCGGCGGAAGGCGTGTCGGGGTCAACCGCTCGCTGGCGATCGCCAAGCGCGCGCGCGTCGCGTACGAGCCGTACGGCGTCGTCGGCGTGATCGGCGCCGGTAGCGCTCCGTTCGCGCAGCCGCTCGGCCAGATCGCCGGCGCGCTGCTGGCCGGCAACGGCGTCGCGTTCAAGCCGGCAGCGCGCGCCGCGCTCGCCGGCGAGCGGATCGCGCGCGTGCTCGCTCGCGCCGATCTGCCCGAGGGGCTCGTGCGGATCGCCCACGGGGGCGCGGACGTCGGGATCGCGCTTGCCAAATCGCCGGTCGCAAAGATCCTGTTCACGGGCTCGCCGACGGTCGGGCGCGTCGTCGCCGCGGAAAGCGTCGCACGCGAGAAGGAGGTGACGGTCGAGCTCGGAGGCAAGGACGCGATGCTCGTGCTCGCCGACGCGCGCCTGCCGGGCGCAGTCGCCGGCGCGCTGTGGGCAGGGTGCGCCGCGGCCGGCCAGGCGCGCGGCGCGGTCGAGCGCGTGTACGTCGCGCGCGAGGTTCACGACCGGTTCGTCGACGGGCTCGTCGCGGCTGCGCGCAGCATGCGCGTCGGCGACCCGTCCGAGCCCCGCACCGACGTCGGCCCGCTCGCCTCCCCGCGGCGCTCTGAGCACGTGCGCCGGCTCGTCGACGACGCCGTCGCGCGCGGCGCGGTGCTCGAGTGCGGTGGCCCGGTCAGCCCCGCCGGCTGCGACGCGGGCTCGTTCTATGCCCCGGCCGTGCTCACCGGCGTGACGCACGAGATGGCCGTGATGCGCGAGCCGCTGGAGGGGCCGGTGCTCGCCGTGATGGCTGTCGACTCGATCGGGCAGGCTATCGCGCTCGCCAACGACAGCGACTACGCGCTGGGAGCGTCCGTCTGGACGGCCGACCGCTACCAGGCGCAGCGGATCGCGCGTGAGCTGCACGCGGGGATGGTCTGGGTCAACGACCACCTGCCATGCCCGACCGTCTCGCGCGGGCCGTGGGGCGCGGCGGCCGGTGGCGGGCTCGGGCGCACGCTCGGCGTGGCGGGGCTGCGCGCCTGCGCGCAGGAGAAGCTGATCACGTGGGACCCGCCGGCGATCCGCGGGCTGTGGTGGGGGCCGTATGACGCGCGGACGACCCGCGCCGCGCGGGCCGTCGCGAAGATGCGCTCCGGGCGCGACCGCGACCGCGAGCACGCATGGCGCAACGGCGCGCTCGCGCTCACGCGGATCGGCGCCCGCGCGCTCGGCCGCGGCCTGCCCCGCTGACGGGCACGGCACGCGAACAGCGGCCGCCCTCCCAAACGGGCGAGGCCGACTACCCTTGAAGGATGCCCGCCCAGGCCTATGCCGGTAAGGAGTGCGTGTGCCAGCTGCGCAGGGGAATCTGCGACCAGAGCTGCGTGCAGGGGATGCTCGACACGCCGTTCTACATCGCCTGTCTGAGGCTGACCGGGCGTCGCTGCGTCGTCGTCGGCGGCGGCGAGATCGGCCTGGAGAAGGTGGAGGGCCTGCTCGCGTGCGACGGCGCCGTGACGTTGATCGCGCCAGACGCCGTCGGCGAGCTGCAGGAGTACGCGCGCGAGGGCTCGATCTCGTGGGAGCGGCGCGAGTACGCCGGCCCGAGCGATCTCGAGCGCTCGTTCATGGTGATCGCGGCGACCAACGACACCGACGTGAACATCGCCGTGTACGACGACGCCGAGCGGCGCGCGATGCTCGTCAACGTCGTCGACGTCCCGCCCCTGTGCAACTTCATCCTGCCGGCGATCGTCCGCAGCGGACCGCTCGCGATCGCGATCTCCACGGCCGGCGCATCGCCCGCGCTGGCCAAGCGGATGAAGCGCGAGATCGCAGGCCAGTTCGGCGAGCCCTACGCGCGCCTTGCCGTCCTCCTCAACGAGGTGCGCGGCTGGGCGAAGGGGACGCTGGCCACCTACCAGGACCGCAAGGAGTTCTTCGAGGGCATCGTCAACGGCGAGCCAGACCCGATCGAGCTCTTGCGCGGCGACCCTCCGCCGGGCGGCGCCGGCGAGCAGGCCGTGCGGGAGCTGATCGCGCGCGCTCAGGAGCAGCGATCCCCGCACGACGAGCGATCCCCCCAGGTGACGAGAGCCTGAGCGTGTCGGCGGTCGAGGTCGAGTGCCTCGCTCGGCACTACGGCGAACGCGAGGCGCTGAGCGACGTCTCGCTGTCGCTGGCGAGCGGTCAGACGCTCGTCGTGTTCGGCCCCAACGGCGCCGGCAAGACGACGCTGTTGCGGGTGCTCGCGACGCTTCTGCGCCCTCACGCGGGCAGCGTGCGCGTGCTTGGAAGCGCGCTGCCCCAGGACGGGTGGGCTGTGCGCGGGCGGATCGGCCTGCTCGGCCATGAGCCGCTGCTCTACCGCGAGCTGACCGCGCGGGAGAACCTCCGCTTCCATGCGCGCCTGCACGGCGTCGCCGAGGCACGCGTCGAGGAGCTGCTCGCGGCCGTTCGGATCGACGACCGCGCCGACGAGCCGTTGCGGATGCTCTCGCGCGGGATGGTCCAGCGTGTCGCGGTAGCGCGTGCCGTGCTGCACGACCCCGAGCTGCTGCTGCTCGACGAGCCGCGCTCGAATCTCGACCCCGCTGCCGTCGAGCTCATCGATCCCCTGATCGGCGCGGGTGCGCAGCGCACGCGCGTGATCTGCAGCCACGACCCGGGCGGCGGGCTGGCCGAGGCCGACGTCGTGCTCGGCCTGCGCGCGGGGCGCGTCGCGCTCGTCGCAGACGCCGCTGACGTCGCGCCGCAGGAGATCGCCGAGCTGTATCGATGAGCGCCGCGATCGGACAGACCCAGCCGGCGGCAGAGCGCGGGCGCCCCGCGTCGCGCTCGCGGGCCACCACGCCCACGCGCGCCGTCGTCGGCGCCCTTCTGCGCAAGGAGCTGCGCGTCGAGCTGCGCACGCTCGAGTCGGTCCCGGCGATGTCGCTGTTCGCGGTGACGACGTTCGTCGTCTTTCACTTCGCGCTCAACCGCAACACGGTCGACGGCGATCTCGCCGCCGGGATCCTCTGGGTGACGCTGTTGTTCGCGGCGATCCTCGGCGTCAATCGCCTGTTCGTCGCCGACGCCGACCAGGGCGGCTTCGACGGATTCCTGCTCGCGCCCGTCGACCGCAGCGCGCTGCTGCTCGCGAAGGCCGCGACCCTGCTCTGCTACCTAGTGGCGCTCGAGCTGATCGCCGTCCCGGCGTTCGGCCTGCTGCTGCTCGGGCCGTCGCTCGGGCACGCGCTACCCGGCCTGGTGGGAGTGCTCGCGCTCGGCGATCTCGGCGTCGCCGTGATCGGGACGCTCGTCGCGGCGCTTGCCGTGCGGACCCGCGCGCGCGACCTGCTCGGTCCGCTGCTCGCGCTGCCGCTGCTCGTGCCGGTCGTGATCGGCGGCGCCCGCGCGAGCTCGCCGCTGCTCGCCACCGGTCACGGCGGCGGGGTTCCGGCGCGCTGGCTGCTGACGCTCGGGCTCTATGATCTGGTGTTCGGGCTGATCGCCTACGCCCTGTTCGATTTCCTCCTGGAGGACTGATGGCCACGCCGCTCCTCAACCCAGAGCGCCCTCAGCCGGCCGGCCGGGACGGCCGGCCGCGGTGACCGCCGTGGCGGGCGGGGCGCCCTCGACGGTCTCGCGGTTCCTCAAAGCGCAGCCGGACGCGGACCGGAGGGCCGACGTGGTCCACGGGCGTGGCCTGCGCGAGCTCGGCGCCGCCACGGTCGTCGTGATGGCGGTCGCGCTCGCGCTCGTCTTCTTCTGGGTGCCGCTCGAAGCAGAACAGGGCTTCCTGCAGAAGATCTTCTACGTCCACGTGCCGCTCGCGATCGTCTCGCTGTCCGGCTTCATCGTCGGCGGGGTCTTCGCGATCGCGCACCTGCGAACGCGCCGCCAGGTCTGGGACTACCGCTCCTACGTCGCGATCCACACCAGCCTGATCTTCGGCGTCGCGACGCTGATCACCGGCTCGATCTGGGCGAAGGGCTCGTGGGGGCACTGGTGGGTCTGGGACGAGCCGACGCTCGTCTCGTTCTTGATCGTGTTTCTGCTGTATGCCACGTATCAGCCGCTGCGCTTCGCGATCGAGGACCCCGAGCGCCAGGCGCGCTACGCCTCGGTGTTTGCGGTGACCGCCGGCGCGTTCGTCCCGCTCAACTTCATCGCCGTGCGCGCGTCGACCGCCTACGTCCATCCGCGCGTGCTCGGCGCGACGTCGAACCTCCCCTGGCAGATGGCGCTGACGTTCCTCGTCTCGCTGGCCGGGATCGCGCTGCTGTTCACGACGCTGTGCAAATACGAGCTGACCGTCAAGCACACCCGCGCCCAGTTGCGCGCGCTTCGGCGCCTGGTTGAGCAACGCGCGGGGACGGCCGCGAGCGTCCCGTCGCAGCAGCGCGCTCGCAGCGCCGCGCCGAGCGTTCATGCGACCGCGATGACCGCCCGCACGCCGGAGCCGCGCTCGTGATCGCGGCGCTCGTCGCCGAGCTCCCGGCCCTGCCGCTGCACACGGCGGGTAAGTACGTCGCCGCCGCATACGTCGTGTTGTTCGCGCTCGTGCTCTCCTACGTCGCGATCATGGCTGTCCGCCAGAGCCGGATCGAGCGCGAGCTCGCCGAGCTGCTCGCGCGTGAGCGGGCAGCCGCCGCGGCCGAGCACGAGCCCGCCAAGCCGGAGTCGAGCCTGGGATGACCGAGCTCCTTGCGCTCGGCATCTCGCACAAGACGGCGCCCGTCGCGCTGCGCGAGAGGCTTGCGTTCACCGACTCGGAGGCGGTCTCGTTCGCGCGCGAGGCGACCGCGACTCCGGAGGTCCGGGAGGCGGTCGTCATCTCGACGTGCAACCGCACCGAGGTCTACCTCGTGGTAGGCGACCCGGTCCGCGCCGAGTCCGACGTGCTGGGGCTGCTCGCCCGGCGAGCCTCGATCCGCCCGACCGAGCTCGCCGAGGCGATCTACTCGCCGCGCAACTGCGACGCCGCGCGCCAGCTCTACCGCGTGACGGCAGGACTGGAGTCGATGATCGTCGGCGAGGCCGAGATCCAGGGGCAGGTCAAGCGCTCGTATGAGGCGGCGATGGCCGCCGGATGCACCGGACCGCTCACCAACCGCCTGTTCGCCGCGGCGCTCAGCACCGGCAAGCGCGTGCGCTCGGAGACCGGGATCGGCGCCAGCCGGGTGAGCATCCCGTCGGTCGCCGTCGACCTCGCGCTCAGCGTGCTCGGCGGCCTGCAGGACAGGCACGTCGTCGTCCTCGGCGCCGGCGAGACGAGCGAGCTCACCGCGCGCGCGCTCGCCGAGCAGGGGGCGGGGACGTTCTTCGTCGCCAACCGCCACGCCGATCGCGCGCTGAGCCTCGCGCAGCGCTTCGGCGGCAGCGTCGTCGGGCTCGACGGGCTGCCCGACCAGCTGCTCGCGGCCGACATCGTCCTCTGCTCGACGTCCTCGCCGCACCCGATCGTCGGGCGCGACGAGCTCGAGCTCGTGATGGGCGAGCGCCGCGGGCGCCCGCTGCTGCTGATCGACATCGCGGTGCCGCGCGACGTCGAGGCCGACTGTGCCGAGCTCGACGGGGTCAGCCTGTACGACATCGACGACCTCCAGGCGGTGCTCGCACGCAACATCTCCACGCGCGAGAGCGAGACGCCGCGCGCACAGGAGATCGTCGAGGAGGAGATCCACCGCTTCGCGCGGTGGCTCGGCCAGGTCGAGACCCTGCCCACGGTCAGCGCCCTCCGTGAGCACGGGAACGAGATCGTCGAGCAGGTGCTCGCCGAGAACGCCGGCCGCTGGGAGTCACCGACTCCGCGCGACCTCGCGCGGATCGAGGCCGTCGCGCGCGCGGTGATGAGCCGCCTGCTGCACGAGCCGACGATCCGCCTGCGCAGCCTGTCCGAGGCGCGCGGGCACGCGAGCCTCGAGCTGGTGCGCGAGCTGTTCGGCCTGCGCGAGGACGGACCCGAGCAGGAGGAGTCGGCCGAGCTGGCCGAGGTGCACGACCTGTCGGTGACCTCCAGAGCACGCCGCCGACGCGAGCGCTGATGCGTCTCGGCTCCCGTGCGAGCGCGCTCGCGCTGGCACAGGCCGAGCTCGTCGCGCGGCTGCTCGGAGCGGGCGCGTCCGGCGATCCGCAGGAGGTCGAGATCGTCCCGATCGTGACCCGCGGCGATCGCGAGTCCGCCGGCGTCGACGACACCGCCGGTGAGCTCGCCGGGGACGGGCGACCGGGCGAGCCGCCGCCCGGCGAGGACAAGTCGCGGTGGGTCTCAGAGCTCGAGCGGGGGCTGCTCGAGGGGGAGATCGACGTCGCCGTGCACTCGGCCAAGGACGTTCCGGGCGAGCTCGCCGAGGGCCTCGTGATCGCCGCGGCGCCGCCGCGCGCCGGCGCGGAGGACGTGCTCTGCGGAGCCGACGGTGTCGACGCGCTCACGCCCGGCGCGCGGATCGGCACGAGCAGCGTTCGGCGGATCGCCCAGCTTCGCGCCGCGCGCGAGGAGCTCGACGTCGTCCAGCTGCACGGCAACGTCGACACCCGCCTGCGCAGGCTCGCGAACGGCGAGCTCGACGCGATCGTGCTCGCGCGGGCGGGACTGCAGCGCCTCGGCCGCGACGACGAGGTCGGCGCGGTGCTCGACGTCGCGACGTTCGTCCCGGCTCCAGGACAGGGGACGCTCGTGCTGCAGTCGCGCGCCGGCGACGAGCCGACGGCTCGAGCGTTGCAAGCGATCGGCGACCCCGATGCCCTCGCCTGCCTGCTGGCCGAGCGCGCGCTCGCGCGAGCGCTCGACGCCAGCTGCGACAGCCCGCTCGGCGCCCACGCGACGATCTCGGCCAGCGCGATGCGCTTGCGCGCGTGGGTCGGGCTGCCCGATGGATCGGCGTGGATCGTCGACGAGCGCGACGGCGACGCACACACGCCGCAGGCGCTCGCGAGCGATGTCGCCCGGCGGATGCAGCTCGCCGGCGCCGGCGCGATCCTGCAGGCCGCGGCCGGAGCGGCGGTGCGATGAGCGGGCGCGTTTCGCTCGTCGGCGCCGGCCCTGGCGACCCTGGGCTGCTGACCGCGCGCGCGCTCGAGCTGATCGCGCAGGCCGACGTGATCCTCTATGACCGGCTGATCCCCGTTGCGGCGCTCGACGGCGCGCGCGCCCACGCCGAGCTCGTGTACGTCGGCAAGGAGGGGGACGGCGCGTCGGTGCCTCAGGAGCAGACCGAGTCGCTGATCGTGCAACGGGCACGGGCGGGCTCACACGTCGTGCGCCTGAAGGGCGGTGACCCGTTCGTGTTCGGGCGCGGTGGCGAGGAGGCCCAGACCCTGCGCGCCGCCGGCATCCCGTTCGAGGTCGTCCCCGGCGTGACGGCCGGCGTGGCGGTACCCGCCTACGCAGGGATCCCGGTAACGCATCGCGGCCTGGCGAGCGCCGTCGCGTTCGTGACCGGAAGGACCGGCGACGACAGCGAGCCCGACTGGGCAGCGCTCGCGGCGTTCCCGGGGACGCTCGTCTTCTACATGGGCGTCGCGCGCCTCGCGCAGATCGCCGCGTCGCTGATCGACGCCGGCCGGGCGCCCTCCGAGCCCGCGGCGGTGATCCAGGACGGCACGCTGCCGACCCAGCGAGCCGTGCTCGGAACGCTCGAGACGATCGCCGAGCGGGTCGCGCACGAACGGATCGCAGCCCCGTCGATCACCGTCGTCGGCGCCGTCGCCTCGCTCGCCGAGCAGCTCGCGTGGGCGCCGGTCCATCCGCTCGCCGGCCGCACCGTCGCCGTCACCCGCGCTCGTGCACAGGCGAGCGGCCTCGCCCACGCCCTGCACGAGCTCGGCGCACGCGTCGTCCAGGCGCCGGTGATCCGCACGCGGACGCTCCCCGGGCCGCCGCTCGATCCGACGCCCTACGACCTCGTCTGCGTGACGAGCGCGAACGCCGTGCCGGCGCTGTTCGAGCGTCTCGCGGCGGGCGGCCGCGACGCGCGGGCGCTCGCCGGCGCGCGCATCGCCTCGATCGGCGCCGCGACGACGCGCGCGCTGTCAGAGCACGGGATCGCCGCCGACGTGACGGCCGAGCGCGCCGTCGGCGAGGGGCTCGTCGAGGCGCTCGCCGACGTCCCCGTGAGCCACGCGCTCGTCGCTCGCGCCCGCGATGCGCGCGACGTCGTGCCCGACGCGCTGCGCTCGCGCGGCGCGCAGGTCGACGTGGTCGACCTGTACGAGACGGTCGCCGAGCCGCTCGCGCCCGAGACACTAGCGCTCGCGCGGGGCGCTGACTACATCACGTTCACGTCGTCCTCGACCGTCCGCAACTTCCTGCTCGCCGCGTCCGGCGACGACCGCGACGGCGACCGTTCGACCGATCGCGACGGTCGCGATCGCGCGGGCCTGTCGCCGCAGACGCGGGTCGTCTCGATCGGTCCCGTGACGAGCGAGACGCTGCGCGAGCACGGCCTCGACGTCGACGTCGAGGCCGAGCGCCACAACGTCGACGGCGTGCTCGACGCGCTGCTTGCCGACGCCGCCGCGCGCCCAACGTGAGCCGGCGCGCCGGGGCGCTCGGCCACCCGCGCGTGCACCTGCGCCGGACCGACTCGACCAACGAGCGCGCACGCGAGCTGGCGCTCGCCGGGGCGCCGCACGGAACGCTCGTGACGGCGGCCGAGCAGACCGCCGGTCGCGGACGCCAGGGGCGCCGTTGGTCGGCGCCGGCCGGTAGCGCGCTGCTGATGTCGCTGTTGCTGCGCGCTCAGCAGAGCGGCCACGGCGACGAGCTCGCGCCGCTGCTCCCGCTGATCGCGGCGCTAGCCGTGGCCGACGTGGCGGGTGACGAGGCGCGGATCAAGTGGCCGAACGACGTCGTCGTCGAGCGTGGCGACGGCCTGGACAAGCTCGCCGGGATCCTCACCGAGGGACGCCCGCAGGAGGGCTGGGCGATCGTCGGGATCGGCCTGAACGTGGCCGTCCGGATCGACGAGCTGCCCGTCGAGCTCCACGACAGCGCGGCGACGCTCGGGCGTCCGGCGCAAGCGATCGAGCCGACGCTCGAGCTCCTGCTCGGCGCGCTCGCGCGCCGGCTCGGCGAGCCGCCCGAGACGACGCTACGCGAGTGGCGCGCGCGCGACGCGCTGTTCGGTCGCCCCGTCACGTGGAAAGGCGGCGCCGGCGAGGCCGAGGGGATCGACGGCGCCGGGCGACTCGTCGTCGCGCTTCACGGCGGCGGCCGCGTGACGCTCGACGCCGGCGAGGTGCACCTCGCTCGCGCGGCGAAGCGGTAGCGGCCGATCTCGGCCGCGCGCTGCTAGCTGTCGGCTGCCGGCGTCTGCAGCGATCGCTTGGCCGCCGTCGGGTCGCCGTTGCCGTTGCCGGCGTCCGCGCCGGGTGGCGTGCGCTTCGCTTCGGTCGCCGCGCCGGCGGCGCCGTTCGCATTGACGGCTGCGGCCGCGCCGTTGGCAGCGGCACCGCCTCCCTTGCGGCGACGGCGCGAGTTGCGCGCGCGGCGCTTGGGGAAGTTGCGCAGCAGCTCGCGGGCGAGCGCCGGGGGCTTGCGGGCCATCCGGGTCCGCGCTCCGCGCAGAGCCTCCTCGGCCTCGGGCGTGTGTGCGAGCGCCGCGGCGAGCAGCGCCGCGGCCAGGCGACGGTCCTGCTTGCGCGCAGCGTGGATCAGCCGGCGCGCGTTGCGCGCATGCGCACCACCGGAGGAGTTGACGAGCAGCCCGAGCAGGCGCTTGGTCTCCGGCCATCGCTGGACGGCGTACTCCTCGTGGACGTCGCGCGTGTACTCAGCCAGGCGCCAGATCCACGCGTTGGCCTGGTCGCGGCGGCCGATCCGCCGCTCGACGAGCGCGCGCAGCATGATCTTGCTCGCCTCGCGGCGCTCGTCGCGCGGCCAGGCGCCGATGATGTCAATCGCCGTGTCGAACGTGTCGGGGTCGCGCAGAGCGGGGATGTCGGCGAGCGCGCGCAGGCGCAGCTGCGCGTTCTTGTTGCGCTGGACGGCGGTGATCAAGAAGCGGCTCTTGAGCTCGCCGGTGCGGTCGAAGTGCAGCATCGCGCGCGCGCGGCGCCAGCCGTTGGGTGCGACGCGCGCGCCCGCGAGCGCGGCCCACACGTGCTGCTCGCCGTAGTCGAGGTGCTCGACGGCGATCCGCCACAGCTCGCGCTCGAAGACGGCGAACCGCCGCTCCTCCTCGGCGCAGACCGGCAGCACGCGGCGCTCGACGCGCATCCGCCGCCCGCGACCGCGCCTGACCGGTCCGACGACGATCGCGCCCCCGCGGTAGACGTCGCGGTCGAGCAGCGAGTGCAGCGTGACGACCGGGTCGTCGTGCTTGGTCGCGGGGTGGACGAAGTCGACGACCAGCCCCGCCTCCTTGCCCGGATGGCGGCGCGTGACCCGCCCGACGCGCTGCTGGTAGATCCGCTTGGACGCGGTCGGCGCGAGGTGTACGCAGACCGTCGCGCGCGGGCTGTTCCACCCCTCGGCGCGCAGCTGCGCGTTGATCAGCACGTCGATGTCGCCGCGCTCATAGCGCGCGAGGATCTCGGCGAGCTCGCGCTTGGGCGTCTCGCCGGAGACGCCCTGCGCCTTGATCCCCTCCGCGCGGAACGCCTCGGCGAGGTTGTATGCGTGGCGTACGCCCGCGGCGTAGACGACGCCGGGCACGCCGTTGAAGCGCGTCTTGTACAGGTTCGCGACGGCGAGGTTGAACGGCTGCTGGTCGAGCAGTTTGGCGAGCTCGTCCTGATCGAACTCGGTGTCGACCTCGCCCCGGCGCAGCGGCACCTTGGCGATCGTTCTCACGCCGACGCCCGGGGAGATCCGCAGGCAGCGCAGCGGCGCGATCACGCCGCGGCGCGCCGCCTGGGCGAGGTCGAAGCGCGAGGTTTGCGTAGGGAACAGGTCGGTCACGTGGCGCGCGATCAGCGCGCCAGTCGCGGTCATTCCGATGAAGATCGGTCCGGTCCACTCGCGGATCGCGGCGCTGGTCTTCTCGCCGAGCGCGGTGTGCGCCTCGTCGCAGATGACGATCGTGTAGGCGCTCGAGATCTTGCCGGCGTTGCGCACGAACCACTGGTAGGTCTCGACCGTGACGGGGCCGTTCGAGGAGTCTTCGCCCTTCAGCAGCGGTTTGGAGATGCGCTTGGCGTAGCCGCGCTCGCGAAGCTCGCCGTTGAACTGGTCGACGAGGTTTCGCCGGTGGGTGAGGATCAGTACCCCGCCGGTCTGCGACGCCTCGACGAAACCGAGCGCCGCGACCGTCTTGCCGGCTCCGGTCGCGTGCTCGAACCAGAACCGCTTGGCGGCGTTGGGGTCCTCCGGCTGCTCGGCGAGCTCGTCCTCGACGTCCTCGTCAGCCCAGTCGCGCGGCTCCTCGTCGACCTCGTCGGCGGTCTCCTCCTCGACGTCGTCGTCATCGTCGTCGGCGAGCTCGTCGTCGTCGACGTCCTCATCGTCCTCGTCGTCGGCGTCGGCGCGCGAGCGGCCGTTGGCGTCTGGCGCCGCGTCGTTCGGCGAGTCCTCCTCCAGGCCGAAGATCTCCGCCGTGGCGAGCAGCTCCGGCGAGGCCGAGGCCGCAGCGCGGCCGTTGCCGTTGCCGTTGGGCGCGCCTGCCTGCGCCGCCGCGAGCAGCGCGGCGAGCGTCCCCGACAGCGCGTCGACCTGGTGGGCGGACAGGACGGTCCCGTCGGCGAGCTTCGGCTCGTCCTCGGAGAGCACCCGCTCGAGCCCGAGCAGCAGCGAGAATTCGCGGCGCCAGGCGGTCGACGGGTTCTTCGCCTTCGGGTTGGCCGCGAGCTCGGCGAGCGCCTCGTCGAGGGCGCGGCGCCTGGGCGAGCCGGGGGCCAGCGCGACGGCGGGGTCCTCGCCGTCGTGCAGGAAACGCTCGCGCACGAGCTTTTCCGCGCGAGCGATTTCGGCGGAATCGGGAATGGGCGCGGCCGCGAGGGCCACTGAGGTGGACTCGGCCATTGAGAGGCTCTGGACTTCGAGACGGAGCCGCCGCAGAAGTGGCTTCGGCGCGGCTCAAAAAAGACCGGCGTCCGATCGACGCCGTTGCCGGTCGCTGACAGCTACCCGGCCTCTGAGTGCAACCAAGATATAGCACGTCGAGAGGCGATGCAGGCGCCCTCGCGCCGGAGGAGATCTGGCAGGCTACGCGCGATGAGGCCGAAGCGCATCTGGATCGCGACGAGCGCGGTTGCGCTGCTCGCCGTGCTCGCGGTCGGCCTGGTGCAGCTGGCCACGTCCTCATCGGCTCCCGCCGGTCCCTCGAAGCTGACGCTCTCCCAGATGCGCGCGCGCCTGGCGGGCTCGCCGGCGCCGCTGGCGGCGCTGCACGCCCAGGCCAGCGAGCTGCTGACGGGCGGGGCGGGAGCGTTTCACGCGCGCCTCGCGGGGCTGCACGGACAGCCGCTCGTGATCAACAAGTGGGCGTCGTGGTGCGTGCCCTGCCGCTCTGAGTTCGGCGCCTTCCAGGCGGCGTCGGTCTCGCTCGGCCGGCGCGTCGCGTTCGTCGGGATCGACTCGGGCGAGACGAGCGACTCCACCGGGCGGGTGTTCCTACACAGCTTCCCGGTCGCCTACCCGAGCTACTACGACCACAGCGGCGCGCTCGGCGCCGCGATCACCGACTCGTCGTTCACGCCGGTGACCGTCTTCTACGACAGCGCCGGCGCACAGTACATCCGTCAGGGCCCATATCCGAGCGCGGCAAAGCTCGAAGCGGACGTCAGGCGCTACGCGCTGGACGAGAAGCCGGCGTGAGCGTCGCGCAGAGCCGCGACGGCGTGCGCCTGGCGCGGGCCCGGGGTCGCCGAGGCACGCTCGATGGCCGCGGCGGCGCGCGCGGGAGAGTGGATGCCTGAGATTCGGATCGACCCGCTCAGCGGGCACAGGACGATCGTCGCGGGCGAGCGCTCGCAGCGGCCGGGCGGGGCGCCGGGCCTGCCCGAGGACGTGCGCAACCCCGCGCCGATCCAGCCGGCGAGCGATCCGTTCGCCGAGGGCAACGAGGGTCGCACGCCGCCGGAGCTGTTCGCCGTGCGACCGAGTGGCGGCGAGCCCAACTCGCCGGGGTGGACCGTGCGTGTCGTGCCCAACCTGTTCCCGGCGCTGGCGCCCGCGAGCGTCGACGGGCCGACCGCCGCGGCGACCGACCGCGACGACGTCACGCCCGGCACGCTGCGTGGCGACGCGCGCGGCGAGCTGTTCGTGTCGCTGCCGGCGCGCGGCGCGCACGAGGTGATCGTCAACGGCCCGCAGCCGGTGATGTCGTTGGCCGAGTTGCCCGTCGAGCAGGTCGCCGTCGCGCTCGAGGTCTGGCGCGAGCGGATGCGCGCGCACGAGGACAGCGCGTACGTCCAGCTGATCGTCAACGAGCGGCGCGAGGCGGGCGCGTCGCTGCCGCACACGCACGCCCAGCTGTACGCGATGGAGTTCGTCCCGGCCCCGGTGGCCCGCGAGCGAGAGCGCGCCGGCGCGTACGCGACGCGCAACGTCGGCCAGAGCCTGCTCGGCGACCTCGTCGCCGAGGAGGTGCGCCTGGGCGAGCGGATCGTCGCGATCGACGACGAGGCGGTGCTGATGGCGCCGTACGCCTCGCGACTGCCGTTTCAGCTGATGCTCGCGCCGCGACGCGCGCGACCGCGCTTCGAGCAGGACGGCCCGACGGGCGCCGCGCTGCTGCACGACGGCCTGCGGCGGCTCGCGCGACAGCTCGGCGCCAGCCCGCCGCTGAACATGTGGGTGCGGACGGCGCCGCGCGGCGCCGAGCATTTCTGCTGGCGGATCGACGTCGTCCCGCGCCTGACACACCTCGCCGGGCTCGAGCTGTCGACCGACGTCAACCTCAACATCGTCGCCCCCGAGCACGCCGCCGCGCTGCTGCGCGAAGCATGAGGGCCAACCTGCGCGCCGCTGCAGGTTAGGCTCCCGCAGCGATGCCACCGGAGCAACGCTTCGTTCCGCGCTTCGCCGCCGAGCCGCCACAGGAGGAGCTTCCGTATGGCCGCTGGGCCAAGCGCCTGGCGGACGAGTTCCTCGCGGCGGCGCCACGACTGGCCGACGACGGCGCCGAGCTCGGGACGCCGCAGGAGATCGTCTGGTACCCCGACCGCACGTGGCACGGGCGCACGTACGTGCCTGCGACAGCGATGACCGGCACGGGCTACGAGCTGTTCGGCTACGTGCGGTTCGTCCCGGCCGGGGAAGACGGCGAGCCCGGGGACTTCCTCGCGCACGTCGACTTCACGGAGGAGACGGCCGAGCGCAACCCCGAGTGGCCGCTGGACCTGTGCGACGAGGTGATCGGCACGTGGAGGGGAGAGGGAGGCGCGGTCGCGTCGATGACGCTCGTGTGGGGGCACCCGCTCGTGTCCGACGGTCGCGTCGCGACAGCCGAGCTCGCCGGCCTCGCCGTCGACCAGTGCGAGCTCCTCAGCGAGCGGTTCACGCTGATCGCGCCCGACGACTACCGCCACGACCTGCTCGAGATCAAGCTGTTCGCCGCCAACGGACAGGAGCTCGCGCACGAGTCGCTGTACGCGAGCGAGGACGATGCAGAGGACGACAGCGAGGGTTAGCCGGCCGCTTTTTCCTGCGTTTTGAAGCGGGCGGCTTCCTGCGCTTCTTCCTTGGCGAATTTTTCGCGCGCCGCTTTTTCGGCCGGCGTTTCCTTGACGCCTTTCTTCCTCGGCGTCGGCGCGGCTTTGGTTGTCTTGGTCGTGCTCGTCGGGCGTTTTCTCGCGGTGTGGTGCGTCGCTTTGCGCGCCGGTTTGGCTTTGCGCTTGGTCGTCGTCGACGTCGTCGAGCGCGAGGCAGCGAGCGCCGCAAGGCGCTTTCGCTTGGCGGCGAGTTCGGCTTCTTCGCGCTGCGCCGAACGCGCGAACGCGGCCCGTTGCTTTTCGCGTTCAGCGCGTTCGGCCGCTTCTTCGGCGACGCCTCCCGGTTCTTTTGATTCGCCGGCTCCCGCGCCGCCGCCGGCGCCTTCGCCGCAGCCCGCGACCGCCGTGACGAGAGACAGGAGCGCGAAGGCTACGGCGAGCGCACGCAGCGCGCGGCGAGCGAGCGAGCGCGGAGCCGCTGGGTCGGACGAGGCGCCGCTCACGGGCCGGTCTGGGTCGTGGTGGTGGTCGTCGCGCGCTGAACGGCGGCGGCGCGTTCTTCCTGCTGCCTTTTCTTCACTTCGGCTTCCCTCTTCAGTTCGGCTGCCCTCTTCACTTCGGCTTCCCTCTTTTTCCTTGCCGTCGCTTCGGCTTCCCTTTTCGTTGCGGCTTACTGCTGCTTCTGGGCGGCGAGCTTCAGTTCTTGTTCCTGCTTCTTCGCTTTGGCGGCGGCGTCCGCTTCGCGCTTTTTCGCTTCCTTGTCGGCCCTTTGTTCGCGCTTCTTGGCCCTCGCAGCCGCTTCTTTTTCGGTTTTCCTTGCCTGTGTCGCGGCCGCTTCTTCGCGCTTCTTCGCTTCCAACAGCGAGAGCAGTTCGCGATTCTTGTTGGCTTCGGCCGCTTCTTCCTGTCGTTCGGCTGCTTCTTCGCTTCCTTGCCCGGACTGACCGCTTGCTCCCGAGGTCGGCTGCTTGCTCGTTTCTCCGCAACCGCCCAACGGCACTGCGATGCCGATCACGGCGGCCAACGCAACCACCGCTCGCACGGTCGCGCGACTCAGCCTCGACATTGGCTTGAAGCTAGCAGTTGGCCTATCGCTGCTCAACAGGCTGCCGGCGCGCGCCCCGCGGGCTCGGCGAGCTCGAACGCTCGGTGCGGATCGACGCGCGGGTCGATCGCGGCGATCGGCGCGCGCGCCTTCAGCAGCGTCTCCTGGTACTCCTCCTCCGCCTGCGACTGCATCACGATCGCGCCGCCGACGCCGAGCGAAGCGACGTCGCCGTCGATCACGATCGTGCGGATCACGACGCTGAGGTCACACGCGCCGCTCAGCCCGACGTAGCCGATCGCGCCGGCGTAGACGCCGCGCGCCTCGCCCTCGAGCTCATCGATGATCTCCATCGTCCGCTTCTTCGGCGCCCCGGTCATCGAGCCGGCGGGGAAGCACGCGCGGATGCAGTCGGGCGCCTCGACGCCGTCCCGCAGCAGCCCGCGCACGGTCGACACGAGCTGGTGCACCGTCTCGTATGACTCGACGTGCATCAGCTCAGGGACATGGACCGTGCCGACCTCACAGACCGCGCCGAGATCGTTTCGCAGGAGGTCGGCGATCATCAGGTTCTCCGCCCGGTTCTTCTCGCTCAGCCGCAGGCTCTCGGCGAGGCGCACGTCCTCGGCCGGGCTCGCGCCGCGCGGCGACGTCCCCTTGATCGGCTTGGCCTCCGCCCAGCGGCCGCGGTCGATCCGCAGGAAGCGCTCGGGCGAGGAGCTCAGCACGGCGCGCTCGCCGAAGCGCAGGTAGGCGCAGAACGGCGCCGGGTTGACGCGGCGCAGCGTGCGGTAGAGCGCAAGCGGCGGCTGCGCGACGTCGGCGGTGATCTTGTTGGTGAGGCAGATCTCGTAGGTGTCGCCTTCGCGCAGTCGCTTAGAGCACGCGGCGATGTCTTTCAGGTACTGCGCGTGCGAGCGGCCGAGGCGGAACTCGATCGGCGGCTCCTCCTGCTCGACTCCGTGCACAGGCGCGCTCGATGGTGCCAGCGACTCCAGGCGCTGGCGGGCCTCGGCGATCCAGCTGTCGGCGAGCTCGTCCGCGTGCGGCTCGTGCAGGCACAGCAGGTACGTGTGCCGCTCGACGTGATCGAAGGCGATCAGCCGGTCGGCGAACACGAACGCAGCGTCGGGCATGCTCGAGCGGTGAGCGCGATCGCCTCCGCAGTCGGCCTTCAGCTCGTAGCCGAAGTAGCCGACGAAGCCGCAGTCGAAGTCAAAGGGCAGCTCGCTGCCGGTCCGTCGCAGCCTGCGCGTCTCGGCGCTGAGGTAATCGAAGATCGATTCATCGCGCGACTCGCCGCCGCCGGCGCGCTCGATTCGCAGCTCGCGCGTGGCGACGTCGTAGAAGACCTGGGCCGACAGCGGGCCGTCGGCGGCGCCGATGAACGAGAAGCGCGCGCGCTCGTCGATCCTGCTGCTGTCGAGCCAGAACGCCGGCGTGTGATCGCCGTAGAGCTCGACGAATGCGTGCTCGGCGTCGTACAGCGTGTCCAGCCGCTCGACCTTCAGCGACAGCTCGCTCGGCTCGGCGAGCGTGGCTGCTCGCGCTAGAGCGCGCCCTGGCTGCGTCAGCGTCCGCGGGCCAATGCCTCGCGCGGCATTCCCGCGCCGTTCTCGTGGCGTCCGGCCGCGCGCGAGCGTCAGCTGTCTGAAGTTGGCCAGCAGCGTTCGCCCGTGCTCGGTGCAGATCGACTCCGGATGGAACTGGACTCCCCACTGCGGGCGCGTCCGGTGCGCGACTGCCATCAGCACGCCGTCGCTGGTCCAGGCGATCGGCTCGAGCGAGTCCGGCAGCGGCAGCTCGACGCTCAGCGAGTGGTAGCGGACCGCCTGGAACTCGCGTGGGATCCCCTCGAACAGCGGCGACCCGTCGTGCAGCACTGCGCTGGTCCGTCCGTGCACCGCCTCACGCGCGGCCCGTACCGTCGCGCCGGCGAGCCAGCACAGGCCCTGGTGACCGAGGCACACCCCGAGCAGCGGCGCCGACGACGACGCGATCGCCTGTGCGCAGACGCCGAAGTCGCCCACCCGATCGGGCCGGCCCGGCCCGGGCGAGATCACGACGTTGTCGAACTCGAGCGGCTCGAGCTCGTCCCACGTCGCCTCGTCGTTGCGCACGACGAGCGGCTCGACTCCGTTCGCCTCTGCCAGCAGCTGGAAGAGGTTGTACGTGAACGAGTCGTAGTTGTCGATCAGCAGCGTCTGCACGTCGATCACGCGCGAACGAGCCTGACACAATTGCGTGCGATGGCCGAGCACGAGGCGCCCGATCGCGCGAGCGGGGTGTTCGAGACGCTGCTCATCGTCGATCGCGCTCCGGTCGAGCTCGACGCGCATCTCGCTCGCCTGCGCGCGAGTGTGCGGGTCCTGTTCGGCGTCGAGCCTCCGGTCGAGATCGCACGGCGGGCGCTCGAGGCATCGGCCGCGTTGCCGCTCGGGCGCCTGCGCCTGACTGTCGCGCCGCCCACCGCCGAGACCGCGACGAGCGCCCTGGTCGCGGACGTGACCGCACACCCGGTCGACGCAGAGCAGCTGTTCCCGCCGTGGGAGCGTGCCGTCGCGCTGGACCCGCTGACGATCGCGGGTGGGCTGGGCGAGCACAAGTGGGTCGATCGCCGCAGGCTCGCTTCCGCGACCGCGGCGGCGGGTACGGATCGCTTACCGCTCGTGCTCGACGAGGGCGACGAGGTGCTCGAGGTCTCCCGCGCGAACGTCTTCGCGGTCGAGGACGGAGCGCTGCTGACGCCTGCTGCCGACGGACGGATCCTCCAGGGCGTGGGTCGCGCGCGGGCGATCGGTGCTGCACGTGCCCTCGGGCTCGAGCTGCGTGAGGAGCCGTTTGACCTGCAACGCCTGCTAGCGGCTGGCGAGGCGTTCGTGACCGGGTCGGTGCGTGGCGTCGAGCCGGTGCGGGCCGTCGGCGATGCGGGGCTGGCCGCGCCCGGGGAGGCGGCCCGCGCCGTCGCGGGGGAGCTGCGCCGGCGGTGGATCGGCGTGGGCGCTAGCGGTTCTCCAGCCGCGGCGCGGTGATCTCCTCGTGCAGCAGAATGATCGCCGCGGCGACGGGGATCGCGACCAGGGCGCCGACCAACCCGAGCAGGGCGCCGCCGAGGACGGTCGCGAGGACGGTCACGAGACCGGGGACGGCGACGGTTCGGGCCATCACCCGGGGAGTCAGCAGATAGTCCTCGAGCAAGCGATAGGCGACGTAGAAGATCGCCGTCGCGATCGCCAGCGAGGGCGACACCGTCAACGCGACGAGGGTGACGATGATTCCGCCGATCGTCGAGCCGATGATCGGGACGAGGTCGAGGATGGCGACCATCAGGCCGAGCAGCAGCGAGTACGGGATCCCGAAGATCAACGCCCAAACGAACGTGCCGAGGCCGGCGATCAGCGACGTGAACAGGTTTCCGAGCACGTATCCGCCGACGCGGTCGAGGATCTCGTCGGTGAGCAGGATCATCCGCGGGCGACGGCTGCGGGGCGCGAGCTGGTAGAGCCAGTGCTTCACTCGCGGGAAGTCGGCGAGCAGGTAGATCGTCACGACCGCGACGATGACGACGGAGCCGACGAAGCTGAGCACGACCTTGCCGAGCCCGACCGCGCCGTTGAATGAGCTGCTGCCGTTGAGCAGCTTCTGCAGTCCGTGGACGAAGTGGTATTTCGCGTCCAGCTTGCCCAGCTGCGTGCTGTGGTTGCGCGCTTCGTGCAGGTAGTGAGGGAGGTTTTCGGCGAGGTCGGTCGCCTGGGTCGCGACCACCGGGATCGCGGCGGCGAGAAAACCGATGAAGCCTCCGAGCGTGACCGTCAGGACGACGACGACCGCCGCCCAGCGAGGAAGCCCGAGCCGGTAGAGCGCGACGACGGCAGGGTCGAGGCCGACCGCGATGAAGAACGCCAGGCCCAGCAGCACGAGCACCTGACCGGCGACGACGATGGTCCAGGCGAGCGCGACCGCGCAGGCGACGCCGAGCGCTCCCATGAACCCGATGAAGAACGGGGCGCGGTGGTCGAACGGGCGACCGACCGTCCCGAACTCGTTCTCCGGCGAGACTTCGGCCTGGATCTCGGCGTCGGCGCGGATGTCGTCGAGCGCGTCCTGCGTGGGCTCCTCGACCTCGAGGGTCGACGCCAAGCCCGCTGCTGAATCTGTCTCGACGCTCACCTGATCACCCTCGCAGGGTTACCCGAACCCCCCGCACCCCGAAACCGGGCGCCGTCGGGAGCTGGACCATCGATGCCCTCATCACGCCCTGCCGCACCTTGGTCGCCGTCCGCAACGGCTCACCGTTTCTCGCTCGTTCCGAAGTGGTTAACCTGGTGTGAGAAGCAGAGACGGCAGGGTATTGGAGGATCTCGCGCCCGCCGTGTCCAGCGGAACGCGGGATCGCCACAGCGGTCAGCAGGGCCCTCGGGGGGACCATGAGCCGTTTTCAATCACAGCCACAGCAACGCACGACTTCGCCGAGCGCCCATCACGCGACGACGCCGGTTATGACGAGCAGGCGCCGGATCACGCCACGGCCGGCCGCCCAGCCCGAGCTGGTCGTTCGCCCATTCGAGGACGCGGACGAGCCGGCCGCGGTTGCGCTGCTCGAGCGCTGGCTGCCGCACTGGCCCGGCGATGTCGGCGCGATCAGTCCAGCAGAGTTCTTCCGCTGGAAGCACACGGCGTCCCCCTTCGGCCCCTCGACGATGGTCGTCGCGGAGAGCGGTGGCGAGCTCGTCGGCTTCGAGGGGCACATGCCGTGGCGGCTCGCTGCTCACGGACGCGAGCTGAAGGCGAGTCGCGGCACGGATCTGTGCGTCCATCCGTCGCATCGCCGGCGTGGCCTGTCGGTCGCGCTTCGAGGCGCGGTGGCGCTGTCGGACGACGTTGCGCTGACGTGGAGCAATCCGACCGACGAGAGCCGACCCGGCAGCGTGCGCTTCGGACGTCGCGAGGTTGGCCGGGTATCGCGGTTCATCAGGCCGGGCCGCTCGCTGGGCTTGATCGGGCGCCGCGCACTGGGCGCACGGAACCCCACTTTGAACGACCTCGTCGTGGACGATGTCCACGCCGGCGAGGTCTTGCGGCGCATCGCCGACGACTTCGACCGTCTATCCGACGTCATGGCGCGCGCCGACCGACTGAGCACGGTGAAGGATCTGTCGTATCTCCAATGGAGGTACGGGCGTTTCGACAGCTACCGCGCGGTGAGCCTCGCCGCTGGTCGCGGCCGGGGGGCCGGTCTGGCGATCTTTCGAGTCCGGCGAGCCGGTCGCTTCTGGATGGCCGAGCTGTGCGAGCTGTTCGTCGAGGGAACGGACCGCGCCACCGCCCGAAAGCTGTTCAACGAACTCGAATGCGCGGTGCCGGTCGACCTCTCGGTCGGCTCGTTCGCTTCGGTCGGCGACGCGTGGAGTTGCGGTTTTCTCCCCTACAGGCGCGGGGCGATGTTGGTCACGCTCCCGCGCTGGGAGACGATCGCGCCCGACCCAACCGACCGCCGCTCGTGGGCGCTGTCGTGCGGCGACCTCGAGCTGCTCTGAACGCACGTCAAACACCTCTGAGGTGCTTGACATTGCTGGCGTTATCGCTAACGCTTGGAGTCCGTCGACACTGACGGCGACTGGTGCACCCGCGCTGGAGCGCCGTCCTCATCGAGCTTCATGCGGGAGGAATCGTGTCCGCTCCAGACGGAGTCGAGGTTGGTGGTCTGAGGTGTGTGCCCGAGCGTCGGCTGGAACTTCAGGACGCGATCAGCGCGGGGCGACACGTGCTCAAGCTGAGCGGCGAACTTGACCTCGCGACTGCGCCCGACCTACAGGAGGCGGTCGTGCGGATCTGCGCGAGCAGGACGCGGATCGTGACGCTCGACCTGCGCGACCTCGCGTTCATGGACTCCAGCGGGCTCGCGGCGATCATCGCGGCGAGCAAGCTGTGCCGCAACCTCGGCTACGAGTTCCGTCTGATCCCCGGGCCGCCGGCGGTACAGCGTGTGTTCGAGCTGACCGGAGTGCTCGACGCACTGCAGTTCGAGCGCGCTGGCGCCGGCGCGTCGATGATCGGGGCCTGACGGGGCCACGACGCGGGCGGTTTGACGCCTGACCGGGCCGCCCGGTCAATCGGACACCCGGCTCGCGA
>DASXIJ010000065.1:0-11641 GCA_036498045.1 Solirubrobacteraceae bacterium
CCCGGCGCGCGGCGACAGTCCGATCGGCCTCGGCGACGATCTCCCAGCCACCGGCGCGGGCGTCGCGCAGGTGGCTCGCGACCACGGCCGTCGGCCCCGGCAGGCCGCGCCCCCCGGCGCGGTCGGCACGCGCGTCGTGGAAGACGACGTGGCCGCCGCGGCGAACATGTGGCCGCCAGGCCAGCCAGTCGCGCTCGCAGCCGGCCTCGGAATGGTCGCCGTCGATGAACACCAGGTCGAGCTCGTCAGTCCACCCCGCCGCGACCTCGTCGGCGAGGGCGATGTGCCAGTGGACCGTCGGGGCGCGCGATCCGAGGCGCCGCCCGGCGCGCGTCACGAGTCGCCTCGTCGCGCGCTCGCTCGCCGCCCACCCGCCGGGCAGCGCGTCGGGGTGACTGCCGAACGGATCGATCAGGTGAAGCTCGGCGCCGGGGCCGAGCGTGCGCTGCAGCGCGAGCGCCGACGATCCCTCATAGACGCCGATCTCGACGACGCGACGGGCGCCGCGAGCGGCGTCGAGCAGGACGCGCGCGTCCTCCTCGGAGTGCATCGTGCGCGGCGGAATCAACCCGAGGCCGACCGCCGCCGCACGCAGGCGCACGTCGTCGCGAACGCGCCCGGGAACGAGGCTGCGCACCGTCTGGGGAAGAATCGCCACCGACGCAGCCTAAGGGCACAGTTGCGCCGGCTGCGGGGGCCCTTCTCCGTGCGCGCGCGCGTGTGTGTAAAGCAGCCACAGCCGGTAGTCGGCACGCACGTGGGAGAGGTCGGCGCTGAGCAGGCCGACCGGGAACGCCGGATCGTCGCGGAACGTGTACTGAAAGATCGCCTGCACGCGAGGGTCTGACGTCCAGTGCCGCAGCTGCGCGGCGAGCGCCAGGCACCCTTCGCGTTCGCCGGCGGCGTCGGGCGGGCGGCGCCGGCCCGGATGGGGAGCCCCCGCGCCGGTCTCGGTGACCCACACCCTTGCGCGCGCGCCACATTCACCGCGCGCGCCCAGCGCCGCCTCGAGCGCCGCGACCGGGTCGCCGGCGGACGCGTCTTCGCCGTAGGCGGCGTAGACGTGGATCGACCAGTCGGCGCTGAGGCAGACGAGGCCCGCGGGAAGGCCGGCGACGAACTCGGCGACGCTCGTGCGGTGCGCTGAGCTCGTGAGATAGCCGCCGAGCTCGCCGAGCAGCAGGTGGTGTCCCGCGCCGGCGGCGTTCAGCTCGGCGGCCATCGCCTGCGCGAGCTGCGCGTACTGAGCCGTCGCCAACGACGGCGAGCTCGTCGCGCACGAGCCACGTTGGGGGCTCAGGAACTGCGGGTTGTTCGGCTCGTTCCACGGGCTCCACCAGCTCAGCTGCACCCCCTCGCGCGCACCGAGCGCCAGCAGCGAGCGGATCAGCGCGCGGTAGCCGTCGAGGCCGGCGGGGGTGATCGGGCGTGAGAACGCCTGCGCGCCGGGAAGCTCACATCCGGCCGGCCCGCGCGCCGCCCACGCCGGCGTGCCGAAGACGTCGAGCACGACTTCAAAGCCGCTCGTTCCGGCGGCGCGCGCCGCGCGCTGCTGGGCGGCGATCGCCGCGAGCTCGGCGGCGATCCCGTCGTAGCCCGTGCACGGTTGGGCCTGGCGCGCGCATCCGTCGACCGGCGCCTGCAGGGCGGGCGCACTGCGTGGATCGGGCTGCAGCGCCGCCCAGTCGATCAGCAGCCGCACGTAGCTGGGATGCAGCGCCGTCAGCCGTGCGCGCGCCAGCTGGACGTCGGCCGCGACCGGGGCAGCACCCGCCTGGGGAGCCGACAGCAGCTGCGCGTTGTCCTCGGTCAGCCCGAAGCCGGGGCCGCGCGGCGTCGAAGCGAGCGCCGGCGCCGTCGCCGGTGCACGGGTCGCCGTGCTTGCGCGGGGTGCGCGTGAGCCGCCGCACCCGGCGATGACCGCGGCGGTGACCAGCAGCGCTCCGGCGAGCCCTCGCCGGGCGCTCAGACGGCCGAGACCTGCTCTTCCTCGGCTACGCGAAACGACGAGCCGCAGCCGCAGGCCGCGACGACGTTCGGGTTTGAGACCTTGAACCCCGCCCCCTGCAGGCTTTCCTCGTAGTCGATCACCGAGCCGCGCACGAACGGCAGGCTCTCGTTGTCGACCAGCAGCTTCAGCCCGTGGCTCTCGAATACGACGTCGTCATCGCGCTGCTCGTCGAACGCGAGCTGGTACTGAAAGCCCGAGCAGCCGCCGCCGCGAACGCCCACGCGAAGCCCGGCGAGGCTCACGTCTGCGTCCTGCGCGGCGAGGAACTCGTGCACCTTCTCGGCGCCCTTGTCGCTGATCGTGATCATCGTTCTGCTCCTCTGGAGGCCTTCAAGACTTTCCAAAGTATAGCGCCGGGGGATCGGCGCGCGCGATCCTCTACGCTTGGGCACATGCCCTCTCCCGAGGACATCAGAGAGCGGATCGAGGCAGCGATTCAGGGCGCTCGCGCGGAGGTCCAGGACACGACCGGTGGCGGCGATCACTTCCGCGCCACCGTCTCCGCCGCGGCGTTCGCCGGCCTCAGCCGGATCGAGCAGCACCGGCTCGTCTACGACGTGTTCGGTGACGAGATCGGCGGCCCGATCCACGCGCTCTCGCTGAAGACGACGCTCCCCCACGAGGGCGCCGCGCAGCACGCCACGCCCACCACATGAGCCAGGAGCCCCCGATGCCGAGCAACCCAGTCAGAGACCTCCCGATGTCCCCCGGCCAGCCGGAGCCGAGCACAGAGCCGCCCCGCGCCGAGGGCGAGAACCCGATCCGCGACGCGATCGCCGAGGCGATCGCCGAGCACAAGGTGATCCTGTTCATGAAGGGCACGCCGGAGGCGCCGGCGTGCGGCTTCTCGGCGCGCACCGTCGCAGCGCTGCAGGCGCTGGAGGTGCCGTTCGCCGCGGTCGACATCCTGCCGGACCCGCGGATCCGCCAGGAGCTCTCGGCGATCTCGGACTGGCCGACGATCCCCCAGCTGTTCGTCGACGGCGAGCTGCTCGGTGGCTGTGACATCGTCACCGAGATGTACGAGTCGGGGGAGCTCGCCCAGGCGTTGGTGTAGCGTCCCGCCGCGATGTCGCCCGTCGCGGTAGCCGCCGACAGCACCACCTACCTGCCGCGCGAGCTGGCCTCGCGCGAAGGCGTGGCCCAGATCAGCCTTTACGTCGGCTGGAAGGGCGAGTCGACGCGCGAGCTCGATCTGCCGAGCTTCGACGCGTTCTACGAGCGCCTGCGCACCGACCCCGAGCTGCCGACGACGTCGCAGCCGTCGATCGGCGATTTCCTCGCCGCGTGGGAGCCGCTGCTCGACGCCGGTGACGACGTCGTCTCGATCCACCTCGCCGGGGGTATCTCCGGCACCGTCGAGGCGGCTCACCAGGCCCACGCGCTGCTCGACGAGCGCGGCCTCGGCGAGCGCGTGGCTGTGCTCGATTCCGAAAGCGGCTGCGGCGGGACGGCCCTGCTCGTGCTCGCCGCGTGCGCGGCGGCGCGCGCGGGAGCCGACAAAGACGAGGTCGTCGCGCGCGTGCGCGAGGGGCGCAAGGCGCTGAAGATCTGGTTCTGCCTGGACACCCTGGAGTACCTGCGCCGGGGCGGGCGGATCGGCAAGGCGCAGGCGTGGCTCGGGGGCACGTTGAAGATCAAGCCGATCCTCTCGCTCGAGTACGAGATCACGCCGGTCGAGCGCGTCCGTACGGCGGGCCGCGCGTTCGAGCGGATGGTCGACTACGCGCGCGAGCTGCACGACGACGGCTGCGACGGGTGGGTCGTGCAGCACATCCAGGCGCCCGATCAGGCCCAGCGGCTGATCGACCGCTGCCGCGAGATCTTCGGCTCAGAGCCGGTGTTCACCTCCGAGGTCGGGCCGGTGATCGGCACCTACACCGGGCCGGGGCTGATCGGCGTCGGCGGCGTGCCGCGCGCGCTGCTCTGACGCGGCCGCCCCCGGCGCGTCGATCAGCGGCCGCGCCGGCGGCGACGCCCGCGCAGCAGTTTCACGCCGAGCGCGAGGCCGACGAGCGCGGCGCCCGCGGTCAGCTCGGTTCTGTGGCGCTCAACGTGGCCGCGCCAGTCGGTGACGTGCGCCACCTCGCCGCGCAGGCGGTCGATCGAGACGGCGAGCTCCATCCGGTTGGCCTCGATCGAGCTGCGGATCTCGGCCGGCGTGCGCTGCGCGGCCATCAGCTGCTCGCCCCCGGCGCGCTCGTCGGTGGCGGGGCGTCGGAGCCCATGCTGACGGTCTCGCGGATCTTCTGGGCCTCCTCGATCGCCATGGTCGGAACCGGCGGCGTCCCCCGTTTGACGGCTTTCGCCGCGAGCAGGCCGGCGAGAGCTCCGAGCAGGAGCAGGATCACCGCCATCGCGAAGAAGCCCCAGAAGTAGGTGAAGTTGTTGCCGGGCAGGTAGTAGTACAGAAGCCAGGCGCAGCCGACGAGCGCGAACACGACCGCCGTCACGACGAACACGCCGGCGGCGATTCCGACGATCGCGCCCTTGATCAGCCGCGTCGCCTTCTCGGTCACCTCGGTCTTGGCGAGCTCGATCTCCTCGCGGACGAGCACCTGCGCGCGGTCTGAGACTTCGGTGATCGCGGCGGCGATGTTGTGCGGCGTGTCGTTGCTGGCGGGATCTGCGGGCGGCGGCACGCTCATTCGGGCGGCTCCTCGTCGAACAGCCGCCGCCAGGTGAGCGTCGCGGCGCGCTGGGCGACGAGACTCGCGAGCGCGCCGAACCCTGCAAGCAGGCCCGACCACACGAGTCGCTTGACGAGGTCGTTCTCCATCAGCGCGGGAGTCTATTGCCCGGGGTGGTCTAGTTGGAAACCGGCGCCGCCGCGGCGCCCGCCCCGGGTGCGACCTCGAGACCGCCGCAGACGATCTCGATCACCAGCCGCTTGGCCCGCTCGAAGTCCTCGTCGCCCTGCGGGCGCAGGTCGAAGATCCACCCGGTCAGCAGCTGCTCGATCACGCCGTAGAACGCCATCGCCGCGAACTGGGCCTCGATCTCGGGCTTGAACTGCCCGTCGCGCTGGGCCTGTTCGACGATCCCCGCGAGCAGCTCGTAGGCCTCGCGGATCGTGCCGATGTGCGTGTTGCCGAACGAGTTGGCCGCGCGCGTCACCTCGACGATGATCACCTTCATGAGGTCGGGGTCGTGGCGGTAGCTGTCGATGATGAATGACGCGATCGCGCCGAGCTTCTCGCGTACCGGCAGCGGCTCTGTATCGACCTCGCGGATCAGCTCGAGCATCACGTCCCAGCGCTCGAGAAAGAGCGTGTCGAGCACCTCGTCCTTCGACGCGAAGTAGTGGTAGACGAGGCCGTACGCGACGCCGGCCTCGTCGGCGATGTCCGACACGCGGCAGGCGTGAAAGCCCTGGCGCGCGAACACGCGCACGGCCGCATCGAGGATCACCCGCCGCTTGTCGGGGCCCTTCGAGCCGGCCGCGGCGTCGCGCGCGCTCGTCGCCGCGAGGCGCTTGGCGGCGCCGTCGGATGCCGTCCGGCTTGCGTTCATCCGCGCACCTCCTCCGTGTTCGTGCTCATGCGTGCGCCTCCTGCGGCCAGCGGTAGACGTCGGCGCGGCGGTTGGCGAGCGCCGGCAGCCGTTGACGAACCTCGTCCTGGTGTTGGAGGTCGAGCTCGGCGACGATGTGGCCGACCGCGTCGGGCGCCTGCGCGATCACGATCCCCCACGGGTCGACGATCATCGAGCGCCCGCCCGAGTGCCCGGCGCCGGGGTGCTCGCCGACCTGGTTGGCGGCGACGACGAACGCCTGGTTCTCGATCGCACGGGCGCGCACGAGCGTCTCCCAGTGGTCGCGCGTCGTCGTCAGCGTGAACGCCGCGGGCAGCGGGAACACGCGCGCGCCGCGGACGGCGAGGATCCGGTAGAGCTCGGGAAAGCGCACGTCGTAACAGATCGACAGCCCGAGTCCGATTTCGTCTGTCGTCCAGGACTCGACGATCTCCTCGCCCGGGTCCTCGAGGTCGGACTCGCGGTAGGAGCGCCCGCCGATGTCGACGTCGAACATGTGCACCTTGCGGTAGACGGCTCTGATCTCGCCGTGAGGATCGACGTGGACGCACGTGTTGGCGAGCTTGTCGCGACCGGCGACGCGCTCGACGATCGACCCGGCGATCAGCTCGACGCCGAGCTCGCGAGCGATCGCGCGCGCCCATCGCACGGCCGGGCCGTCGAGCGTCTGTGCCGCTTGGCGCAGCTGCTCGTCTGAGCCCATCGCCGTCCACTTCTCGGGGAGTACGATCAGCGTCGCGCCGTCGGCGGCGGCCGCGCGCGTGAGCGTGTCGGCGACGACGAGGTTCTCCGCCGGATCGGCGGTCGCGTTCAATTGGATTGCGGCAGCTCTCAAGGCGCCCCTTCGACCTTCACGCGGCCCCGCGCGCTCCGATCGCAGAATAGATTGACTGGTCAGTCAACATCTCAAAGCATACCGCCAGTGCCAGCGCGCTCGGCGGTGTGGAGCGATCGCCCGGTGGGCGCGGAGCGACTGGTTTGCGGCGGGCGCCCGCTCAAGCGCTGGCGCTACGTCGGCGTGTTCGGCGAGGAGCTGATGGCGTGCGCGGCGCTCGTCCAGGTCGGGCCCGCGAGGCAGTCGTTCTGGGCGCTGTACCGTCGCGGCGAGGACGAGCTGCGCCAGCGCACGCGGCTGCTGCCGCGCCGTCGCGAGCTGCAGCTGGCGCCCGGCCGCCCGGCGGGCGCCGACGGCGCTCGCGCGCCCGGGGTGCTGCGAATCCGCGACCGCGGAGTCGTGCTCGACCTGACCCTGGATGAACAACCGGGAATCGAGGCGCGCTGCGCGCACGGGCGCGAGCACGTGTGGACGCGAAAGCAGGCGGGCGTCAGCGCCCGCGGCACGCTGGCGATCGACGGCGCGCCGGCGCGCGAGGTGCGCGCCCGGGCGGTGATCGATGACACGGCCGGCTATCACGCGCGCCACACCGAGTGGTGGTGGTCGGCGGGCGTCGGCCAGGCGCCCGACGGCGCGGCGCTCGCGTGGAACCTCGTCAGCGGCGTCAACGACCCGCCGCGCGGCTCCGAGCGCGCCGTCTGGATCGACGGGTCGCCGCACGAGGTCGCGCCGGTCGAGTTCTCGGCGAGCCTGCTGCGAGTTCGCGGCGAGGACGGCTCGGAGCTGCGCTTCCATCCGGAGGCCGAGCGCGCGCATCGGCAGAACCTGCTGCTCGTCTCAAGCGACTACCGTGCGCCGTTCGGATCGTTCTCGGGCACGCTGCCCGGTGGCGTCGCGCTCGCGCACGGCCTCGGCGTCGTCGAGCACCATCGGGCGCTGTGGTAGGCGCGTCTACAGAGGCAGGACCGAGACTGAGACGCCATCGAGGGTCGCGACGGCCGCCAGGAGGGCGCCGTCCTTGCTCGCCAACGGCTCTCGCAGGCGCTCGGCAAGCGCCACGTAGAGCGCGTCGGCCGCAGTGAGGTTGTGACGCAACTCCCAGGCCCGCTCGCGAAGGATCAAGCTCGGAAACAGTCCCAGACGCATCTCACCGAGATCGGTGAGCGCTGCTTGGGCCCTGCTCTCGTCGAGCTGTTCGCGGAGCGTCTGACGCCGCAGGGCCGCGATCACCTCGAAGATCAGGATGTCGGGGGCGAGCAGCTCCCGCTCGGAGCTGAGCAGTCGCTCGACCTCCTCGGCGGCGCTCCAACCAAGCAGATAGTCGATCGCGCCACTCGCGTCGAGAACCGTCACTCGCCGTGATCTCGAAGCCGGCGCACGGTGTCCTCGCTCGCCTCGCGCTGCGCGGGAGTACCTCGCGCGCGGATCCGCGCAGACAGCTCCTCGGGCGTGGGACGTGACGCTTCGCGCTCGAGCACGGTCCTCAGGTACTCCGACAGCGAGACGCCCGATAGGACAGCCCGAGACTTCAGGGTTGCGTGGACGTCATCCGGTACCTCGCGGATCTGCACGAGCTTTGCCATACGTGCCTGCAGACTATCATACGCCGTGCATGCATTTCAGCCGTCACGCAGGCGAAACCCGGCCGTCTCGATGCCGGCGCAGCTCGGCGAGCAGCAGCTTGGAGTGCATCGCGCCGAGCAGCTCGCGCAGCGGCTCGACGCCGGCGGTGACGATCTCCATCGCGCGGTCGACGTCGACCTCGCCGGCGAGGCGGTCGAGCAGCGCCGCCACCTCCTCGCGCACGAGCGGCTCGAGCGCCTCGCGGTAGCGCAACGTGTCGTACACGGTGAAGCCGAGCGCCTCCTCGTAGCCGCCAGCGCGAAACGACGCGATCGCCTCGATGATCTTCACGTCCTCCTGGTCATAGCCGCCGCGCGCCGGCGTCAGCACGCCGATCTCGGCGAGGCGCTCGAGCACGTTGCGGGGGACGTCATACTGCTCGCGGACGGTCTTCAGCGAAACGCGCCGCGACTGCTCCGCGCTCGCCAGCGCGCGCTCGAGGATCCGGTCCTCCAGCTCGATCAGCGCGTGCACGCGATCGGGGTCGTCCTCGAGCGTTCCCTTGATCACGCGCAGCGGCATGAAGCGCTTCTCCTGCAGTCGCTTGATCAGCGCGATCCGCTGGACGTACTCGGGCGGGTAGTACGCCATGTTGCGACTCGTGCGCACGATCCCCTGCCCCTCCCCGAGCAGCCCCTCGCGCAGGTAGTAACGGATCGTCCCGGCGCTCACGCCCGAGCGCTCGGCGAGCTCTGACATCTTCAACAGTGGACGGTTGCCGCCCTCCGGCGGCTCGGCGCGTGCCGCGGCGTTCGTCGCGTCGCTCACGCGATCACACCTGAAAGGAGATGTCCGAAGCGGCGCCGGCCGCGCCCGCGGCGGCCCCCTCGGCGAGCAGCTCGGCTATCTCGTGCGCGGTGTACCCCGCGTCGCGCAGAACCTCCTCGGTGTGCTCGCCGAGCGCAGGCCCCGGCAGCCGCGCGTGATCGCCGGGCGTGCGGCCGAGCTTGACCGGCAGGCCGAGCAGGCGAACGGCGCGCTCGGCTCCGGGCTGCTCGACCTCGACGACCATCTCTCGCGCGCGCACGAGCTCGGACTCCAGCGCCTCGTCGAGCTCGAGCATCGGCTCCAAGCAGCAGTCGTTCGCGCGCGCGAACGCCTCCCACTGCTCGCGCGTGCGCGCCTTGAAGATCTCCTGCACCTCGATGTGCGCGGCCGATCCGGGCCGCTCGAACTGCGCGGCGATCAGGTCGTCGCGACCGACGCCGCGACAGAATCCCTGCCAGAACTTCGGCTCCAGCGCGCCCAGGGTGACCCAGCCGTCGGCGCACTCATACGGCCGGTAGCAGATCAGCGAACCGGCCAGCGGCAGATCGCCGCGGCGCGGGACGTTGCCGTCGGCGAAGTACGTCGCCGCGACCATCGCAAGCCACGACAGCGACCCATCGGCCATCGAGACGTCGACGAGCTGGCCTTCGCCCGAGCCCCGCTGTCCGGCGCAGGCGAGCCGGCCTTCGGCTGCGGGCTGCGGCGTGGCGCCGTCGCGCTCGCGCAGCGCGGCGAGGATCCCGAACGCCGCCATCAGCGCGCCACCACCGATGTCGGCGATCTGCCCGGCGGCCTGTACGGGCTCGCCGCCGCGCTCGCCGGTCAGCCCGAGCAGCCCGACGAGCCCGAGGTAGTTCATGTCGTGTCCCGAGGCGTCGCGCTTGGGGCCGTCCTGGCCGTAGCCGGAGATCGCGCAGTAGACGATCCCCGGGTTCTCCTCGCGCATCCGCTCGTAGCCGACGCCGAGCCGGTCGAGCACGCCGGGGCGAAACGACTCGAGCACGACGTCGTATTCGCGCACCAGCCGCAGCAGCGCCTCGCGCCCGCCCTCGCTCTTGAGGTCGAGCCGGATCGAGCGCTTGTTGCGGTTGAGCGCGAGGAACAGCGCCGAGCGCGCGCTCTCGTGCGCGCCGTCGTAGTACGGCGGCGACCAGCGGATGTAGTCGCCCATCCCGGTGTCCTCGACCTTCAGCACCTCGGCGCCGAAGTCGGCCAGCAGCAACGAGCAGAACCCGCCGGGCAGCAGGCGCGAGAGGTCGAGCACGCGGATGCCCTCCAGCGGAAGGCTCATGCCGGGCTCCCGACCGCCGGCGTGGCGGGCACGTTCAGCATCGAGCGCGCCTCGGCGACCGTCGCCGGACGCCGCCCGACGTCCTCGGTCATCTGCCTGGCCTTGGCGATCAGCTCTCCGTTGGAGCTCGCCATCCGGCCGTCGGGCAGGTACAGGTTGTCCTCGAGGCCGACGCGAATCGAGCCGCCGAGGCTCAGCGCGGCGCCGACGAGCATCCACTGGTCGCGCGAGATCCCGATCACCGCCCAGTGCGATCCCTCCGGGATGTTGTCGACCATTGCAGCGAGGTTGCGCGCGCTCGGCGGGATCCCGCCGACGACGCCCATCACGCAGTCGACGTGCAGCGGCGTCTGCAGAACGCCCATGTCGATCAGTGGCGCGAGCGAGCCGACGTGACCGACGTCGAAGCACTCGTGCTCGGGTTTGATGCCGAGCTCGTTCATCGCCTCAAGCAGCTCGATGATCTCCGTGAACGGGTTCGCGAAGACCATGTCGAACACGAACGCCTTGCGCGAGCGCGAGTACTTGGCGTAGTTCAGCGAGCCCATGTTCAGCGCCGCGACCTCGGGGCGGCACTCGCGCAGATAGTCGATCCGCTTCGCGACCGGGACGCCGATCGTGCCAGTCGAGAAGTTGACGATCACCTCGTCGCCCACCTCGGCGCGGATCGCGCGTGTGATCGCCGCGAAGTCCTCGACCTCGTAGCTCGGAGTCCCGTCGGGTTTGCGCGCGTGGATGTGGATCATCACGCCACCCTCGTCGACGATCCGCCGCGACTCGGCGGCGTACTCCTCGGGCGTGTAGGGGATCGCCGGGCACTGCTCGCGATTCGCGATCGCGCCCGAGATCGAGCAGGTGATGACGACTGGATCGTCGAGGCTCATACCGGCACCACGCCGTTGCGCTTCCACGGCCGCTCGATCCTCTTGCCCTGCGCCATCTCCAGCGCGCGGCAGATCGTCGGGCGCGTCTCGCGCGGGTCGATCACGTCGTCGATCATGTCGTTGCCGGCCGCGATGTAGACGTCGATGATCTTGCGGTAGGCGTCGATCAGCTCGGCCTTCTTCGCGACCGGGTCGTCGGCTTCTTCGACCTGTTTGCGCATCACGATCTCGACGGCGCCCTCGGCGCCCATCACGCTGATCTCGGCGCTCGGCCAGGCGACGATCAGGTCGGGCTCATACGCGCGCCCGTTCATCACGTAGTAGCCGGCGCCGTAGGCCTTGCGCGTGATCACGGTGATCTTCGGGACGGTCGCGTTGGCGACCGCGTACAGCATCTTCGCGCCGTGGCGGATGATGCCCTCGGCCTCGACCTTCGTGCCGACCATGAAGCCGGGCACGTCCATCAGGAACACGAGCGGGATCCCGAACGCGTTGCACAGGTTGACGAAGCGCGCGGCCTTGTCGGCCGAGTCGTTGTCGAGGATCCCGCCGAGCTGCCTCGGCTGGTTGGCGACGATCCCCGCCGGGCGCCCGCCGAAGCGCGCGAAGCACGTGATGATCGTCTTCGCCCACTGCGGCTTGAGGTCGAAGTAGAAGCCGTCGTCGGCGATCCGGCGGATCACCTCGTACATGTC
>DASXIJ010000066.1:0-23531 GCA_036498045.1 Solirubrobacteraceae bacterium
CTCGACGAGCCGGACGTGCTCGTCGGCGCGCGCAAGGAGTGTCCGCTGATCATCGGTCGTGGCGAGGGTGAGCAGTTCGTCGCCTCGGCCGTGCCGGCGTTCCTCGCGCACACCCGCCACGTCCAGTACCTCGAGAACGGCGAGCTCGTCGTCCTGCGTCCGGACGGCGTGACGATCCTGACGGCGGCCGGCGTGGAGGTCGAACGCGAGGTCGAAGAGGTCGACTGGGATCAGGAGACGGCCGAGAAGGGCGGCTACGACACGTTCATGCTGAAGGAGATCCACGAACAGGCCGATGCCGTCGCCGACACGCTGTTCGACCGCACGGCCCGCGGCGATGGCGTCGACCTCGACGAGGAGGGGGCGCTCGACGAGTCGATCCTCGCCGGCGTCGGGCGGATCGTGATCGTCGCCTGCGGCACCGCCTACCACGCCGGTCTGATCGGCCGGTATGCGCTCGAGGAGTGGGCGCGCGTGCCGGTCGAGATGGACATCGCCTCGGAGTACCGCTACCGCAACCCTGTCGTCGGTCCTGACGACCTCGTGATCGGGATCTCTCAGTCGGGCGAGACGGCCGACACCCTCGCGGCGATGCGCCTCGCGCGAGACCGAGGCGCGACGGTGCTGGCGATCACCAACACGCGAGGATCTCAGGCCACGCGCGAGGCCGACGGCGTCCTCTATACCCGCGCGGGGCTGGAGATCGGCGTCGCCGCGACCAAGACGTTCGTCTGTCAGGTCGCGGTCATGTACCTGCTCGCGCTGCGGCTGGCCGAGCTGCGCGGCACGCTGCCGGCCGACCGGGTCACCGAGCTGGTCGGCGAGCTCAAGCACCTGCCGCGCTCGATCGACGAGATGATCGAGCCCGCCGAGCACGCAACGCAGGCGATCGCCGAGGGCTGCTGGAAGGCCAACTTCTTCTTCTACATCGGCCGCCACGTCGGCCTGCCGGTAGCACTCGAGGGCGCGCTGAAGCTGAAGGAGATCTCCTACATCTCAACCGACGCATACGCGGCCGGCGAGATGAAGCACGGGCCGATCGCGCTGCTCGACGAGGCGACGCCCGTCGTGTGCGTCGCGACGCGCTCACCGGTGCTCGACAAGCTCGTCTCGAACATCCAGGAGGCGCGCG
Organism: Solirubrobacteraceae bacterium; assembly: GCA_036498045.1. GTDB lineage: Bacteria > Actinomycetota > Thermoleophilia > Solirubrobacterales > Solirubrobacteraceae > Palsa-744. Next base: position 1,133 of record DASXIJ010000066.1, read on the forward strand.
CCCGAGGCGCGCACGTGATCGCAGTCACCACCGACGGCGACGGCGATGTCGAACCGCACGTCGACGTGTCGATCCCGGTCCCGGCGACCGACTGGATGCTTCAGCCGATCTTGGCGGTGATTCCGCTGCAACTGCTTGCGTATGCGATCGCGCGCAAGCGCGGCCTGAACGTCGACCAGCCGCGCAACCTCGCGAAGACCGTCACCGTCGAGTGACGCGACGCCTTGGGCGCTACCTGACCATCTAGCATCGCTGCAGTGACGGAGCTCGCGGACTGGCTGACACCGCTGCCCGACGCCGAGGCGGCGCGGGCGACTGACCGCTGGGCGATCGAGCAGCGCGGAGTGCCCAGCCTCGATCTGATGGAGCGCGCGGGCGCAGGCGCGGCTCGCGCGGTCGAGCAGCTGGCCGCCGACGGCCCGGTGGCGGTCGTCTGCGGCAAGGGTAACAACGGCGGCGACGGGTTCGTCGTCGCGCGGCTCCTGCGCGAGGCTGGGCGCGAAGTCACGGTCGTGTGCGTCGCTCCGATCGCCGAGCTCCGTGGCGACGCCGCCGAGAACGCGCGGCGCCTCCCGGGGGAGTCGCCGAGGTCGCTCGCCGAAGGGCGCGAGGCGATCGCGCGCTCGTCGGCGACCGTCGACGCGCTTCTGGGAACGGGGTTTGCCGGAGAGCCGCATGGCCCTACCGCCGAGGCGATCGACGCGATCGACGATTCCCGCTCGCCGGTGCTCGCGATCGACGTCCCGAGCGGCGTCGACGCCTCGACCGGCGTCGTCGCGGGGGCGGCAGTGCGCGCGACCGTCACCGTCACGTTCAACTCCGCCAAGCCGGGACTCTGGATCATGCCGGGCAAGGCGCACGCGGGCGAGGTGCGCACGCTCGACATCGGGATTCCCCGGGGCGCGCCGGTCGCGGCGACGATCGGCCTGATCGAGCCGGCGATTGGCGGCCAGCTTCCGCGCCGCGCCGGCGACACGACCAAGTTCGTCTCCGGCCAGGTCGTCGTCGCGGGAGGCTCGCGCGGGCTGACCGGGGCGCCGCAGATGGCGTCGCGCGCGGCGATGCGCGCGGGCGCCGGGTATGTGATCGCGTGCGTGCCGGCGTCGCTGCAGGATGTGATCGCGACGGCGGCGACGCCCGAGCTGATGACGCGCGGGCTGCCGGAGGAGGGCTCGGCGCTCGCGCCCGATGCGGTGGCGACTGTGATCGAGAACATCCGCCCGGGCGGCGCGCTGGCGCTGGGGCCCGGCCTGGGGCGAAGCGAAGCTGCGGTCGCGTTCGCACGCGCGTTGGCGCGCGAGACGCAGGCGCCGATGGTGCTCGACGCCGACGGGCTCAATGCACACTCGGGATGCCTCGGGGACCTGCAGTCGCGCCGGGCGGCGACCGTGCTGACGCCACACGCTGGCGAGCTCGCGCGGCTGCTCGAGCTCGACAGCGAGCAGATCGAGCGTGAGCGCCTGCGCCACGTTCGCGCGGCCGCCGAGCGCTCGGGAGCGGTCGTCGTGCTCAAGGGCGACGACACGCTGGTCGCCACGCCCGCCGGCATCGTCGCGGTCAGCCGCGGAGGCAGCCCGGCACTGGCGACCGCGGGCACCGGCGACGTGTTGACCGGCGTGATCGGCGCGCTGCTGGCTGCACGACTGGACCCGTTCGTCGCGGCCGCGGCGGGCGTCTGGCTGCACGCAGCAGCCGGTCGCGAGGCGGCGCGCCGCCAGGGCGCAGCCGAGGGAGTTATTGCCGGCGACGTGATCGACGGGCTGCCCGCCGCCCGCGCACGAGTGGACGGATGACACCTCCCCGCGCGCAGGCGAGCGTGAACGTCGCGGCGATCGAGCGCAACTGCGCGCGGCTGCGCACAGAGCTGAGCGAGGGAGCCGAGCTGTGCGCCGTCGTCAAGGCCGACGGTTACGGCCACGGCGCCGTCCAGAGCGCACACGCCGCCCTCGCGGGCGGCGCGACCTGGCTGGCGGTCGCCACGGCCGGGGAGGCGCGCGAGCTGCGCGACGCGGGCGTCGGCACGACGCCGATCCTGGTGATGGGCGCGCTGACGGCTGGCGAGCTGCGCGACGCGCTGGGCGCCGACGCTGACGTGGTCGTCTGGAACGAGCACTACGTCCGCGCCGTCGCCGAGCAGGGCGGCGGTCGCGTGCACGTCAAGCTCGACTCGGGGATGGGGCGCCTTGGCACCCGCGACGCGGACGAGGCGACGCGCGTGCTCGCTCTCGCTCGCGAGTTGCGCGGCGTCGAGCCGGTCGGGCTGATGTCGCACTTCGCGACGGCAGACGATGTCAACGACGACGGTTTCTTCGCACACCAGCTCGACACGTTTGCGCGTTGGGCGCAGGAGCGCAGGGACGAGCAGCCCGGGCTGCTCGTCCACACCGCCAACAGCGCTGCCCTGCTGCGCGACTCGAGCGCGCACTTCGACATGGCGCGGTGCGGGATCGCCGTCTATGGCATGGACCCGCTTGGCGATGACGCCGCCGGCCATGGGCTCGAGCCGGCGTTGGAGCTGAGCTCGTACGTCGCCGAGGTCAAGCCGTGTCGCGCGGGGGAGAGCGCGGGCTACGGCCGGCGCTTCGTCGCCGAGCACGACACGCACCTGGGCGTGCTTCCGATCGGCTACGGCGATGGCTGGCGGCGCGCGCTGTCGAACAACGCGGACGTCCTGATCGCCGGCGAGCGCCGGTCGCTGGTCGGCACGGTCAGCATGGACAACGTGACGATCGATCTCGGTCCGGAAGCGGACGGCGCACTGCTGCGCGGGCGGCCGGCGACGCTGATCGGCGTCGACGGCGAGCAGCGGATCACGGCCGAGGAGCTCGCACGGCGGCTGCAGACGATCAACTACGAGATCACGTGCGCGCTGACGCCGCGGGTGGCGCGCGTCTATCACCGCGACGGTCTGGCAGTCGAGCCGATCGCCGCCGGCGCGGATCTCGCGGCTCGGAGCGAGCCGGCGTGGCTGCCGGCGCGCTATGGCTGACGCGCTGCAGGCGGTCCGAGCCGCGCTCGCCGACCGGCAGGCATGGCTCGTAGGGGGCACGATCCGCGATCGCGCGCTCGGGCGCGACACCAGCGACCTCGACGTCGTCGTCGACGGCGACCCGGGGGCGGCCGCGCGGGCGATCGCCCAAACGGCGGGCCGCGCGGCGTGCTTTGAGCTGTCGCACGAGTTCGGCGCGTGGCGGGTCGTCGCCCGAGACTCCTCGTGGCAGGTCGACGTCGAGAGGCTCCGCGGCGGCTCACTGGAGGCGGATCTCGCCCTTCGCGACTTCACCGTGAACGCCGTTGCCGAGCCGCTCGCCGGCGGACCACCGATTGACCCGCTGGGCGGGCTCGGCGATCTGGAGGCGCGGCGACTGCGGATGGTCGCCCCACGCGCGTTCGCTGACGATCCACTGCGCGTGCTCCGCCTCGCGCGCGTCTCGGTGGAGCTCGGCCTCGACCCCGACCGCGAGACGCTGCGCGTTGCCCGCGATCACGCCGCGGGCCTCGCGCGGTGCGCGCCCGAGCGCGTGTTCGTCGAGCTTCGGCGGATCATCGCCGCGCACGAGGCGGCGCGCGGCCTGGAGCTGCTGCACGAGCTCGGCGCGACGACCGTCGTGCTGCCCGAGCTCGAGGCGCTGCGCGGCGTCGAGCAGAACCGCTACCACCACGCCGACGTGCATGACCATACGCTCGAGGTGCTGGTCCGGACGATCGCCCTCGACGAGTTCGCCGGCGGCGGCGCGGTCGAGGATTCGGCGGAGCTCGAGCTGGCTCTCGGCGGCGAGCGCGCGGCGGTCGCGGCGCTGCTGGCCGAGCCGCTCGCCGACGGGATGACTCGCGGCGAGGCCCTGCGTTGGGGCGCGCTGCTGCACGATGCCGCCAAGCCGCTGACACGTGAGGTGCGCCAGCCCGATGGCCGCGTCACGTTCATCGGCCATGACGAGCGCGGCGCGGCGCTCGCCCGCGAGGTACTCGGACGGCTGCGAGCGAGCGAGCGCGTACGTGCTCACGTGGCCGCGCTCGCGCGCCATCACCTGCGCGTCGGGTTTCTCGTGCACGAGCTGCAACCGCTTTCGCGCCGCACGGTGTTCGCCTACCTGAGCGCGACCGGGCCGGTCGCAGCCGACGTCACGCTGCTGTCGATCGCCGATCGTCTCGCAACGCGTGGCGATCGCGCGGAGGAGGCGATCGCGGCGCACGTGCGCGTCGCGAAGGGGCTGCTCGCCGATGCGCTGCGGTGGCGCTCGGAGGGTTCGGTCGAGCCGCTGCTGCGCGGGGATGAGCTCGGATCGCATCTGGGGATCGCGCCCGGACCCCGGATCGGCGAGCTGCTGGCGGAGCTGGCCGAGGCCCAGTACGCGGGCGACGTCGTCACGCGCGAGCAGGCGCTCGCCTACGTCGAGGCTCGCGCGGACGATCTCGGCGTCCGATCCAAATAGGCTTGCGGCGAGTGCGCGACCCGAATTGCATCTTCTGCAAGATCGTCGCCGGCGAGTTGCCGGCGACGATCGTCGACGAGGACGAACGGACGCTCTCGTTCATGGACATCGCCCCGGCAACACGTGGGCACGCGCTGGTCGTCCCTCGCGAGCACTCGCCGGATCTGTTGAGCATCGATGCGGACGACCTCGCGGCCGTCGGCCTGGCCGCGCAGCGCCTGGCGCGATGCGCGAAGGATCGGCTCGGCGCCGACGGCGTGAACCTCCTGAACTCGTGCGGTGCGGTCGCCTTTCAGACCGTGTTCCACTTCCACGTGCACGTGATCCCTCGCTATGAGGGCGATCCGGTGCGGCTCCCGTGGGTTCCGGCGCCGGGGGACCCGGGCGAGATCGCCGCCGCCGCGCAGGAACTGGCCGGCGAATAGCGAATGCCCAGAACGCTACATCCGGCCTCGGCGCGTGTTGGAGGGCAGTAATGAAACGGACATACACAGCCATCCTCACGAGCATCGCGCTCGTCCTTGTCCTCCCGGCCGTCGCGCCGGCGACGATCGCCGAAGTCGGCGTGATCGGAACGACGACCCCGCCGACGGTGCCCAGCTGCCCGGCGAGCCCGTGCCTGGCGGTCAGCCGGACGACCGGATTCCAGGTCAAGGTTGCGACGAACACCACGCTGATGGACGCGCCGAAAGCCGGGTCGGTGGTCGCGTGGACGATCACGCTCGGCAAGCCGAACGCGACGCAGATCAAGTTCTTCAACGCCAACGAGGGTGGTCCTGCCGAAGCGGGAATCGCCGTCCTGCGCGCCGAAAAGAAACCGAACCTCACCTACAAGCTGATCGCCTCGAGCCCGACGGTCAAACTCGAAAAGTACTTCGGCAAGACCGTCCAGTTCCCGCTCGAAACGACGATCAGGGTCAGGAAGGGCGACATCATCGCGTTGACCGTCCCGACGTGGGCCCCGTCGCTTGCGCTCGGGTTCGGCAAGGACACCTCGTGGCGTGCGAGCCGCGAAAAGAAGCAGTGCGCGAGCACCAGCTCGCAGAGCACGCAGACGTCGATCGGCTCGGCGGTGCAGTACTTCTGCCTGTATCAGACCGCCCGCTTGACCTACAGCGCCACGCTGATCTCGACCCCATAGGACGCCGCTGGCCGAACGGGCTGGGCTATTTCGTCGGCGCGCTGGCGCCGCCGGACGGGCTCGATCCGGCGGATGATTTTTCGGGTTCTTTTTCGCTTTCGGCCGCCGCGCCGCCGGACGGCGTGGATTCTTTGGATTCGCCGGCGCCGCTGGAGCTGCCGCCGCTTTCAGGTTCTTCGGTCGCTTCGTTGCCACCGGATTCGTTTGCCGGGCTTTCCGTTTTCGACGTGCTCGTCGCCGATTTCGAGGTCGACGTCGAGGTCGTCTGCGCCGCGACTTTTTCGGCGCTCGTGTCGTTCGGCGGGGTGATTTCGGGCGTGCTCTTGGGCACGGCGTCGGATGCGCTGGCGCCGCCGCCGCAGGCTCCCAGCGTTGCGGCGCCGAGCAGCAGCGCGACCACCAGCGCGACCGCGCTCGCCCTCACCGATCCCCCGTGCGCGATCCGAGCGGGCCCATCCGCCTGCCGCATGTGGGGCAGTCGTTGAGGTCCTTCTGGGCGAGCTGGCCGCACCAGCCGCAAAAACGCAGGTTCTCGACCGCCCACGGCAGGCGCGACGTCGACGGCGCGAGCGGGAGAACCTTGCCGACGACTTCGAGCTCGTCACCCGTCTCACGGTCGAGGTAGATCTCCTCGGGCTCGGCCTCGATGACGACTTCGCGCCCGTTGGCCGGATTGCGCATGCGATACCGCTGGGTGGCGCTCACGGCCACAACTTTATCGGAGCGGTCAGCCGGCACGCGATCGATAGTCTCGCCGGGGTGCGCATCCTCGTGTTCCACGGCTACCTGCTGGAGGGCACCGGATCGAACGTCTACAACGCGCGGCTGGCGGCTGCGTTCGTCAAGCTCGGCCACGAGGTGCACCTGCTCTGTCAGGATCGCCACCCCGAGCGCCAGCCGTTCGTCGACGCCGCGGGCGATTGGGACGATGGCGCCCTGCGTGTGCGTGAGCTGCGTGACGAGCCCGTTCAAGGGCCGCGCTGCGTCGTCTACCGGCCGGACATCGGCGGGTTGCTCCCGGTCTACGTCGCCGACCGCTACGAGGGGGTCGAAGCGCGGACGTTTGCAAACTGCACCGACGCCGAGATCGCGCGCTACGTCGGCGCGAACGTCGCCGCAGTGCGCGACGTGGTCGCGCTCGCGGCGCCTGACGTGGCACTTGCAAACCACCTGGTGATGGGGCCGGTGATCGTCGCGCGCGCGCTCGCCGGAACGGTGCCGTACGCCGTGAAGGTGCACGGCAGTGCGCTCGAGTACACGGTCAAGCCGCAGCCTGAGCGCTTCCTCGCGTTGGCGCGTGAGGGGGTGCGCGACGCGGGCGGCGTGCTCGTCGGCTCGCATCACACGGCCACGAGCCTTTGGCGCACGCTCAACGACAGCGACGTCGAACGCCGCACTCGGTTGGGTCCACCGGGGGTCGACGTGGCGCGCTTCGCTCCGCGCGAGCCCGCGGAGGCGGCGACCGGCGTGACGACGCTGGGTGCGCGGCTGCGCAACGCCGCGGCGCCAGTCGGCTCAGGGGGTGGAGGAGGCGGAGACCCCGAGGCGCGCGGCGGAGAGCGACCCGGACGCGCCGACGCGTTCGCGCGTGACGAGCTCGCGGCCGGTGAGGCGCTTTCGCGCCTGCGGCCGGGCCAGGCGCCGCTCGTTGCGTTCGTCGGCAAGCTGATCGTCAGCAAGGGCATCGACCTGTTGCTGGCGGCGTGGCCGCTCGTGCTGGAGGCCTCCCCCGAAGCGCAGCTCGTCGTGGTCGGCTTCGGCGCCTACCGACAGCCGTTGGAGGAGCTGTGCGACGCGCTCTCGGCGGGCGATATCCAGCAGGCCCGCGCGATCGCGCGCGCAGGGCGCTCGCGCGAGGACGCAGCGGCGCCGGCGCGCCCGCTGCGTCACCTGCTCGCGTTTCTCGACGGCCTCAGCGGGGACGCGCTCGACAGCTACGTGGCGGCCGCGAGCACGCTGGGCGAGCGCGTCGTATTGACCGGCCGTCTTGAGCACGACGAGCTGGCCGAGCTGCTCCCGGCGTGCGAGGCGATCATCGTGCCGAGTACGTTCCCGGAGGCGTTCGGGATGGTCGCCGCCGAGGCTGCCGCGTGCGGCGCGCTGCCCATCAGCGCGGGGCACTCCGGCCTGGCCGAGGTCAGCGGCGCGCTCGCCGCCGCCGTTCCGGAGGAGGTCGCGTGGCTGCTGTCGTTCGGCGTAGACGACGATGCCGTACGCGCGCTTTGCGAGCGCGTGATCGGCTGGCTGTCGGCAGATGTCCGGGTGCGGGCTCGTACGCGCGAAGGGCTCGTCACGACGGTCCGCGAGCGCTGGTCGTGGGAGGGGGTGGCGCGCGGCGTCGTGGCGGCCGCCCGGGGAGAGCTGGAGCTGTTGCAGACGCCATGAACGCGCGTCGCCGGCCGGCCCGGCGGGCGCCGAAGCGCCCGGCCGTTCGGATAGTGTTCCGCCCGCTCATGGGGCACGACGAAGCGAAGAACTGCCGGTCCGCGCGCGCTCGCGCGATCCGCCGGAGGGCGCTGCGCGCGGCCACGCCGGCCTCGCTCGCGGTGCTTGCGCTCGCCGCCGCCGGCTGCTCGGTCAAGGGCGCCGACAACGCCAACCTGATCGTCGGCAAGCAGCAGTTCGTCGCCAAGTGCGGCTCGTGCCACACGCTCGCCCGTGCGTCGACGAAGGGCATCGTCGGGCCGAACCTCGACGAAGCGTTCCGCGCGAGCCTCGAAGAAGGAGCGAAGCGCAGCACGGTGCGCGGGGTCGTCGAACAGCAGATCCAGATCCCCAACCCCGAAGGCGCGATGCCGAAGAACCTCGTCAGCGGCGCAAAGCGCCGTGACGTCGCTGCGTATGTCGCGGCGACTGCTGCCAAGCCCGGCAAGGACACGGGGCTGCTGGCCAGCGCGGTGGCGGCGCCGGGTGCGGGCAAGCCGGCGGTCGAGAAGGGCGGCAAGCTGTCGATCGCGGCGAATGCGGCCGGCCAGCTGGCCTACGAAACCAACAAGGCCTCGGCAACGGCCGGAGCGGTGTCGGTTGAAATGCCCAACATGTCAGGCGTCGGTCACAACCTCGCGCTGGAAACGGGCGAAGGCGGCGCCACAGCGAAGGGCACCAAAATCGGTGCGACGCCGATCATCTCCACCGGCGTGGCAAAAGTCAGCGTGACGCTCAAGCCCGGCACCTACACGTTCTTCTGCGAGGTGCCCGGGCACCGCCAGGCTGGGATGTACGGGACGCTGACGGTCAAGTAGCTCTGCGCAGCGTCAAACCCGCAGCAGCGGGTCGTGGGCGAAGAACAGGAACCAGACGACGAACGCGATGATCGCGAGCACGACGACGAGCGTCGCAATCGTCTCGATGGCGCCGATCAACGCGCGCCTGTCGCGTTCGCTCGGGTCCATCGGCGAGAGCTTACGCCAGCGGCGCTCGGGCGCCGCTCCGGCTCACTATGTGATCGCGCGAACGACGACGATCACGACGATGATCGTCACGATCACGGCGAGCGCGTAGAGCAGCAGGCGAAACGCCTCGCCCTCGCTGCGCAGCGGGTTCAACACGTCCTAGCGACCCGTCGACGCGGCGCGGAGCGGCGTCCTCGGTCGCTCGCGTACGTAGTACGCCACGCTCCCTGCGTCCTTGCTCCGCTTGGACGACGGGCCGCTAGGAGCTTGGGCACCGACGAGACTCCTAAATGATGTAGACGGTCGTGTAGACGACCAACCACATGATGTCGACGAAGTGCCAGTAGATGCCTGGGACTTCGACGCCGCGGTGTTGCTCTGGGCTGTAGTGGCCGCGGAACGAGCGGATCGTCACGAACAGCAGGAGCAGCAGGCCGATGAAGACGTGCGCCCCGTGCAGCCCGGTGAGCGAGTAGAAGATCGTCTGCTGGGCGTGGTCCTGCGGCGCGAAGCCGATGTTGGCGTACTCGTTGATCTGGATGAACAGGAAGGTGCAGCCGAGCAGGAACGTGGTCAGCATGCCGGCCTTCAGCCCGAAACGGTTGCCCCGCTTGATCGACTGCTCGGCCCAGTGGATCGTGAACGACGAGGACACGAGGATCGCCGTGTTGACGCCGGCGACCTCGACCGGGAGCGTGGTCCCGGGGGCCGGCCACGGGTCGCCCTGCGCGACGCGGATGAAGAAGTACGCGGTGAAGAACGCGCCGAAGACCATCACCTCGGAGATGATGAAAAGCAACATCCCGAGGAGTTGGGGCTCCACGCGCGAGCTGACGTTCGCCGCGGGTGGCCCGTGGTGCTCGTGCTCGGCGTGGCCGGCGCCGGTGGCGATGCTCGCTGCCTCCATCGCTACGCCGCCGACGCCGCGGTCGTGTTGTGGATGTCGACTTCGACGTGCTCGACCGGCGCCGAGGTGATGTGGCGGACGCGCTCGATCAGGTTGGCGCGCAGCCAGCCGGAACGCTGGTCGGGCAGCGTCGAGATGACGATGTCATCGACGCGGAACAGTTCGAGCGCATTCGCGGCCGCGGTGTACGGGTCGGGGTCGCCGATCATCCCCGACGCGATCAGGCCCGCCTCGTGGAGACGGCCGAGCATCGCCGCGAGGCGCTCGCGGGCCTGGCGGGGAGCGTTGCCGCTGCCATCGGGCTGTGGCACCACGACGACGAACAGGCGGGGCCCTCCGTCGGCGCCCTTCTCCTTGAGGCGGTCGAGCAGGCGCTCGCCTTCGAGGGTCTTGCTCGCCAGCACGAGCGTGACCTGGAACGGCAGCCCCTCCTGGTCGACGTCGGTCACGACGTGCTCGACCGGCAGTCCCGACGCGTTGCGGATCCGTTCGATCAGGTCGCGGCGCAGCCAGCCGGAGCTGACGGCGGGGTACGTCGAGACGATGATCTCGTCGGGCCGGCGCAGCGCGATCGCATCCATCGTCGCGAGGAACGGGTCTGCGTCGCCGACTTCGCCGGTGGCGTCGATCGATTCGCCGGCGACGAGCGAGAGCGCCAGGTCGACGCGTGCCTGCGCGGATTCGCGCACGGCCTCGTCGTAGATCACCAGGCCGGCTCGCGGGTCGCTCTGCGGCACGACCAGGCGAAAGCGGACCTCGCCCTGAGCGGCGCGCGCGCGGACGGCGTCGAGCAGCTTGGCGCCTCCCAGAGTGCGGCTGGCGACAACGAGGACTTCCTTCATCGGTGCGCTCCTCTGCTCACTCGCTTGGCACCTGTCTCGCCGACGGCCCCGGTCCCGCTCCGGCGGTGGCCGTCGCCGGCGTTGGGGTCGGCGCAAACGTGCCGTGGATCGCTCCGGGCACGCCGTACTCGTACGGTCCGCCGACGACGGTCGGCAGCTTGTCGAAGTTGAACACCGGCGGCGGCGAGGAGACCTGCCACTCAAGCGTCATCCCGCGCCACGGATTGCTCACGGCGATCGGGCCACCGCGCCAGCTCGTCACGATGTTGTAGAGGAAGATCAGCGTGCTCAGCCCGAGCGCGAAGCTCGCGATCGAGATGAACAGGTTGAGCGGGGCGAAGTTCGACGCGTAGTCCTCGACCCGGCGCGGCATGCCCTGAAGGCCGAGGATATGCATCGGGCCGAAGGTCAGGTTGAAGAACACGAACGTGCTCCAGAAGTGCCACTTGCCCAGGCGCTCGTCGTACATCCGCCCGGTCATCTTCGGGAACCAGTAGTAGACGCCGGCGAAGATCGTCATCAGCGACCCGCCGAAGAGCACGTAGTGGATGTGCGCGACGATGAAGTAGGTCGCCGACACGTGGATGTCGAACGGGATCATCGCGAGCATCACGCCGCTGATCCCGCCCAGCGTGAACGTCGTCAAGAAGCCGAGCGCGAACAGCATCGGGGTGTCGAGATGGAGCACGCCTCGCCACAGCGTCGCCAGCCACGAGAAGATCTTGATCCCGGTCGGGACGGCGATGATCGCCGTCGTGATCGCCATCGGGATCCGGATCCAGGCAGCCATCCCCGACGTGAACATGTGGTGCGCCCAGACGGTGAAGCCGAGCCCGACGATCGCCAGCAGCGAGAATGCCATCATCCGGTAGCCGAAGATCGGCTTGCGCGACTTGACGGCGATGATTTCGCTGACGATCCCGAAGCCCGGCAGCATCATGATGTAGACGGCCGGGTGCGAGTAGAACCAGAAGACGTGCTGATACATCAGCACGTCACCGCCCTTGGCGGCATTGAAGAAGTTGAAGCCGAGCGCGCGGTCGAGCAGCACGAAGAACTGCGAGGCGGCGATGAACGGCGTCGCGATGACGACGAGCAAGGACGTCGCGAAGTTCGCCCAGACGAGCAGGGGCAGGCGGAAGAAGCTCATCCCCGGCGCACGCATCGTGATGATCGTGACCAGGAAGTTGAGCGCGGTCATGATCGACGACGCGCCCGCGAACTGCACGGCGATCGAGAAGAACGTCTGTCCCACCGGTGCATCGGTCGATAGCGGCGCGTACGCGGTCCACCCGTCGGCGAACGCTCCGCCCGGCGCGAAGAAGCTCCCGAGCATCATCAGCCCGGCCACGGGCAAGAGCCAGAAAGAGAGCGCGTTCAGGCGCGGGAACGCCATGTCTGGGGCGCCGATCATCAGCGGGATCACGAAGTTGCCGAGCCCGGCGAAGACGGGGATCACGAACAGGAAGATCAGCAGCGACGCGTGGACCGAGAAGAGCCCGTTGTAGGTGTTCGAGTCGACGAACTGCGCGCCCGGCGCGGCGAGCTCGGCGCGCATCAGCATCGCGATCAGCCCGCCGACGAGCAGGAAGAAGAACGAGCTGACCGTGTACTGGATCCCGATCACCTTGTGGTCGGTGTTGATCCGGAAGTAGTCACGCCACGTGTACGCGCCGTGGCCGGAGTGATCCTCCGGTCGGGTCTTGCGCCCGGCCGCCCAGTAGAACCAGTAGTCGAACCCGCCGATCCCGACCAGGAAGGCCAGCGGCACCGCGAGCAGCGAGACCGTCAGAATCGCTTCGCCGTCGATGTAGTGCCTGAACGTGGTGTGGCCCGTGCTCATCCGCACGACCCACGTCAAGAAGAACGCGAACGCGACGGCGAGGACCATCATCCAGGCCGCGCGGTAGAAGCCCGGCGCGCGCAGTTTCGCACCGAGCGACAAGCCCGAGCCGCCGTAGCCCGAGCCCTGGTGGGCGGGACCGGGTGCGTGGACCGCGGTCGCCATCAGCGCGCCGTCCGAGCGGGATTCGTCGCGTTCGAGCGCGTGCTGGTCATGGCCGGCATTATCCCGTAGCCGTCCCGGATGTGCCCGCGCCTGCGGCTTCGCTCGCGCCGCCTGCGGTGCTCGCCGTCGCGCGGCCCTTCAGCCATGCCTCGAACCGTTCGCGGGTCACGACGTGGACCTTCGTGCGCATCGTCGAGTGCCCCAACCCGCACAGCAGGTTGCAGACGACCGGATACGTGCCCAGGCGCGTCGGGGTCACGCGGTAGTGGGTCGTGATCCCGGGGACGACGTCCTCCTGCACGCGGAACGCGGGGATCCACAGCGCGTGGATCACGTCCTTGGAGCGCATGTCGAATTTGACCGATTCGCCCTTGGGCAGGTACAGCTGGGCGGATTCGACCGGCTTGCCGCCCGTCACCGAGGGCGGATACTGAAAGCTCCACTCGAACTGCTGGCCGGTGACGCCGACGTTGATCTCGCGCGCCGGTTTCTTCTCGTTGTCGTGCAGCACGACGAACGAGTACGCGACCATCCCCAGCAGCAGGATCGCGGGCGCCGCCGTCCAGATCACCTCCAGGCGGGTGTTGCCGTGGATCGGAGGTCCGTCCTTGAGCTCCTCGCCGGGCTTCATCCGGAACTGCCAGCAGCAGTAGAGGATCACGCCGACGACGAGCACGAAGATCGGGATCGTCGCGATCACGAGCACGTGGTAGAGGCGGTCGGTGTTATGCGCCTGCGTCGACGCCTGCACCGGGAACCAGTGGATCACGAAGCTGAGGACGATCCCGATCGCGGTCGCCAGCACGGCGGCGACGATCGTGAGGATCAGCGGACGCCGCCTACCCATGCGGCCGGCGGGCTCCATCCCGAGCGGTCATACGCGCTTTCGCTGCCACGGGCCTCTCCATCGCGGCGTGATCCTAATGGCTTCTCCCCGCGAACGGCTCGACGCTTGACGGACGGTGATCCGGGTACTAGATTGAGCCGATCGTTGCAAGTGCTCGACTGGGCTCTCGCGAAAACACCGCGACGCGAAAGGAGCGACGATGCAAGTAGGCGAAGGGATGAGTCCGACCGTCCTGAACGTCGGTCCCGACCACAGCCTGCGCGCCGTCGCACAGCTGATGTCGCGTCGCAACGTGGGAGCCGCCGTCGTGATGGACCCTGACGGCGCCGGCCCTGGGATCATCACCGAGCGCGACATCCTGACCTCGCTCGGCGCGGGCGAGGATCCCGATGCCGAGCTCGTGTCGAGACACCTGACGAGCGACGTCGTGTATGCCGCGCCTGACTGGTCGCTCGAGGAGGCGGCAGCCGCGATGGTGCGCGGCGGCTTCCGCCATCTGATCGTCGTCGAGAGGGGAGAGACGGTGGGCATTCTCTCCGTTCGCGACGTCGTGCGCTGCTGGACCGACGACGGAGCGATCTGTCCCGTTCCGGCCAGCGCAGGGGTGGGGTGAGTGAGGGTTCGCGCGCGGTGTGGGGACCGCGCGCGACGCCCCGCCGACGCGCCTGAGCCCCTCGAGCCCTAACTGCTAGTCGAGCGGTAGTTCGTCGGTTTCGCGGCTGGTGTCTTTGAGCCAGCGGACGACGCACCAGATCGTGATCACTCCGCCGGCCACGGTCAGCTCGATGAACGTCGTGATCCCGACGAGCGTCAGCGTCAGCCCAACCCCCGTCAACACCGGCAGGATCGACGGCCCGGGAAGGTGGATCTCCTCGCCGACCGGCGGCACCTCGGGGTCGAGCGGGCTCATGACACGTACACGGCGGCGACCACGAACGTGATGCCGAACATGAACATGCAGATCGCCGCGACGATCCAGCCGGTACGGAGGTTCTTGCGTGCCAGGCGGCGGTTCATCGGCGCAAAAGCCTACAGGTGCTTGTCGGCGACCATCGCGCAGAACAGCAGCGCGAGGTAGGCCAGCGAGTAGAGGTACAGACGCAGCGCCGACGTGCGATCGGCACGCCGGTACAGGCGCACCGCGCCGGCGATGAAGCCGAGGCCGAGCACGAGCGACGCGCCGAGGTAGACGACGCCGAACCCGCCCGCGCAGTACGGCAGCTGCGTCACCGCGTACAGCAGGACCGAGTAGAGCACGATCTGGCGCCGCGTCTCCTGCTCGCCGCGCGCGACCGGCAGCATCGGGACGCCGACCTTCGCGTACTCGTCCTTCATCAGCAGCGACAGAGCCCAGAAGTGCGGCGGCGTCCAGAAGAAGACGATGAAGAAGAGGATCACCGCGGTGCCGCCGACCGAGCCGGTCACGGCCGCCCAGCCGACGAGCGGCGGGACGGCGCCGGCGGCGCCGCCGATCACGATGTTCTGCGGCGTGCGCCGCTTCAGCCAGACGGTGTAGACGAGCACGTAGCCGAGGAAGCCCGAGAAGGACAGCGCCGCGGCCAGCGGGTTGACCGCGAGCGAGAGCTCAAGCAGCGAGAGCGCCGCGAGCGTGCAGCCGAACGTGAGCGCCGCGCGCGGCGAGATCCGTCCGGCGGGGATCGGCCGGCTGGCCGTGCGCGTCATCTGCGCGTCGATGTCCCGGTCGAACCAGTGGTTGACCGCGCCGGCGCCGCCGGCCGAGAGGTAGCCGCCGAGGCACGTCAGCGCGACCAGCAGCGGCGAGGGGTCGCCCGCGACGTACATCGTCGCGATCGTCGTCAGCAGCAGCAGCGACTGGACCTTCGGCTTGGTCAGCTCGACGTAGTCGCCGAGCATCTGGCGCGCCCGCAGCGCCGGACCGATCGCCGGCGCCTGCAGGGTGGGCGCGACGCCGGACACGCTACACCCCGACCTGCGTGGCGCCGGCCGGCACGACGGCGGAAGAGCCGCTCGCGCCGACGCCGCTGCGTCGCTCGACCTCGCGCCTGATGTCCTTCATCGGTTCGACCGAGCGTACCTGCGGAACGACGTCGAAGTTGTTGACCGGCGGCGGCGAGGTCGTGAACCACTCGAGCGTGTTCGCCTTCCACGGGTCCGGACCGGCGACGACGCCGACCTTGGCGCTGCGCGCGACGTTGATGATCGTCACGAGCACGCCGAGGGCGAGGATGAACGAGCCGACCGTCGAGATCTGGTTGTACAGCGCCAGGTGGCCGATGTTGTCGTACTCGTACACCCGCCGTGGCATCCCGTCGAGGCCGATCACGTGCTGGATCAGGAACGTGGCCAGGATCCCCACGAACATCAGCCAGAAGCTCAGCTTGCCGAGCCCCTCGCTCAGCATCCGCCCGGTGATCTTCGGAAACCAGTAGTAGATCGCCGCGAAGATCGTCATGACCGAGCCGCCGACGAGGACGAAGTGCAGGTGCGCGACCAGGAAGTACGTTTCCTTGACCTGCCAGTCGATCGGGAAGATCGCGAGGAAGATGCCCGAGATCCCGCCGATCACGAACAGCGCGATGAAGCCGGCGCAGAACAGCAGCGGCGTCGTGAACTCGACCGTCCCGCGCCATAGCGTCGCGATCCAGTTGAGGATCTTCACGCCCGTCGGGACGGCGATCAAGAACGAGCTGAGCATCACGAACACGAGGATCGCCTCGGGGATCGGCGTCGTGAACATGTGGTGCGCCCACGTGAGGAACCCGAGGAACGCGATCGCGACCGTCGCCGCGGCGATCGCCCGGTAGCCGAAGATCGGCTTTCGCGCGAACACGGGCAGGATCTCCGAGACGATCCCGAAGCCGGGGAGGATCATGATGTACACCTCGGGATGCCCGAAGAACCAGAACAGGTGCTGCCACAAAAGCGACGAGCCGCCGGTGCCCGGATCGAAGAAGTGCGTGCCGAAGTGGCGGTCGGTCAGCAGCATCGTCACGGCGGCTGCGATCACGGGCATCGCGAAGATGATCAGCACCGAGTACGTCAGGATCGCCCAAACGAACAGCGGCAGGCGCCCCCAGCTCATTCCACGCGCCCGCATGTTCGCGATCGTCGCGTAGAGGTTGATCGCCCCGAGGATCGACGAGATGCCGGTCAGGTGGATCAGGTAGATCCATGCGTCCTGGCCGCCGCTGGGTGAGAAGCTGGCGCTCGACAGCGGCGGGTAGCTCGTCCAGCCCGCTTCGGGCGGGTTCCAGAAGATCGACGCGTAGAAGACGATCCCGCCGGCGAGCAGCAGCCAGTACGACAGCGCGTTCAGGCGCGGGAACGCCATGTCGCGCGCGCCGATCATCAGCGGCACGAAGTAGTTGGCCAGCCCGGCCATCATCGGCACGACGAACAGGAAGATCATCGTCGTCCCGTGCATCGTGAACAGCTGGTTGTAGACCGTCGGCGTGACCAGCGTGTTGTCGGGCGCTCCGAGCTGGAGGCGCATCAGCAGCGCCTCGACGCCGCCGAGGCAGAAGAACACGAACGTCGTGACCATGTACATGATCCCGATCCGCTTGTGGTCGGTCGTCGTCACCCAGCTCGTCCACCCGCGGCGGCCGGTCGCCGGCGCGGGCGCTTGCACGTCGTGCGTGGTGACGAGCGGGATCGGTGCGGTCGTGGTTGCCATCGTGTGAGCTGTCTTCCTCGAGTCGCTAGGGGTTTTCGACCTGACCGGCGCCCGTCTGGGTGCCGAGCTTCGCGCGGGCGATCTTCGCCTGCTGGTTGGCTTCGCTGATCAGCTTCTTCTGCTCGGCCAGCCATGCGTCGAACTGGGCGGGCGGCACGGCCTTGACCGTCGCGATCATCCGGGCGTGGCCGCGACCGCAGATGAACGAGCACTGCCCGCGGTAGACCCCCGGCTTGAGCGCCTTGAACCAGGTGTAGTTGTGATAGCCGGGGATCGCCTGGACCTTGCCCCCGAGCTGGGGGACCCACCATTCGTGCACGACGTCCGCCGCCACCACGTCGAGCGTGACGGTCGTGTTCGTCGGGACGACCATCTCCTCATAGGAGTAGGGCGCGCCGAGGCCGTCGGGTTCGGTGGCGCCGGGGTAGACGTACTGCCAGATGAACTGGCGGCCGATCACCTTGATGTTCAGCGATTTCCCGTCGGGGGGCAGCTTTCGCTCGGAGCTCGCGTAGAGCAGGCCGCCATCGCTGCTGGCCAGCGTGTCGCCGCCGGGGCCCGAGTTCGACGGGTTCTGGATCGACGACAGCTTTGCGAACGTGACCACCGCGAGCCCGACGAGGATCAGCGCGGCCGCGACCGTCCAGCTGACCTCCAGTCGGGTGTTGCCGCGGATCTGCGCCGCCACGGTCCCCTTGCGCCTGCGCTTGCGGAACTTGATCAGCGCATAGACGAGCCCGCCCTCGACGAGCGCGAAGATCACGAGCGCGATCACGAGCGTGATCTTGAACAGGCTGTCGATCTGGTTTGCGTTGGGCGATCCGCCCGATTGCGGGGTGAAGAACGCCAGCGTGGAAGCGAGATGGCCCAAGGCGGCGGAGATTCTATTCACGCGTGCGCCGTACAGGCTTGATGACGTATGCCACGAGTCGCCTGGGCGTCGCCTAGCTTCCGGAGAATCGCGGCGCGCGCTTCTCGGCGAACGCCGTGACGCCCTCGAGGAAGTCGTCGCTGGCCGCCATTTCCTGCTGGATCTGCGCCTCGAGCTCGAGCTGCTCGGCGATTCGCGCGTACTGCCAGTTGTTCAGCTGGCGCTTGGCGGCGGCGTAGGAGCGTGTCGGTCCGCTCGCCAGGCGAGCGGACAGCTCGCCGGTCGCCGCGCTCAGCTGATCGTCGGCGACGACGCGGTTGATCAGCCCCCACTCGAGCGCCCGCTCGGCCGTGAGGCGCTCGCCCAACATCGCCAGCTCGGTCGCTCGCGCGGCTCCCACGCGGCTGGGCACGAAAACCGACGAGCCGCCATCTGGTGCGAGCCCGATGTTCACGAACGCGAGCAGGAAGTACGCGCTCTGGGCGGCGATGATCAGGTCGCAGCAGAGCGCGAGCGAGCAGCCGATCCCGACGGCCGGCCCGTTGACGCTGGCGACGACGGGCTTTCGCAGCTCGCGGATCGTGAGCATGATCGGGTGGTAGCGCTCGGTCAGCGTCTTGTACACGTTCGGGCGCCCGTCGGGCGTCGTGTCGCCGCCGCTGACGTCCCGCAGG
Organism: Solirubrobacteraceae bacterium; assembly: GCA_036498045.1. GTDB lineage: Bacteria > Actinomycetota > Thermoleophilia > Solirubrobacterales > Solirubrobacteraceae > Palsa-744. The sequence goes on from DASXIJ010000066.1 coordinate 19,906, forward strand.
TCGGCGCCCGAGGAGAACGCGCGGCCGCCGCCGGTGATCACGACTGCGCGGACTGCCTCGTCCTCGGCGGCGTCGCGCAGCGCCGTGAGCAGATCGGCCCCCAGCTGTGCGTTCCACGCGTTCAGCGCCTTCGGGCGGTTCAGCTCGATCGCACTCACGCCGCCGTCGCGACGCACGTTGACCGTCTCGAGTTGCTCGCTGCGCTCGTCCATTCGCTCTCCTTCGCCACGCGGGTTCAATGCGCGCAGACGCCTCGCGGCCGCCGGCGACGCGCGTTGATCCTATGGTGTGTGCGATGGATCGACCCGTCATCGGACTGTGCACCGCCGTCGAGCGCGCCAGCTGGAGCGTGTGGGACCAGGACGCGGTGCTGCTTCCACGAAACTACGTGCGGCAGGTCAACCGCGCCGGCGCGCTCGCGGTGCTCCTGCCCCCAGACCCGACGCTCGTCGACGAGCCCGCCGAAGCGCTCGAGCTGCTCGACGGCCTCCTGCTCGCGGGAGGCGCGGACATCGACCCGGCGAGCTATGGCGAACAGCCGCACCCCGAGACGCACGGCACGGTCCCCGAGCGCGACGCATCGGAAATCGCGCTGACGCTCGCAGCGATCGAGCGCGACCTGCCCGTGCTCGGGATCTGCCGCGGGATGCAGCTGATCAACGTCGCGCTCGGCGGCACGCTCAACCAGCACCTGCCCGAGCACGTCGGCCACACCGACCACCGGCGCGTGTTGGGGTCGTTCGACGGTTCCGACCACGATGTCGACGTGATCGAGGGGACGCTCGCGATGACGGTGATCGGATCGGCACGGCACGCGACCAAGTCGCATCACCACCAGGGCGTGGAGCGCCTGGGCGACGGACTGCGCGTGAGCGCGCGCTCGTCGATCGACGAGCTGGTCGAGGCGATCGAGCTGCCGCAGAGCAGCTTTGTGCTGGGTGTGCAGTGGCACCCGGAGGCCGACGAGCGCAGTCCCGTGATCGGGGGGCTCGTCGAGGCGGCGGCCGCACGCGCTCGCGAGCGACGCGTCGTTTCCTAGAGCCGGCCGGCACTCGGCGACCGCCGCGGGCGTACATATACTCGCGCCAGTGCGGCGCTCGACAGCCCTCAGAGCAACCGCCTGGGGGGTGCTTGCTGCGGGCGTCGCCGCGCCGGCGCTGCGCAAGCGACTTCCCCTCGCGCCGGTCGTGACGCAGACCGTCGCGTTTGCCGCGCCGCTCGGCCTGTGCGTAGCGACGCGCCGTTCGCGCGTGCGCGACGTTGCCGTCTGCTCGCTGCAGATGTGGGCTTACATCGCCGCGTACAAGACGCCGCACGACGACCCGCGCGCGCAGGAGCGCCGGACGCGCTTTGACTACCCGGCCGCAGCCGACCGCGTGCTCGGCTTCGGCGAGCTGCCGACCGTGCGCCTGCAGCGCGCGCTCGCGCGAGTCGGCGAGGACGGCCCCGAGTGGCGCGCGCTGGACGGCGCGCTCGTGTGGGCGCACTGGGCATGGTTCATGGTCCCGCACGGCACCGTCGCCTATCTGCTGTTGCGTCACCCCGACCGCTTCGAGCGTGGCGCGACGATGACCTACGCCGTGTTCAATCTGGGCGCGATCTTCTACTGGCTGGTGCCCACTGCGCCGCCATGGTACGCCGAAGCGGGTGAGAGCGAACGCGAAGCCGGCTCTTCGCGCGCACGCTCGCCGTCGGCGACGCCTGTCGTGCGGAGGATGATGGCCGAGTACGGCGAGCATTTCTGGAGTGACAGGTGGGGCCCGCTCTACAGTGTCCTCGGAGGAAACCCACTTGCTGCGATGCCCTCGCTTCACTTCGCGACATCACTGATGGCGGCGCTCCTGCTGGCGGAGGTCGGGGTCGTGCCGGGCGCGCTTGGCTTCGCCTACACGTTCACGCTCGGTTTCGCGCTCGTCTATCTCGGCGAGCACTACCTGGTGGACCTGCTCGCCGGCGCGGCGCTGACGGGCGCCGTTCGTCGCCTCGCGCCGCGGGCGGCGCCGCTCGCCCGTCGCTTCGCGGACGCGGTCTTGGCGCTCGAGGAGCTCGCGCACGAAGGAGCCCAGGCCGGGGCGTGAGCCGACAGCCCGGCGAGCCGCAGGAACTCGACGCCGCCGTCAGCGGCGAGCGACCCGGCGCCGCCGCGCACCACGACGAGATGCCGCGCGTCGTCTTGACGCGCCGCCGCGCGATCGGCTTCGCGCTGTTCGTGGCGACGATCATCGCCTTCTTCTACTTCGTTCTGCCGAAGCTGACCAACGTCGGCAGCACCGTCCACCGGATCGCGGCCGGCGACAGCTGGTGGATCGCGATCGGCGTCGTGCTCGAGCTGCTCTCGTTCGCCGGGTACGTCGTGCTGTTCCGGACGGTGTTCGTCCGCGACGACAGCCGGATCGGCTGGTCGGAGAGCTATGAGATCACGATGGCCGGGCTCGCCGCGACGCGCCTGTTCGCGGCCGCCGGAGCGGGTGGCGTGGCGCTGACGGCATGGGCGCTGCGCCGCTCGGGTATGGAGCGCCGGCTGGTCGCGTGCCGGATGGTCGCGTTCCTCGTGTCGCTGTACGTCGTCTACGCCGGGTCGCTGCTGATCGACGGGATCGGCCTCGGCTCCGGCCTGTTCCCCGGCGGAGGCTCGTTCGCGATCACGATCGTCCCGGCGATCGTCGCATCGTTGCTGTTCGCGGCCGCTATCTCCCTCGCGACGCTGCCGGGCGACATCGAGCGGCGCCTGGCCGCGCGTGCCGCCTCCTCGGGACGGCGCTTCCACTGGCTGGCACACGCCGCGACGGCGCCGGCGCTCGTCGCGAGCGGTGTTCGGACGGCGTGGGCCCTGCTGCGGGCGCGCGAACCGGGCCTGCTCGGCGCGGTGGCGTGGTGGGGTTTTGACATCGGCGTGCTGTGGGCAATGTTCCATGCGTTCGGCTCGGCGCCGCCGTTCACGGTCATCTGGATGTCGTACTTCATCGGCACGCTCGGCAACCTGCTGCCGCTCCCCGGCGGTCTCGGAGGTGTCGAAGGGGGGATGATCGGCGCGTTCGCCGCGTTCAACGTCGACATCAACCTCGCGGTGCTCGCGGTCATCTCCTACCGCGCGATCTCCTTCTGGCTGCCCACGTTGCCCGGGGCGATTGCCTACCTCCAGCTGCGCCGCAAGGTCGCCCAGTGGCGCGAGGAGGAGGACGACGGGCCTGCATCGGCCGACCGCGCGGAGGCGCTCCCCACCACGGGAGCCGTCACCGCACGGTGACAAAAGCCCGGCCGCGGGCTATACTTTACTTAGTAAAGTACGGATCGGAGATGAGATGAGCGACGTCGAGAACGTGATCATCGTCGGCAGTGGGCCGGCCGGCTACACCGCAGCGCTGTACACCGCGCGCGCCAACCTGAACCCGCTCGTCTTCGAGGGCTTTGCGTGGGGCGGGCTGCTGCAGCAGACGACCGACGTCGAGAACTACCCCGGCTTCCCCGACGGGATCATGGGCCCGGAGATCATGCAGAAGTTCCGCGATCAGGCCGAGCGCTTCGGCGCGCGACTGGAGGCAGAGGACGTCGACCGGGTCGAGCTCGCCAGCGAGCCGGGTGGGCTGCACCGCGTCTGGGTCGGCGACGCCGCGCACCGCGCGCGC
>DASXIJ010000067.1:0-3763 GCA_036498045.1 Solirubrobacteraceae bacterium
GAGCCGGTGGAGGCGACGTTCAAGCTCGAGGTCAACGAGTTCAACGGCGTATCCGAGCCGCGGCTGGTCCTGCGACACGCCGGCCCCGCAGCGCCGGTCGTGCAGGCGGCGCGCCTGCCACGCGAGCCGGAGCCGCTGGAAGAGGACGGCGAGCTGGTCCTGTTTGCGCTGACGTAGGGCCTGTTGGATCCGCCGAGGTCGTCCCCTACCCTTTAACCATGACGGTTGCAAAGGATCCGAACGCGACCGACGTGGTCGAGCAGGCCGCGCCCGCCCCGGCGAGCCCGCGCAAGAGCGAGCAGCCGCCGCCGCGGCTTGACCTGTCAGAGCCCGAGCGCCGGCTGCTGGCCGACCTGTTCGCGATCGTCTCCGAGCACGCGTCGGACTCCGCGGTGGAGATCGACCGCACGCGCGTTCAGGACGCGTTCGTGTTCGCGTGCGAGCACCACGCTGCCCAGCGGCGCAAGTCGGGCGAGGACTTCATCGTGCATCCGGTCGGCGTCGCGCGGATCTGCGCCGGCATGCGCCTGGACACCGAGACGCTGTGCGCCGCGCTGCTGCACGACACGGTCGAGGACACGTCGGCGTCGATCGAGGAGGTCCGCGAGCGCTTCGGCGAGGAGATCGCGCAGATCGTCGACGGCGTCACGAAGCTGACGGGGATCACGTTCCAGTCACACGACGAGGCGCAGGCCGAGAACTACCGCAAGATGATGGTCGCGATGGCCACCGACGTGCGGGTCATCCTGATCAAGCTCGCCGACCGCCTGCACAACATGCGCACGATCGACGCGATGCCCAAGCAGAAGCAGATGGAGAAGGCGCGCGAGACGCTTGAGATCTACGCGCCGCTGGCCCACCGGCTGGGGATCCACGCGATCAAGTGGGAGCTCGAGGACCTCGCGTTCGCGACGCTTCACCCGCGCAAGTATCAGGAGATCAAGGGCCTGGTCGCCCAGCAGCGCGAGGACCGCGAGGGCTACGTGGGCGAGGCCGGCGAATACCTCTCGCGCGAGCTGGCCGAGCTCGGCATCCAAGCCCAGATCGCCGGGCGGGCCAAGCATTTTTATTCGATTTATTCGAAGATGACCAAGAAGGGCCGGGAGTTCAACGAGATCTACGACCTCACGGCGATGCGCGTGATCGTCGACTCGGTGAAGGACTGCTACGGCACCGTCGGTGTGATCCACTCGCTTTGGAAGCCATTGCCCGGCCGTTTCAAGGACTTCATCGCGATGCCGAAGTTCAACATGTACCAGTCGCTGCACACGACCGTGATCGGGCCCGAGGGCCGGCCGCTGGAGATCCAGATCCGCACCCAGGAGATGCACGAGATGGCCGAGTTCGGCGTGGCCGCCCACTGGGTCTACAAGGTCGGCCCCAACGGAGCGCCGGGCGGAGATGCCGATGGCGCAGGCGGCGACGCGAAGCTGAAGTGGCTGCGGTCGATGCTCGACTGGCAGCAGGAGATGTCAGACCCGCGCGAGTTCATGGAGACGCTGCGCACCGACCTGTACGACGACGAGGTCTACGTGTTCACGCCAAAGGGCCAGGTCAAGTCGCTCGCGGCGGGCGCCACGCCGCTGGACTTCGCCTACGAGGTGCACACCGAGATCGGCCACCGCTGCGTCGGCGCTCGCGTCAACGGCAAGATCGTCCCGCTGCACTACGAGCTGCGCTCGGGCGACATCGTCGAGATCCTCACCGCCAAGCGCGAGCGCGGGCCGTCGCGCGACTGGCTGGCGACCGTCAAGACGACGCGCGCTCGCAACAAGATCAAGGCATGGTTCAAGGCCGAGTCGCGCCAGGACACCGAGCACTCCGGCCGCGAGCAGCTGCAGGAGCACCTGCGCAAGGCCGGCCTGCCGGCGCAGAAGATCACCGGCTCGGCGCTGCTGGCCGACGTGATCCGCGAGGTCGGCTATCGCAAGGCCGACGACTTCTACATCGCGCTCGGCGCGGCGAAGATCTCGCCGAAGCTCGTCGTCAGTAAGGTGATGCAGCGCCTGAAGCAGGGCGAGGCCGCCGACGGTGAGGACACCGCCGCGGACATCCTGCGCGTCGGGCGCTCCTCGCGGCGGCGCCCGACGAGGTCCTCAGGCCAGTACGGGATCAAGGTCGAGGGCGTGGAGGACGTGATGCTGCGCTTGGCCAAGTGCTGCCGCCCGGTGCCAGGCGACGAGATCGTCGGCTACATCTCGCTCGGGCGCGGGATCACGATCCACCGGGAAGACTGCCCGAACGTCGCGCTGCTGCGCAAGGACCCCGAGCGCTTCACGAGCGTCTCGTGGGACGGCGACCAGTCGACCGCGTTCGTCGTCGAAATCCAGATCGACGCGTGGGACCGCCACAGACTGCTCGAGGATCTGTCGCGCGTGTTCAGCGAGTCGGGCGCGAACATCCTCGAAGCCCGTTGCATGTCGGCGCCGCCGATGGTCAAGAACCGGTTCGTCGTCGAGGTCGCCGACACGCACACGCTCAAGGGCGCGATCACGCGGATGCGCAACATCGACTCCGTCTTCGACGCGTATCGCGTAACGCCGGGCGCGGGCTGAGCGCTACGCCACGACCGTGAGCGCCCCCGGCTTGATCGAGTAGCGCGCCTCGTCGACCTCGCCGAGGAAGTCGCCGTCGACCTGCAGCGGCAGCGGCCGTCCGTCGGCGGTCCGCACGGTCAGCTCGGCGACGTCTTGGAAGGCGGCGATCTGCCGGTGCTCGACGGCGCGCAGCCGCGGCACGAGCCCGCGCACGCCGATCATCGCCGCGCCGAGCGGCGTCGCGCGCCGCAGCACGGCGCCGGCGAGCGTTCCCGAGTCGAGCGCCGCGCCCTCGGCGATCTCGATTGCGTGATCGTGGAAGTAGGTGTACGGCGCGCCGTTCTGCACGACGGTCGTGACGCCGCGGAGCGTTTGAGGGCCGACCTGGGCCTCCATCTGCGGGGCGCGGCGCAGGTACCGCGTGAAGAACGTCGTGAGCGCCTTCCACGTGAAGAAGTGCGGCCCGAAGCGCGCCTTGAGGTCGGGCCGGGCGTCAACGCGCTCGACCACGCTCGCGTCCAGCCCGACGCCCGAGTTGAACGTGAAGCAGCGGCCGTTGACGACGCCGACGTCGATCTTGCGCGGGCGCCAGTCGTCGGCGATCGCCAGCAGGTGCTCGGTCGCGTCGATCAGATCGCCGGGGACGCCGAGGATCTTGACGAACACGTTGGCCGAGCCGCCGGGCAGGGCGCACAAGGGGGTCGTCGAGCCGAGCAGCCCGTTGGCGGCCTCGTTGACCGTCCCGTCGCCGCCGAACGCGACGACGACGTCATATCCCTCGTGCGCGGCCTCGCGACACAGGACGGTCGCGTGCCCACGCGCCTTGGTGTCGACAGCATCGACCTCGTAGCGGCCCTCGAGCGCGTAGACGACGAGGTTGCGCAGACGGTCAGAGACGGTCGCAGCGTACGGATTGACGATCACTAGCATGCGCCGCTTCGGCGCGGGCGAGAAAGCGTCCACCGGCGCCGGGGTAGGCGCGGCGACGTGCTCGCTTGTCGATGCGTCCATCGACTGGCCTACACCGCGCCGCGCGCCGCGTTACCGTCGGCCGGCCGGCACGCCGGTCGGTGCCCGGCGGCCGTGCTCGCTCGGGTTGCGTCCGTCGGGCGGATTGCTAGACTTCCGCGCACATAGCTGGACACATCCAGAGGGGTGGAGGGACTTGGCCCTACGAAACCCCGGCAACCACCGTCCGTCACTGCGGGAAGGTGCCAATTCCAAAG
>DASXIJ010000068.1:0-2963 GCA_036498045.1 Solirubrobacteraceae bacterium
CGTCGAGATCCCGGTGTTCTGCTACGAGCCGAAACTGGGCAACCCGGTCGGCGCCTGCCGGATGTGCCTCGTCGAGATCGAGGGCATCGGCAAGCTGCAGACCGGCTGCTCGACGCCGGTCAAGGACGGGATGGTCGTGCATACGCAGTCAGAGCGCGTCAAGGAGGCGCAGCGCTCGGTCGTCGAGTTCCTGCTGATCAACCATCCGCTCGACTGCCCCGTGTGCGACAAGGGCGGCGAGTGTCCCCTGCAGGACATCAGCTTCGGCTGGGGCGGCGGGATCTCGCGCTTCATCGAGCCCAAGCGCCATTTCGTCAAGCCGCTCGCGCTGTCGCCGAAGATCGCGATCGACCGCGAGCGCTGCATCCTGTGCTACCGCTGCGTGCGCTTCTCGCAGGAGATCTCCGAGGACTACCAGCTCGTCCTGCTCGAGCGTGGCGCGCAGTCGTTCGTATCGACGTTCGACGGCCATCCGTACGTCGCGCCGTTCAGCGGCAACATCATCGAGCTGTGCCCGGTCGGCGCGCTGACGTCGCGCTCCTACCGGTTTCGCGCGCGCCCGTGGGACATCGAGGACGCGGGCACCGTGTGCACGCTGTGCCCGGCGCAGTGCAACGTCAAGCTGACCGTCCGCGACGAGCGCGTCATGCGCGTCCTCTCGCGCGAGCACTCCGAGGTCGACGACGGCTGGCTGTGCGATCACGGCCGCTTCGCCTATCCGGCGCTCGCCGAGGGCGTGCAGCCGCCTTCGACCAACGGCGCAGGTCCGAGCGTGCACGTCGGGATGCGTGTGCGCGAGCCGCTGCTGCGCGACGGCGGCGAGCTGCGGCCCGTCTCGTGGGAGCGCGCGTTGGAGGAGGCGAGCGTCGCCCTGCGGCGCGCCGGCGCGCGGACGGGTGCGCTCGCGGGCGCCGGCGTCACCAACGAGGAGGGCCTGCTGCTCGCGCGGCTGCTGCGCGACGGCCTCGGCTCACCGCATCTCGACTCGCGCGTCGCCGGGACGCTGCCGCTCGAGCTTCTGCAAACACTGGCCGACCCGCGGCTGCAGGCGACGGTCTCAGACCTCGAGTTCGCGCACTCGGTGATCCTGCTGGACTGCGACCCGCTGCTCGACGCGCCGATCCTCGACCTGCGGCTGCGCAAGGGCGTGCGCCGTCACGGCCTGCAGCTCGAGCGTGCCACGGGCGAGGACCTCGACGAGCTGCGCGCTACCGCCGCGCGCGTGGCAGAGCGCGGTGACGAGATCGTGATCGTGTGGGGCGAGCGCTTTGCCGCCGGACCGGACGGCGTCGAGCGCGTGCGCGCGCTGCTCGACCTAGCCGGGGAGCTGGGGCTCGCCGACGTCGACGGCGCCGGGCTGCTGGAAGTTCCGGCGACGTCCAACGGACGCGGCCTGCGCGAGAGCGGCGTCCTGCCCAACGCCGCGCCGGGCCTGCGCCAGGCGAGCGAGGACGGCCTGGACGCGCCGGCGATCGCCGCGGCGCTCGGCGGCGGCGAGCTGACTGCGCTGTACCTGCTGCAGGCCGACCCGCTCGACGAGCGCGACCCGCTCGCCGCGAGCGCCGCGCCGAGCGAGTGGTCGCGCGCGGTCGAGACGGCGACCACGGTGATCGCGCACCAGACGTTGCTGAGCGCGGGGATGCACGAGCACGCCAACGTCATCCTCCCCGCCGAGTCCTACGCCGAGAAGGAGGGGACGGTCACACATCCGGACGGGCGCGTGCAGCGCCTGCGCCAGGCGGTCGCCCGCGCGGGCTCGACGCGCGCGGGATGGCAGGTGCTGGCCGAGCTCGCCGAGCGGCTCGGGCTCGACACCGGCGTGCTCGGCGAGCAGACGGCGTCACACGCGCTGTTCGACGCGGTCCCTTTCTACGCGGGGCTGACGCTCGAGCAGATCGGCGGGCGCGGGGTGCGCTGGCAACAGCGCGACCGCGACGTTGACGGCGGTCACGAGGAGGCCTCGCAGCAGCCGCCGGCCGAGCCGGAGACCTTCAGCGGCGCCGAAGTCGAGCAGCACCCGTCAGACGCGGGGGCGAAGTCGTGAGCACTTTCGCGCCGATTGCGGTCGTCGGCTACTACGAGCCGTGGTGGATCCAGATCATCAAGTCGATCGTGATCTTCGCCGTCGGCTTGCAGCTCGTCCCGATCGTGCTGATCGCAGAGCGCAAGCTGCTCGGGCGCTTTCAGGGACGCTACGGACCCAACCGCGTCGGACCGTACGGCGCGATGCAGCCGCTCGCCGACATCCTCAAGCTCCTGACCAAGGAGCAGTTTCGACCGACGACGTCGGTCGGCGTTCTGTTCGCGCTGGCGCCGACGATCTCGATCCTGACCGCGGTTGCCGCGTTCGCGATCATCCCGTTCGGCGACACGCAGGACATCTTCGGGACGAAAGTCGGGCTCTACGGAGTCGACGTCTCGATCGGCCCTCTGTACCTGTTCGCGTTCGGCGCGGTCGCTTTCTACGGGATCATGCTCGGCGGCTGGTCGTCGGGCTCGAAGTACTCGTTTCTCGGAGCGATGCGCGGCGCGGCGCAGCTGATCTCCTACGAGGTCTCCCAGGCGCTCGCGCTCGTCGGCGTGGTGATCACCGCGCAGACGCTCTCGCTGACCGGGATCGTCACCGCGCAGAAAGGCATGTGGTACTTCATCCCCCAGCTCGCCGGCTTTCTGATCTTCCTCGTCGCCGGCTTCGCGGAGACCAACCGCGCGCCGTTCGACCTGACCGAGGCCGACGCCGAGCTCGTAGGCGGCTACAACACCGAGTTCGGCGGCGGGCGCTTCGCGTCGTACTACTTCGCCGAGTACCTCAACGTGCTCGTCGTGGCGGGGATCGTCACGACGGTCTTCCTGGGCGGGTGGCTGCTGCCGTTCGGCATCCACCCTCCCGGCTGGGTCGACCCGTTCGTCGTGCTGGCGAAGATGGGGCTGATCACGTTCCTGTTCATCTGGGTGCGGGCGAC
>DASXIJ010000069.1:0-5351 GCA_036498045.1 Solirubrobacteraceae bacterium
GGGCGGCGGCTGAACGGCGGTTCTCGCGCGGACGCGCCAATCCGAACTGATGCACCAGAGCCCCGTTGGGCCGCTATATTCCGTGAAGTAATGGCGGTCCAGAGGCTGCGAAACCGGCCGTGCGGAGGCCGCTACGGCGACGTCGTCCAGTCGATCGGCAACACGCCGCTGATCGAGCTGCCGAGCCTGTCGCCGAAGCCGGGCGTGCACGTGTGGGCCAAGCTCGAGTCGCGCAACCCGACGGGGTCGGTCAAGGATCGCGTCGCCCGCGCTCTGATCGACGACGCCGAGGAGAAGGGTGCGATCGCCGTTGGGCAGACGATCCTCGAACCGACGTCGGGCAACACGGGCATCTCGCTGGCGATGATCTGCTCGCGCAAGGGCTACCGGCTGAAGGTCGTGATGCCGGAGAACGTGACGCCCGAGCGCACGCAGCTGCTCGAGATGTACGGCGCGGAGATCGTCTACTCGCCCGGCGACCAGGGATCGAACGGCGCGGTCGCGATGGCGCTCGAGATGGCCGAGGCCGACGCGTCGCTGTACATGCCCTACCAGTACGGCAACGAGGCCAACCCGAACGCGCACTACAACGGGACTGCGCTTGAGATCCTCGAAGAGCTCGAGGAGATCTCGGCGTTCGTCGCCGGGCTCGGCACGGGGGGGACGCTGATGGGTAACGGACGGCGGATGAAGGAGACATTCGGCGACGCGTGCAAGATCGTCGCGGCCGAGCCGATGCAGGGCGAGCCCGTGCAGGGCCTGCGCTCGCTCGACGACGGCTTCATCCCGCCGATAATCGATCTGTCGCTGCTCGACCGCAAGATCTTCGTGACGAACACCGACGCAATCGTCTGGACGCGCAAGCTGCTCGACGACGAGGGCGTGTTCGCGGGCGTGTCGAGCGGCGCGATCGCGAGCATCGCGGTGCGGATCGCCGGCGAGCTGGACGACGGCAACGTCGTGTTCGTCGTCGCCGATGACGGCTGGAAGTACCTGTCGAGCGGTATCTACACGCTCCCGGTCGACCAGATCGAGAACCTGGACGCGACCGTCTGGTGGTAGACCGCGGCCCGCTGCACGGCGGCGCCGAGGGACGCCGGAGGCGCACATGAGGATCGCGCCGGAGCTCGTCGAGCAGATCGTCGCGCACGCGCTCGAGGACCCGCGGATCGAGTGCTGCGGCGTCGTCGCCGTGACGCCTGGCGACGACGGGGAGACGACCGCCACGCGTGTGTATCGCGCGCACAACGCGCACGCGAGCGCGCTGCGTTTCGAGATCGCGCCGATGGAGCTGTACGAGCTCAACGAGACGATCGACGGCAAGGGGTGGGAGATCGGTGCGATCTACCACTCGCATGTACGCAGCGAGCCGTACCCGTCACAGACCGACATCGGCTTCGCCGCCGGCTGGCCGGGCCTGGAGTGGATCATCGTCGGGCTCGCCGACGGCGAGCGGCCGAAGGTGCGCTCGTACGTGATCGACGGCGCGGACGTCCGCGAAGTCGCTCTCGAGGGGGCGGCGAGCTGACCGACCGGCCACTGATCTGTCCGAGCTGCGGCGTCAGCCGGCCGCGCAGCGAGCGCTTCTGTCCCGACTGCGAGATGCCGCTCGTCCACATGCCCGGCAGCGAGCGCGACGCGACCGAGCGCCAGCGCAAGGCGCGCAAGGTCAAGCCGCAGTACACCGAAGGGCGCCTGGTCAAGGTCGCGCGCGCCGGCAGCCAGCCCGAGGCCGAGCTGGTCGAGGCGCTGTTGCTCGAGGAGGGCATTCCGAGCATGTCGCGCCGCTCGGGCGGCTTTGACGTCCCCGACTTCCTCGCCGCCGGACCGCGCGACATCCTCGTCCCCGAGTCCGGCGCGGAGGCTGCGCGCGAAGCGCTTGCGCCGGGCGAGCGCCCGGGCTAGGCCAGAACGGGCTGGCCGGCGGAGGAGGCCGCGACTGCCGATTCGCTGGCGATCGAGCGGATCTCCTCGGAGGCGCGCTCGAACTCGGCGTCGGACAGCACGGGGGTGCCCTCGAACGGCAGTTCGCGCTGCAGCTCGATCCACGCCTGCGCGGCGGTGTACTCGTCCTTGACCTTGACGGTCACGGGCCGCGGGATCCGGTAGGTGCGCAGCAGCAGCACGTGCAGCGGCTGGTGGCGGCGCCAGCCGAGGCGCTTCTCGGCGTAGTCGGGAGTCCAGACGTAGAACGGCGAGAGCGCGTCAACGCAGCGCGGGTCGGTCACGGTGAAGTGCTCTGCGACCTCGGCCCACGCGCGGATCCGCACGCGGTCGGGCTGCTGGACGCGGGCGCCGGACGTGAACGCCTGCAGCAGCGGCTCGCCGTCGCTCCAGACGCCCTCCTCGAGCGCGCGGCGAAGCTCGGGCTGGTGGGACTCGCGGACGAGATCGCCCGTCTGGTGGTCGAACGTCGGATAGAGGAAGAAGCGCTCGTGCGGCAACCGGAAGGACTTGCCCGGTTCGCGGATGCCGCCCTTGCGGAGTGTTAGGAGCTGCTCACCTTCCGCAAGTGCACGTACGGTGACAGCCCATTCTTTGAAAGCAATTGGCATAGGGGATGCTGGAACGTCTCTGGCGCCCTTGCCGCCGAATGATCGAACGGCCGCGGGCGCATTAAAGATACGAAACCCAGGCGGAAATCCCAAATCGCCTGCAAATCGACGTATATCCGACGGGGCGTCACGCCCCGGCGGAGTTGTCCGCACGGCCAAATCCGCCGCCGCCGGGCGTTTCGATCGTCAGGCGCTGTCCTGCGCGCAGCGTCCCGGCGGACTTGCCGGGAAGCGGCTGGCCGTCGATCAGGTCGCGCCCGCGCGCCCCTGGCCGGCCGCCGGCGGCCCCACGCGGCGCGTGGAGGCGGCGCTCGGCGATCAATGAGTAGGACATGTCGCGCAGTGCTTGCAGCTCGCGCACGACGCCGTCGCCGCCGCGATGCGCGCCGGCGCCGCCGGAGCGGCGTCGCAGCTCATAGCGCACGACGCGCAGGGGGAACTCGCGCTCGAGCGCCTCGACGGGCGTGTTGAGCGTGTTGCTCATCGCGACGTGCACGCCGCTGGGGCCATCGGCGTCGGAGCACGCGCCCTGGCCGCCGCCGAGGGTCTCGTAGTAGGAGAAGGACGACTCGCCGCCGGGTCCCGCATCGGCGCCGAGCGTGAGGTTGTTCATCGTGCCCTGCCCGAGCGCGCGGCCGAACGCGGCGAGCACGAGGTCGGCGACGCGCGAGGAGGTCTCGACGTTGCCGGCGGCAACCGCGGCCCCGGGGCGGGCGTTGAGCAGCGAGCCGACGGGCGCGAGCACGTCGACGGGACGGTAGGCGCCGGCGGACGGCGGGATGTCGGGGTCGGTCAGCACGCGCACCGCGAACAGGCACGCCGAGCGAGTGACGGCGAGCGGGCAGTTGAGGTTGCCGTCGTGTTGGGGCGCGCTGCCGGCGAAGTCGAGCACCAGCCGCTCGCCGTCGACACGCGCGCGCAGGCGCAGCGCGAGGTCGCCGTCGCGCGCCTCGAGCACGTCGTCGGCAAAGCGCTCGTCGTTGCCGAGCGCGGCGAGGCACCCGCGCGTGCGGCGCTCGGCGTAGTCGAGCACCGAGGCGGTCGCGTCGCGCAGTCGGTCGACTCCGAGCCGTTGCGCGAGCGCGCCCAGGCGCGTCACGCCGAGCCGGTTGGCGGCGAGCTGCGCGCGCAGGTCGGCCCGTCGCTCGTGCGGCTGGCGCATCTGCGTGGCGAGCTCGTCGATCGCGGCATCGTCCAGTACGCGGGGCGAGATCACGACGCCCTCGTCGGCGAGCGTGCGGCTGTCGGCGGGCATCGACCCGGGCGTGCGCCCGCCGACGTCTGCGTGGTGAGCGCGGCTGGCGGCGAAGCCGATCAGATCGTGGCCGGCGAACACGGGCGTGATGACGGTGATGTCAGGCAGGTGTGTGCCGCCGGCGAACGGGTCGTTCAGAACCCATGAGACGCCGGGCGCGTGAGGCTCGCTGAGCACCGCGGCTACGGCTGCGGGCATCGACCCGAGGTGCACGGGGATGTGCTCGGCCTGCATGACCATCTCTCCGTCGGCGTCGAACAGCGCGGTCGAGCAATCGCGGCGCTCCTTGATGTTCGATGAGTGCGCCGAGCGCACGAGCGCGACGCCCATCTCCTCGCACGCGGCGCGCAGCGCGCCGGCGACGACCTGCAGCTCGATCGGGTCGAGCGCGCTCATCGGCTGTCTTCGAGCACGATCGTGCCGCGCCCGTCGACGCCGCCGGACCAGCCGGGCGCGACATAGAGCGTGGAGTCGCCGAGTGCGTGGACGCTCGGCCCGGTCAGCCGCGCGCCCGGCGCGAGCGCGGCGGTCGAGTCGTCGCCTGCCCGCGGCGCCAGCTGCGGCGCCGGCCCCCACACGGACGCGCGCACGTTGACGAGCTCGACGCTGGCGGCGTCTTCGCGGTAGCCGTAGCGCTGCTCGTGTGCCGCGGCGAACGCGTCGCGCAGCGCATCGGGATCGCCGCAATCGTCGGGATCCCCGGGCTCGACGGCCAGCTCGAAGGCTTGGCCGTGGTAGCGCAGCTCGTATGCGACACGCGCGCGACAGCGCTCTCCGGCGAGCGCTGCGTCGGCTTCGGCTAGCAGCGATTCGCGCACCTCCTCGAGCCGTGTGGCGGTCAGCTCGGCGCTGCGCAGCAGAACGGTGCGCGACACGTCGTGGCGGGGCGCGGCGGCGGCGAGGCCGAGCGCGGAGAGGACGCCGGACGCGCGGGGGCAGAGCACGCGACGGATGCCGAGCTCGCGGGCCATCGCGCACGCGTGCGACGGGCCGGCGCCGCCGAACGGCATCAGCGCAAAGTCGCGCGGGTCGATCCCGCGCTCGACGGTGATCACGCGCAGCGCGCCGAGCATCTCGGACTCGGCGACACGCGCGATCCCGCCGGCGCACGCTTGCGTGTCGAGGCCGAGCTCGCGGGCGAGGGCGGCGACGGCGCGCTCGGCGGCGTCGCGGTCGAGCGCGAGGCCGCCGGCGAGCGGCGCGTCGTCGGGGAGCCTCCCGAGCAGCAGGTTGGCGTCGGTCACAGTCGGCAGCTGCCCGCCGCGGCCGTAGCACGCGGGACCGGGGTCGGCTCCGGCCGACCGAGGCCCGACGCGCAGGGCGCCGCCGCGGTCGCGCCAGGCGATCGAGCCGCCGCCGGCGCCGACGGTGTGGATGTCGAGCGCGGGCAGCGCGAGCGGCCGTCCGGCGACGACGCGCTCGGCGGTCTCGGCGACGGCGCCGCCGGCGATCAGGCAGACGTCGCAGGACGTGCCGCCCATGTCGAAGCAGAGCAGGTCGCGCTCGCCGGAGAGCGCGGCGAGCAGCAGCGCGCCGCCGAC
>DASXIJ010000070.1:0-13020 GCA_036498045.1 Solirubrobacteraceae bacterium
TTGGATCTCGCAACGACCCCGGCGAGCCGCTGACGCAGCGCGCCTCCTGTCCCGAACACCTGGCTCTCCTCGGCGACCCGGTTGCTCTCGGCGATGTTCCGCGCATAGGAGATTTGCGATGCTGATAGCGCCTGCGCGTAGCGACCGCCCCGCAGGCGCATCGGGCGCAGAAAGCCGAACAGCACCACGGTCATCGCGCCAACGGCGACGGCCGCCACCACGTTCAGATAGAAGGCGCCGACCATCAGCACTGTGAACTGCAGCGAGGAGGTGAGCACTCCGGTCGTGCCGGCGACGCCCCCGATCGCCTGGGACACCTGATTGGTCATGACCTCCTGCAGGCTCCCCTCGCTGCCCGCGGACTGAACGGTCCACGATGCGCGACTGAACGCGTCGAACAGTTCAAGGCGCATCCGACTCATGACGTCGGCTGCGATCCGCGCAGGCAGCACCGACAACGGGATCTGAAAGAACAGGCGTGCGACCGCGAGGCCGAGGGTGATCAGGATCTGGTTGCCGATGCTGATGTGCAGATTGATCAACGAGAGGACGGGGTTGTGCGCCGCCGCTTTCTGCGCCCCACCCACGACGGATGTCGCGAGCTGGGCAAGCATCGCGAGGGTCGCCGCTTCGGTGAGGCCCGACAGGATCGAGCACGCCGCGAGCGCGACCACAAGTCCGCGTCGATCCCCGATCAGCAGGCTCAGGCGCCCGCCCATCGAGGGCTCGGCGCGCGGGGGGTTATGCCTGCGCCGGCGAGCCATCGCTGCGTGTCGCGGTCTGACCCGACAGCGCGCGGCCGGGTCCGGCGAACCAATACGCGGCCACGCCGATAACGAACCAGAAATACGCGCCGCCGCCGGGAAGGCTGGTCCCGAGGAACCCCGAGAACCCCTCGATCGGCAGCGGGATGAACGCCGCGCAAGCTCCGGCCAGACAGATCGCGAGATCGCCGTCACGAACGCCTCGGATCCGACGGATGATCAGGAAGCTCACGGAGATCGCGATCAGCGGCCAGAGGATCAGACCGGGTCCGCCGAGTTCCTTCACGAGCACGTTGTACTCGGTCTCGGAGCCCAGGCCGTGACCTTCGAGCAGATTCTGATTCGCGCCGACGGTCTGTGCCGTTGCTCCACTGTTACCAAGGCCGAAGCCGAGCGGCGAGGCAGCGACCTCTTCGGGCACTTTGGTCCACGCGTTTTCCTTGTGCAGCGTGGTTTCAGAGTTGATGCCGACCGATTCATAGCGCTTGAACGTGCCGCTGCGTAGCGAGGTGACGACGATCGCTCCGGTCGGAATCGCCAGCACGACGATCCCGATCAACACGCCCAGGGTTCGCGAGACCTTACGCCCGGCGAGCATCGAAAGCCCGGCGAAGGCGAGCACGCCGAGCGCGGCGGAGACCAACGGCAGCCGCCCCAGTCCGACGATCACCGCCATTATCGAGCCGAGGCACAACAGCGCGGCGATCCACCTTTTCCTGCGGCGAGTGATCGCGACCAGCGCCAGGCACATCGGCAGCGCGGTCCGGCCGATCGCTCCGCTCGCGCCCGCCTCCGTGCCGAGCCCCGGTGGACGCACCCTGCCTTCGCCTTCGCTGAAGTACACCCGCGCACCGCCGTGTTCGGGGTGGATCAGCGCCTGGTAGCCGGGCCCCCAATTGGCCAACTGTTCCGGCGAGAGACTGGTTTGATAGGCGGCGACGACTCCGCTCGCCGTGGCGGCGACACCGGCGATTATGAAGAGCTGGCGGAAGCGGCGCTTCGAGCGCATGAGGGCGTAGCCGAAGAAGAAGAACGGGACGAACTCGAGGTGCTGGCGATACCCCGCGAGAGTCGCCAGAACGCTCTGCGTTTTCGGGTTGAACGCGTTGACCAGGACGAGCAGCACCCAGGCGATGACCCAGCCCGTGAGCGGCGGCAGCGTGAGCCGTTCCCGTCTCGAGAGCATCCGGAGCAGCACGCCTGCGCTGACCGCGATGATCAGGATGTCCGGAATGCCGGCGGTCGCTTCGCGCGAGGGGACGAGCATCTTCACGGGCCCATCGAGCAGCGCCAGATAAAGCAGCACGATCGTCGCGGTGACCTCGAGCCGGCTGTATGTCATGAGCGCCACGACGCCGAGCGCTCCGGCGATCACAGCGAGAACGATCAGCAGGCTCGCGTGCGGAAGGAGGATCGTCACCGTCAGGGCAAGCCCAGCGGGAATCACCGCCGTCAAGGCGGTGAGCACGAGGTCGGCGCGCCGCTGTTCGCGCACGTGCGGATGGCCGAGCGCGAGGGCGCCAAAGGCGCGTTCACGGATTGCGGTCATCGCGGCGTCAGGCGACCGACAGACCAGATGCTTGCGTCGACCGACGAGAAGCCGTAGCGCTTGAGCTCCTTGGGGGCGACGCAATTCGCCACGACTCCTGCGACCGGAGCGCAGGCGGGCCGTTGCAGCAACTCGCGCAGGCGGCGGGCGGAGACCTCGCGTGAGTTACCGGCGCGCGCGACGACGACGATCTGATCGACGGCGCCGAGCAGCGGCAGCACGTCGCTGACCTCCAGCGGAGAGGGCGCATCGATCAGCACATGATCGAAGCGGTCGGCAAGCGAACGCAACAGCTCGACGGCAGACTGCTGGCCGAGCAGCGCCGGCGGGTTCGCCACTGAGCGATCTCCCCCGAGCACGAACAGCGAGCCGACGCCGGCCTGGACGGCTGTGGCAACGCCTTCACCGTCGCCAGCTAGGTGCTCGACGCCTCCGGGGAGGGCCGGCATCACGCGCTGGACGGCCTCGTCGATCTCGAGCCGACCCGCCAGCAGCGCGGCGAGCCGCCCGTCCCCTTCGAGACCCAGAAGCCGGTTCTGGATCGGCCGGCGGAAGTTGGCCTCGACGATCACCACGTGCTCCCCCGCGTCACGCAGCGCGAGCGCCAGATCGGCGACGATCGTCGACTTGCCGTCTCCCGGATCGGGGCTCACGAACACGGTCACGCGGTGACTTCCGTCCGAGGCCTGCGAAGCGGGCTGTCGCAGGCCGGACTCCAGGCGGCGCAGGGGCTCGACCAGGTGCGCGGACGGGCGCGGCGGCTGCGCGTCGGATCGCACGATCGGCCGCCGAACCTTGGGCAACGCCGCGAGCAGTGGATAGCCGGTTTGGGATTCGATCACGGCGATCGATCTCAGCCGCGGATCGAACCGGCTGAAGGCGTATGCCGCGATCGCCGCGAGGACCAGTCCGATGACGAAGCCGAAGATCGCGTCTTTGCGGGGCTTCGGTGAGAGCAGCTGCGCGGACGCCGCGGATGCCGGCCGGAGCTGCTCGACGCTGACGGCGTTGAGGCTGGATTCGAGTTGGTTGATCTTTGAGCTGAGGCTCGCTTCCTGGAGCACCTTCGAGGGACTCGCCGCAGCGCCGGCGCTCGAGCCGCCGGCGCTCCCGCGAGTTGCTCCCGACCCGGTCTTCTTCGACGGGGCTTCGGCCTGGGCTTGTGCCGCCGCTTCGATCCTGCGCAGCTGTCGCCTGCTGATCGCGATCGCTTGTTCGACCGCGCGACGAGACGCGCTCGTGCGGCGCCTGATGTACGTCTTGGCAGTGAGGTTCGCGAGCAGCGCCGCGCCTCTGGCGGTGTGGGCTTCACTCGTAATCGTTATGAATTCGCTCTTTTCGGGCGCCTTTGCTTTCACCCTCGCCCCGCGGGCAATTGCTGCTTTGCCTTCCGCTTTCAGGCGGCGACGCACCTGTTCGACGACGATCGAGTTGATCACGGCCGCTTGATCGGACTGATTCGTGGTGTGCCCTTTGCTGCGTTCGCTCGGCGCCTGTTCTTCGGCGCCGGCTCCCAAGAACACCTGGGTCGTCGCCTGATAGGTGGGACGCTCACGCTTGGCGTAGAGGTAGCTCCCCGCGGCTACGACGACGGCGACGATCAAGATGAGCCACTTACGTCTCCAGATCGGAGCGAAGATGGCGCTGGCATCGGTGGTGTCGTTCATCGCCGTAGAGGGCTCCGTCCCTGTCCTCGGAGGGCTCGCCATAATACGCGTCCGAGGTTCAGCTTGAGCTAAAGAGTACGCGCTCTGAGGCGGCTCGCATAGGATTCGCGTCGGTGCGCCCGGAGCGAGATGACACGCGAGTTCTCTGCTTCGCGACACAAGGGCAGGAACACATCGAGGGCGAGCGGATCAGAGTCCTGCTCGAACCGCTCGCCGCGGAGGAGTTCGCGTTCGACCGCGCTCACAAGCTGCGCTCCGCGGTCGGCCTGTTCAAGGCGGCGCTCACGAAACGTCCCGAGTTGGTAGTGATGGAGGGAACCGGAACGGCCGGCGGGCTCGTGCTGCTCGCCGTCCATGCGCTGCTCGGAATCCCTTACGTCGTCTCCAGCGGAGACGCCGTCGGCCCGTTTCTGCGACTTCACTCTCGCGCGCTGGGTGTCCTCGGCGCGATCTACGAGCGCGTGCTGTACCGGTCGTGCGCCGGCTTCGTCGGATGGACACCGTATCTGGCCGGGCGCGCTCTCACGCTCGGCGCTCGGAGAGCGATGACCGCACCTGGCTGGACGCGAGAGATGCCGCTGTCCGGGGCACGTGAGCGGGTGCGCGCCGAGCTGGGAATCCCCGAAGACGCGATCGTCGTCGGGCTCGTTGGCACGCTTCACTGGAATCGGACCGTCGGCTACGTCTACGGCGCCGAGATCGTCCGGGCGATCCGGCGCATCGCGCGCGCGGACGTCGTCGCGTGCATCGTCGGCGACGGCGACGGCCGCGCTCGCCTGGAGGAGCTGGCGGGCGACGACCTCGGCGGGCGCGTGCTGCTTCCGGGCCGCGTCGCGCCGGAGCAGGTGGCGGACTACCTCGCGGCGTTCGACGCGGCGAGCCTCTCGCAGAGCGTCGACGGCGTTGGCTCGTTCCGCTATACGACCAAACTGAGCGAGTACCTTGCAGCCGGTCTTCCGGTCATCTCGGGCGAGGTTCCTGCCGCGTATGACCTCGACGAGGGCAACTTCTGGCGGCTCGCGGGCGACGCGCCGTGGAGCGACGCTCAGATCGACGCGCTCGCCGAGCTGCTGCAGGGCCTGAGCCGACAGGAGATCGCCCGGCGTCGCGCCGCGACGGCCGCCTCGCGCTCGGCCGTGTTCGATCGGGCGACGCAGCAGCGCCGGATGCAGGCGTTCGTGGAAGACCTGCTCGCACAGAGCGCTCAGTCCGGGTGAGCTTCAGCGAGCCTCGCGCAGAGCGCGTCGTAACGCTCGACCATCTTTGCCCAGCTGTAGTCCAACGACGCGCTTCGCGCCGCAGCTCCCAGGCGCTGGCGCAGGGCTGGATCGTCGCCGAGCTCGCGCAGTCGGCGCGCGATCCCCTCGGCGTCGCGAGGGATCAGAAAGCCGTTGACTCCGTCGGTGACGAGCTCGCGGATCCCGTTGACCGGCGTCGCCAGGATCGGCAGGCCGCTCGCTGCGGCCTCGAGGGCAACGAGCGGAAACGCCTCGTAGCTCGTCGGGAACACGAGCGCGTCGGCGAGTTGGTACATCGGAGCGACGTCGCGCGATACTCCGAGCCAGTGAACGGCCGCGGTGACACCGAGCTCGCGCGCGAGCCGCTCGTAGCGCTCGCGGTCGCCGTTGCCGATGACGAGCAGGTCCCAGCCGGGGGCCCGCGCGAGCGCCCGAATCGCCGGCTCGAGCCCCTTGCGCTGCCACTCGCTGCCGACGAAGATCGCCACCAGGCGGTCGCCCGCGATCGACAGCCGCCCGCGCAGTTCAGCGGCATCCGCGGCTCGCTGGCCGGGCGCGAACGCCTCGGTGTCGACGCCGTTTGGGATCGTGATCGTCCGCGGCGCAAGCGACGGGAAGTGCTCTCGCAACTCGTCGGCGACGCCGTCTGAGACGCAGACGACGCAGCGGGGCCTGTTCACGCGAAAGCAGATCCGCTCGCCGATCCGCCCGAGCTTCGCCGAAGCGGCGACGTTCAGCCGAAACAGCCAGTTCGAGCGGCTCGGCGTCGCAGGACCGACCTGCTGGCAGTAATGGATCTGGACGACGTCGACCCGATTCAGGACGATCGCGCCGACAGCGACCACGAGTCCGCGCCGCCGGCGCCACAGCGTGAGCGTTGCGGCGATCATGAACCACGGGTAACTGAGGACGAACGGGCGACTCGGTCCGCGGACCCGTCGGAAGCGGACTCCGGCGACGGGCGGAAGGTCGCATTCGTAGGCGACGACCGTCACCAGGTAGCCGCGGTCGACGAGCCCGAGCGCCAGCTCGCTCAGCACGCGCTCCATCCCACCGACCGGACCGACGTGGTGGGCGACGAGCGTCACCTCGCGGGGGACGCCCTCGTCGCCGCCGCGCTCGCTAGCGATCGGCACGGCGATCGCGTCTCCCCGCGCTGGCGGCAACGCTTTCGAGCGCGGCGTAGAACCGCCGGCGCACCGCCTCGTCGGTGTACTCGCGCATGAAGCGGCCATGGCCGGCCTCGCCGAGCTCGTGGCGCAGCGCCTGCGAGCCGAGCAGCGGCTCGATCGCTGCGGCGAGATCCGCCGGGTCGCCCGAGCGAGCGAGCATCCCCGTCCGGCCGTGCTCGACGATGTCGCGCGGGCCGCCGGAGTCGACTGCGACGACGGGCACCGCGGCGGCCATCGCCTCGAGCAGGACTATGCCGAACGGCTCGGGATCCGACGCGTTGACCAGAACGTCGAGCTGTTCGACGAACGGCATCGCGTCAGCGACCTCGCCGGTCATCGTGACCGACCCGTCGAGGCCGAGCCGCGAGATCAGGGCTGGCAGCGAGTCTGCGTAGTCGGGCGATAGGCCATACGAGTCACCGCCGACGATGACGAGGTGCAGCGGAATGCCGCGTTCGCGCAGCAGCGCCTGCGCCTCCAGCACCCTGTCCTGGCCCTTCCACGGCTGCAGGCGGCCTACGATGCCGACGACCGGAACGCCCGCCGGCAGCGCGAGCGACGACCGTCGAGCTGCGGCGACGGCGGGCCTGGCGCCGGCGGGGATGACGATCGTGCGCCGGCGCGGCCACAGCCGCTGCTGCGCTTCGGCGGCGGCGTTGGAGTAGCAGACGATCGCGCGCGTCGGCATCAGGTTGGCGCCGAGGTCGAGCCAGTGTCGCCCGGCGATCGCGTGCTGCCACCAGATCACCCTGTCGCTCATACCGGCGAGCGCGGCCGCAGGGGAACCGTAGAGCTGTGTCTTCGTCGCCCAATTCAGGATCACGTCCGGCCGGCGCTCGCGAAAGAGCGCGGCCAGGCGAACAACCGTCCTCGTCAGGCGTCCGAGCTGGCGCACGCGCCCCGACGGAACGATCTCGACGCGCAGCCCCATCGCCCTGAGCTCGTCGGGCCAGGGGCCGTCGCGAAAGAAGACGAGCTCGAGCTCGTGGCCGCTCGTGTCGGCGCCTTCGAGGATGGTGTGCAGCATTGCCTCCGCACCGCCCAGGCGCTCCCACCACGGAACGGTAACGAGCACGCGCACGCGGGGATCGTAGCCGAGTCCTCCGGGGGCTCTAAGCGCACACGACGCTAGACTCGCCCGCGTGCGCGGCGAGCCGGAGCGCGGAATCGACGTCGCTCTAATACACGATTATCTGCTCGTGATGCGCGGCGCGGAGCGCACCTTCGCCGCGATCGCAGACGCCTATCCGAGCGCGCCCATATTTACTCTGCTGTACGACGCAACGGCGACGGATCATCGCTTTGCCGATCGCGATCTCCACACCTCGCCGCTGAGCCGACTGCGCGTCGGCCAGCGTCACTTCAGGCGACTGCTTCCGCTTTATCCGTGGGCGGTCGGGCGACTCGCGCTCGGCCCTTGCGACGTCGTGCTGAGCAGCAGTAGCGCGTTCGCGCACGGCGTTCGCGTTCCGCCGGGGGCGGTGCACGTCTGCTATTGCCACGCGCCGTTTCGCTACGCGTGGACCGAGCAGCAGCGCGCGCTCGACGAGGTGCCGGCGCCGCTGCGCCCGCTGCTGCGCCGTGAGCTGGAGCGGATCAGGCGGTGGGACGAGTCGGCGAGCCGCGGCGTCGACGAGTACATCGCCAACTCGCAGTTGACGCGCGAGCGAATCAGACGGTTCTACGGCAGGACGGCGACGGTGATCCACCCTCCGGTCGAAACGACCCGCTTCACACCGAGCGAGCCCGGCGACGCGCTGCTGGTCGTGACCGAGCTCGTCCCGCACAAGCGGATCGACGTCGCGCTCGAGGCGGCTCGGCGGGTGAACGTGCCGATCGCGGTGGTTGGAGCCGGACCCGCGTACGCGAGCCTGCGCGACGCCTTTCCCGATGCAAGCTTCCTCGGGCGCGTCAGCGACGACGAGCTCGCGGGCCTGTACGCAGCCGCGCGCGCGGTCGTGATCACGAGCGTCGAGGAGTTTGGGATCACCGCCGTGGAGGCCCAGGCGGCGGGACGACCTGTGATCGCGGCAGGCGCCGGCGGAGCACTCGAGACGGTGCTGGACGGCGAGACCGGCCTGTTCGCCCGGCCCGGAGACGTGACGGCGTTCGCTGATGCGATCGATGCGCTTGACCGACTCGACTTCCGGCCCTCGCGGGCGGTCGAGAACGCACAGCGCTTCTCCGTCGCTCGCTTTCAGGCGCGTATATCGGATTTCGTCACCGATGCACGGAACCGTCACCGCGCGAACTTGCAAGGGCTCAAGCCTGACGAGGTGCGGGCGCTGCCGGCCCGCGAGCATGGCGGTCCTGCGAACCGGACATGATCTGAGGGCGCAACCGCCGCAGGGCGCCTGTGAGCAGCGCTGCGAAGAGGCGTCCGCCCCGGCCCTCGTCGGCCGGCGGCGGCGGTCGGCAAAGCGACACCTCCGGCGCGTCGATCAGGCGATTTGCGTGAAGCGCGACGCCGGTCGTCAAACGTGTCAGATCGGGCACCGCCGCATCGGACCCGAGCCGATCGAGTAGAGCGCGCAGCACGCCCTCGGGGTCCTCGAGCAGATCCTCGTAGAACAGCACGAAACGCCGCTCGCGCGGTTGCCTGAGAAAGACCCAGCTCGAGAGCAGGTAGGTCAACAAGAGGTACACGCGCGTCGTGAGCGGATCAAACCGGCGCTCGACCACGTCGTCTCTGGCAAACGACGCGACGACGTCACCGGGGCGTCTGACGAGCAGCAAGAGGTACAAGTCAACGTTGCTCAGCGACTGCAGCTCGCGCGCGCGAAGCGGGTAGTGAGACGTGTCAACGACGTAGCTCGCGTCCGCCGTCGCCACGACGGCGCGATAGAGCTCTCCCATTGCCTTCAGGTAGGGGCCTCGCAGCGTGCGCCGGGCGCTTCGGCGACCGCGGCGGAGCACCGCCGAGGAGCGCTCGAGGTAGCGATGCGGTCGGCCCGCTGCGAGATCGGCGGTATCGCCGACGCTTGCACGCACCCTGTCCCAGAACTCCACGCGCTCGGCGTCTCTCAGCTTCGGCAAGCCGCCGCGGGGCAGCCACTTGTCGAGCTCGCCGGCGAAGAACACGTCGGCGCAGTTACCGAGCGCGACTCCGACGATCGTGCTGCCGCTGCGTCCGGCGCCCATCACGTAGATGACTTTGGGCGTTCGCGGGTGGGCGCGCTCCTGGTCAGATCTCCCCGACGCCACGGCCGGAGTGTTGCAGACGACCGTTACAGCCCGGCGCCATGGGCAGCTTGATAGCGTCGAGTGCCGATGCCCGTGCGCGGACCCCTGCGAATCGCGTGGCTGGGCGGCGGGCCGGCCGAAGCCGGCAGCGCGCCGGGCGTGGTGACCGAGCTGCTCGACGGCTTGACGAGTCGCGGGCACGAGATCGACTGCTTCCTGCCGGGGACGCCACGCAATATCCCCGAGCGGCTGCGCGACCGGGAGAACCTGACGTTCATCGGCGGCACGAGCTCGTGGCGATATGACCGCTGGTACAGCAAGACGCGGATCGCCTCGTTCGCCTCGGGTCTCCTTGCCCGCGCGCTCGGCTCGCTGCGGCTGCGCCGCGAGATCGTCAAGCGCCACTCCCAGCGACCGTACGACCTCGTGTTTCAGAATCAGCAGATCGAGTCGCTCGGCGTCCCGGCGAGCCTGATCCGTTCGATCCCGCTGGTGGTCAGACCAGATACTCACCAGGCCGGCGAGCTGCGCTGGCTGATCCGTGAGCGACGCCTCGCGTTCTCCTCTCAGCCGGCGCACACGTTCTTCATCGTCGCGGCGATCATGGCGTTTCGCGCGCTGGTGCAGGCGATTCGGATCCGCAAGGTCGACCTGCTGATCTGCATCAGCGGCGTGTTCCGCGATCACATGGTCCACGACTATCGCTTCCCGATCGAGAAGACCACGGTGGTCACCAACCCGCTGCGCTTCGAGCGATTTCACTCGTCCGAGCGTCCGTTGGCCGACCCTCCGCTGGCGCTCGTTCCGACGAGGGTGTCGGTGCGCAAGGGCCTGGAGGATCTCGCACCCCTCGCCCGCCTGCTCCTGGAGCGGGGCATCGACGTGCGTCTGCGGATAATCGGCGGGCCGAGCAACTGGTCGGATTACACGAGGGTGCTCGACGACCTGCCGCCGGAGAACTCCGAATATGCCGGGCGCATCCCGAACAGGGAGATGCCCCAGGAGCTCGAGCGAGCTGACATCGTCCTCGTGCCCAGCAGGTACGAGCCGTGCGGGATGTCCGTGCTGGAGTCGCTCGCCTCGGGTGTCCCGGTGATCGCGACGACCGAGGTCGGCGCGATCGAGGCGATCGACCGGTCGATCGCCGCGGTCGTCGCGATCGGCGACGTCGAGGCGATGGCCGACGAGATCACGCAGATGCTCGCGCGCCTGCGCTCCGATCCCGCGGAGCTGCGCCGGCTCGCGCGGACCGAGGCCGAGCGGCGGTTCGCCGGGGACGTCGTGTGCAAGCAGATCTCAGATGCGCTCGAAGCCCTCGTCGAGCGGTCGCGAACGGGAACCGTCAGAAGCCGACCAGGGCCCCCGGGTCACGCACCCACCACGGAACCAGCCGAGGCCGCCGCTCGACCGGCAGCCCACTGAGCGGCCGTCGCGAGCAGATGAACGCGCAGCGCCGTTCGCGGCGGTAGGCGCTCATCCCGGTGAGGTCGGTCATCTCGAGCGCCAGCGCAACGGTCTGGTATCCGTGACGGTTGGCGAGGTCGGCCACGGCCTGTCGGCTGGGGATCAACGCGAGCCCGTCCCCGGGCACGTCGCGCGTGTTGTACAGCGTGGTGAGCTCGAACATGCTCGTGTACGCGCGCGACACATTGGAATCGATCACGATCAACTCCGCTCCGGTGCCGGCCATCAGCTGGAAGAGCTCCACAGGTCGATCGACCTGGTCGATCAGCCCCAGGCAGAGGACGACGTCGAAGTCTCGACCGAGCTGTTGTGTGAAAACTTCACCCTGCTGAAAGTCGTAGCTGCGCGAGTCCACTCCGCTCGCTTCGAACACGAGCCTCGCCTGCTGGATGTATTCGTCATTGAAGTCGATGCCCATCACGAAATCGGCGCCGGCATCGTGCGCGGCGAGCGACCAGAAGCCGGCGTTGCACCCGAGGTCGAGCACGCGGCGTCCGCTCAGCGATCCCCCCGCCGCGGTGACCAGGCGCTCGAAGAAGTACGCGTACCGCTGCCGTTGACGGTTGACCTGGGCGCGGTCGCTCACCGGCGTGCTCACTCCACTGGCGAACTCGAACCGGTAATGCCACCGCGGAAACGCGGAGATCCGCCTACGCAGCTCCTCTGGTTCCACGATCGGGGAGCCTAGTGCACCCGCGTCTTGGCCCCGTCAGGCCCGATGGGCAGCGGCCGCGTCGCAACATTAGACTGCCGGGGGTGACCGAACCGCCTCCGCTGCGCGATCGTCCGTCTTGGGATGCACTGACTCGCCACCATGCGGAGATCGCAGACGTTCACCTGCGTGACCTGTTTGCATCGGACGCGGGACGCGGCGAGCGGCTGACGGCAGAGGGCGCCGGCCTCTACCTCGACTACTCCAAGCACCGAATCACCGACCGCACGCTCGAGCTCCTGCTCGCGCTCGCCGCAGAGTCCGGGCTGCAGCGGCGCGTCGAAGCGATGTTCAACGGTGAGCGAATCAACGTGTCGGAGAACCGGTCGGTCCTGCACGTCGCGTTGCGGATGCCCGAGGGCTCATCGCTCATCGTGGACGGGGTCGACGTGGTCGAGCAGGTTCACGCCGTCCTGCGGCGGATGGCCGAGTTCTCCGAGCAGGTCCGCACGGGAGCCTGGACGGGCCATACGGGCAAGCGAATCCGAAACGTCGTCAACATCGGGATCGGCGGCTCGGACCTCGGGCCGGTGATGGCCTATGAGGCGTTGCGCCACTTCGCGCGGGCGGATATGCGCTTCCGGTTCGTGTCGAACGTCGACTCGACCGACTTCGTCGAGGCGACCCGCGACCTCGACCCCGCCGAGACCCTGTTCATCGTCGTCTCGAAGACGTTCACGACGCTCGAGACGATGACCAACGCGGGCTCTGCCAAGGAGTGGCTGATGTCGGCCCTGGGAGAGGAGGACGCGATCGCCCGCCATTTCGTCGCGGTCTCGACGAACGAGGCGGAGGTCCGCAGGTTCGGGATCGATCCGGCCAACATGTTCGAGATCTGGGACTGGGTGGGCGGCCGCTACTCGATGGACTCGGCGGTCGGACTGTCGACGATGCTCGCGATCGGACCCGAGGCATTTCGCGAGATGCTCGCCGGCTTTCACGAGATGGACGAGCACTTTCGGACGACGCCGCCGGAGCGCAACCTGCCCGTCCTGATGGGGCTGCTCGCCGTCTGGTACGGCGACTTCTTCGACGCGCAGAGCACCGCCGTGCTGCCGTATGAGCAATATCTCAAGCGCTTCCCCGCGTACCTGCAGCAGCTGACGATGGAGTCCAACGGCAAGTGCGTGACGCTCGACGGCGCGCCGACGCGGTATGAGACGGGCTCGATCTATTGGGGTGAGCCGGGAACCAACGGCCAGCACAGCTTCTACCAGCTGCTGCACCAGGGCACGAAGCTCGTCCCCGTCGACCTGATCGGCTTCGGCAAG
>DASXIJ010000071.1:0-30484 GCA_036498045.1 Solirubrobacteraceae bacterium
CGGCCTCGCCGTAGGGCTGGATGTAGCGCCCGGTGTCGTGCGAGTGCAGGTAGAGGATGTTCGGCCGGTTCGTCATCTTTTCAATTAATAATAATAAAAATCATAAATACGACTGGTTCAGTGAGTAACCTACTCCTGCGATGAAGCCGATGCTCTCCTATCTCGTCTGCGCGACGCCCCGCAGCGGCAGCACCCTACTCTGCCACGAGCTCGACCGGACGGGCCTCGCGGGCCACCCGCAGGAGTACTTCGAGGCGCTGCGCCGCTCCGGCCTGCCGCGCCGCCCGCACGAGTACTTCGACCCCGAGCGCCATCCGAACATCGTCGAGCGCCTGGCCTTTCGCGAGATGCTCGAGGACGCGCCGACGCCCAACCCCCTGTGGCATCCGGACACCTACGACCAGTACCTCGAGTGGGCGCTGGACGAGGGCACGACGCCCAACGGCGTGTTCGGCGCGAAGCTGATGTGGGGCTACCTCGGTGACTTCGCCGAGCTGCTTCGTGGGATCGACGGGATGGCCGGTCGCTCGCTGCCCGACCTGCTCTCGCGAGCGTTCCCCGGGCTGCGCTACGTGCAGATCACGCGCCGCGACAAGGTCCGCCAGGCGGTGTCGCTGTGGAAGGCGGTGCAGACGCAGGCGTGGCAGCGCGACGCCGGCGCCAGCGACGACGGGCACGACGGGCGCCTGCTCGAGCCGGTCTTCTCGTTTCGCGCGATCAACTACCTGATGCGCCAGCTCACCGCGCACGACGCATCGTGGGACGCCTACTTCCTCGGGCTCGGCTACGAGCCGCTGAAGGTCACCTACGAGGAGCTCGCCGAGAGCACCGAAGACGTCGTGCACAGCGTGCTCGAGCACCTCGGCATCGCCGCCCCGCAGAACCTGCAGATCGGGCCGCCGCGGTTGTCCGTCCAGGCCGACGAGATCTCAGAGCTGTGGGTCGCGCGCGTGCTCGAGCACCTCGAGGCGCTCGAGACGCCAGAGCCGGTTTGAGTAGGCTGGCGTTAGTGCGAGCTCGTCACGTCCACATCGAGCACGACTTCAGCAAGTCGCCCGATCGGGTCTTCACCTACCTCGCCGAGCACGAGAACCTCGCAGACGTGTTCGGCGCGAAGGTCACGCGCCTGCAGGACGGCGAGGGCGCGCGCAACGGCGTCGGCTCGGTGCGTCAGCTGCAGATCGGCCCGCTGCCGCCGTTCGAGGAGACCGTCACCGAGTACGTGCCGTCCGAGCGGATCGTCTACCGGATCACCAAGGGCAGCCCGCTTCGCGGCCATGTGGGGACGATGACGTTCGCGCCGACGCCGAACGGCGGCACCCGGTTCGTCTACGACATCCGGATCGCCTCGCCGATCCCCGGACTCGCGCCGCTCGTGCACGCGTCGTTGACGCGCTCGATCAACCGCTCGCTCGACGGAGTCGAGCGGGGCTGCTGAGGATCGGTCGCGAGATGGTCGACCTCGCCGCGGCCAGCGAGCAGGCGGCGACGGTCCATACGGCTGGGCAGGATGACGCCGCTCCGGTCGCCGAGGCGTTCGCGCGCGCGTTCTTCGACGACCCCGTGTTCAGCTGGGTGTTGCGAGACGATCCGCGGCGTATGCGCACGCTGCGCAGGGGCTTTGAGCTGTTCCTGCGGCGAGTCTGGCTCGACGAGCACGAGACCTACACGACCGCCGCCGTCGCCGGCGCGGCGGTCTGGGAGCCGCCGGGCGCCTGGAAGGTCGGCCTCGGCGAGCAGCTGCGCCTGCTGCCCGCGATGGTAGGGGTGTTCCGCCGCCACACCCCGCGCGTGCTGCGCGCGCTCGCCAAGCTCGAAGGCGACCATCCGGCCGAGCCGAAGTTCCCGCCGCACTACTACCTCCCGTTCCTCGGAGTCCACCCGGATTGGCAGGGGCGCGGCCTGGGCTCGGCGCTGCTCGCGCCGGTGCTCGCCCGCTGTGACCGCGAGCGTGTCCCCGCGTTCCTCGAGGCGTCGACACCGCGCAACCGCGCGCTGTATGAACGGCACGGGTTTGAGGCGATCGCGGAGTTCGCGCTGGGGCGTGGAGCGCCGCCGCAATGGCGGATGTGGCGCGATCCGGTCGCGCCCGACGCGAGCTCGCCCCCGGCGGGACCGGGTCCCGGCCCTGGCCCTGAGGCTTGACAGCTGTGCCGGCGCTCGAATAACGTCCGTCGCGTAGTGGGGGCTGCACACGGGGCATCGCGCCGCCGTTTCGGCGCGGGCACGGGGAGAGGGACAACTCACCGCCTGAGCGGCTTTCTAAAGACAGGGACCCTGGAGGGGTTCGACAGCTCAGGCCAGCCGGTCCCGGGCGGCGAAGACGAACGGAGACAACAATGATTGGAAAGATTCCAGCTCGCATCGCGACGCTGGCGACCGCGATGCTCGCGACGGCCGCGGTGCTCGCGTGGGCGACGGCGTCGGCAGGGGCGGCGGTGACGTACACCCCGATCTACAGCAACCTGCCGGAACACCTGCCGGGCAACGTGCCCTCGGAGGCGATGGAGGCGACGTCCTCGTCGGAGATCGGTGGCGAGGTGCAGCTGGCGGGAGCGACTGCCGAACACACGAAGGTCACGGTCGCGCTGAGCAGCTGGGCCTGTCAGAGCGGCGGCGCCGAAGACGGTTCGTGCGTCAGCGCCAAAGGGACGAAATTCGCCTGGCCGGTGACGCTTCACGTCTACACGGCCGGCCCCGGCGACTCGGTCGGCACGCAGCTCGTGAGCCTGACGAAAACGTTCAAAATGCCCTACCGGCCGACCGCCAACCCGGCCTGCCAGGGCGAATCTCTAGGTGGCTACCTGATGATGGGCACCTGCTACCACGGCAAGGTGTTCAAGGTCAGCTTCGTGCTGAAGGGCGTCACGCTGCCGAGCAAGGCGATCGTCAGCGTCGCGTACAACACGAGCAACTTCGGCGCCGAACCGCAGGCTCCGAAGCCGTGCAACAGCGAACCGGGCGGATGTCCGTATGACTCGCTCAACGTCGGTGGCTTCGAAGGGCCGCCCTCGGTGGGAAGCGACCCGCAGCCCAACAGCGACTACATCAACTCGCTGTGGACCGGCGCCTACTGCGACGAAGGACTCGCAGGGACCGGCTCGTTCCGGTTCGACCCGGCGCTGCCGAAATGCATCGGCCCGAGCGACAACTTCGACAACACGGGCCTGCAGCCCGGGATCACCGTCGCGACCGGCTGACCACGTGCGTGACCGCGGCACGCGGCACGTTTGACGACGGCCCCGCTTCGGCGGGGCCGTCGCGCTTTTCGACGACCGTTGCCCGTCAGGCTCGGCCGCGGGGGGGCATCGAGGAGCGCGTGTCGCCGCGCCGTATCCTCGGCTGACGTGTGCGGGCGCTACACCAACACGGCCGGCGTTCAGGAACTGAACGAACGCTTCAAGCTGCCGTTTCCGGGCGACGCCGGGACGCACAGGTACAACATCGCCCCTACCGAAGAGGTCCTCACGATCGTGGCGCCCAAGGGCGAGCCACGGGCGGAGCTGATGCGCTGGGGCCTGATTCCGTCGTGGTCGCACGACGCGGCGGCCGGCAGCAAGCTGATCAACGCGCGGATCGAGACGGTGACGACAAAGGCCGCCTACCGGCGGCTCGTTCCGCGTGGCGAACGCCGCGCGCTGCAGATCGCCGATGGCTACTACGAGTGGCTGAAACCGGAGCGTCGCAGCGAGCCCCGTCAGCCGTTCCTGTTCCGCGTCGACGGCGGCGTGCCGTTCGCGTTCGCAGCGCTGTGGACGCCGGCGAAGGTGGACGGCGAGTGGGTACACAGCGTCGCGCTGCTGACGCGCGACTCGGCGCCCAATCGCGTCGCGGCGGCGATCCACGATCGGATGCCGGTGATCCTCGCCGACGCCGACGCGCAGAGCGCGTGGCTCGATCCCGCGCTCGACGCGGACGAAGCGCTCGCGCTGTGCGGTCCGCTGGCCGAATCGCGGCTGTCTGCGACACCCGCCAACCCGGCGCTGAACAAGCCCGGCGCAGCCGAGGAGGGACCCGAGCTGCTCCGGGCGCCGAGCTGAGCGTCCGGGTGACGGCGGCGTCGCCGTAGACGGCGGCGATCAGCCGACGTCGGGCAGGCGGTACTTGCGCGTGCGCGGGCAGCGCTCGAGCAGCCCGAGCTCGACGAGCGTGACCGCGTAGCGGTGCGCTGTGCTCGCGCTCATCCCGAGCTCGTCGGCGAGCTCGACGATCCCGCGCTCGGCGCCGTCGGGACCGAAGCCGGTCAGCAGCGACAGCCCCCGCAACAGCGAGCGCGACAGGCGCGGGTCGTCGGTGTCGGCGGGCATGTACCCGCGCCGGCGCGCCCCGGAGGCGGCCGATGATTTCGCAACCGCTCCCGCGCCGTTGGACGCGAGCGAGGCCGCCAGCGAGTCGGCGACGAGCGCCGAGACGCTCGGCGAGTGCCCGCGCGAAGCGGCCCGCACGACCGCGTCGACCTGCACCGGCGACAGGGTGATCGTGATCGCTTCGTGCTCGTGGAGGGCCATGCGGCGATGTTTGCATATTCGGACGATTGTCTGCAGTGGTGTTTCTAGTCCGGGAGCGGCGGTTGCACGTGCAATCATCGCTTGAGATGGCGTCGGTCTCGATCACCCACTTCAGCGACCCGGGTTGCCCGTGGGCGTACTCGGCGAGCCCAGCGCTCGCGGTCCTGCGCTGGCGCTACGGCGCCCAGCTCGACTGGCGGCTCGTCACGATCGGCCTCTCCGAGGACCCGGCGCGCTACATCGAGCGCGGCTACACGCCGACGCGGATGGCCATCGGCAATCTCAGCTTTCGCCGGTTCGGGATGCCGTTCGCGTTCGCGCCGCGCGCCCGCGTCGCCGCGACGGGGCGCGCCTGCCGCGCGATCGTCGCGACGCGCCTGGTCGATCCCGACCGCGAGTACGACGTCCACCGCGCGCTCCAGCTCGGCTGGTTCACGACGACGCTCGTGCTTGACGAGGACGCCGACATCGCCACCGCGCTCGCCAGGGTCGACGGGCTCGACGTCGAGCGGGTCATCGCGGCGATCGACGATCCCGCGACCGACGAGGCCTACCAGGCCGACAAGTCCGAGACGCGCAGCGCCGCCGGCGGCGCGACCGAGATGCAGGGTAAGGCGCGCCAGACCGACGGCCCAGTCCGTTTCTCCGCGCCCTCGCTCGTGCTCGAGGCGGACGGCGTCCGCGTCGAGGCCGGCGGCTTTCAGACGGTCGAGGCCTACGACGTGCTGATCGCAAACCTCGACCCGACGCTCGCGCGCGAGGCTCCGCCGGACGATCCGCGGGCGATCCTCGAGCGCTTCCCCGCCGGGCTGACCAGCCAGGAGGTCGCGGCGATCATGGCGCCGAACAACCTGGAGCCCGACCGCCCGGCCGCGGAGCGAGCGCTCGTCGAGCTCGTCGGTGCGGGCGCGGCACGCCGGACGCCGCTGGGCGACGACGCGCTTTGGCAGCCGGCCTGACGTCGAGCCGATCGCGCCGCCGCGCGGCGGATAGCCTGCAGCGCTGATGGGCGTGACCGTGACACTTCCCGACGGCAAGGCGCTGGAGCTCCCCGACGGCGCCACCGGCGCCGACGCCGCGGCGGCGATCGGCCCCGGCCTCGCGCGCGCCGCGCTCGCCGTCGAGGTCAGCCATCCCGAGGCCGGCGAAGGGCCGCAGGCGCGTGACCTCTCGCGGGCGCTGCCCGACGGTGCGCGGATCGCCGTCGTGACCAACCGCAGCGGCGCCGACGCCCTGCAGCTGATCCGCCACGACGCGGCGCACGTGCTCGCCGAGGCCGTTCTCGAGCTCTACGACGGCGTCAAGATCTCGATCGGGCCGCCGATCGCCGACGGCTTCTACTACGACTTCGAGTTCCCCGCGGGCGTCACGATCTCCGAGGCCGACTTCCCTGCCATCGAAGAGCGGATGCGCGAGCACGTCAAGGCGGCCGAGCCGTTTGAGCGTCGCGACGTCACGCCCGCCGAGGCGCGCGAGCGCTTCGCCGCCCAGGATCAGGACTACAAGGTCGAGCTGATCGACGACCTCGTCGCGCAGGCCGACGCGGGCCATCCGCCGCGGCGGCTGGCGAGCGTCTCGCTGTACACCAACGGACCGTTCACCGACCTGTGCCGAGGGCCGCACGCGCCGAGCACCAAGTCGGTCGGCGCGTTCAAGCTGCAGTCGGTCGCCGGCGCCTACTGGCGTGGGGACTCCGATCGGACGATGCTGACGCGGATCTACGGGACCGCGTTCTTCACGCAGGCCGAACTAGACGAGCACCTGGAGCGACTCGAGCAGGCCAAGGCGCGCGACCATCGCAAGCTGGGACGTGAGCTCGGCCTGTTCACCTTCTCGGAGATCTCGCCCGGCGCGGCCTTCTGGCTGCCGGCGGGGACGACCGTGTTCAACACGCTCGTCGGCGTCTCGCGTGAGATGGTCGCCGCGCGCGGCTACAGCGAGGTGAAGACGCCGCAGATCTTCGACGCCGAGCTGTGGAAGACGTCCGGCCACTGGGACAAGTACCGCGAGAGCATGTTCACCCTCGCGGTCGAGCAGCGCCAGTTCGGCATCAAGCCGATGAACTGCCCCGGCCACGTGCACCTGTTCGGCAGCCAGCAGCACTCATATCGCGACCTCCCGGTGCGCTACTACGAGCCGGGCCTGCTGCACCGCGACGAGCCCTCCGGCGTGCTCCACGGCCTCCTGCGCGTGCGCCACTTCGCCCAGGACGACGGTCACATCTTCTGCACCGAGGACCAGGTGCAGGATGAGGTTCGCGCGTGCCTGGAGCTCGCGTTCGCGACGTATGCGCTGTTCGATCTCGACGTGCGCCTGGAGCTCTCGACGCGACCGGAGCAGCGGATCGGCAGCGACGAGATGTGGGACCGCGCCGAGGCGAAGCTCGCCGCGGCGCTATCCGAGCACGGGATCGACGACTACGAGCTCAACCCCGGCGACGGCGCTTTCTATGGCCCCAAGATCGACATGCACATGACCGACTCGCTCGGTCGTTCGTGGCAGTTGGGAACGGTCCAGCTCGACTACTCGATGCCCGCTCGCTTCGGCGTCTCCTACACGGGCGCCGACAACCAGGAGCACACGCCGGTGATGATCCACCGCGCGGCGTTCGGCTCATACGAGCGCTTCATCGGGATCATGCTCGAGCACCTCGCCGGCGAGCTGCCGCTGTGGCTTGCGCCCGTGCAGGCGATCGTGCTGCCGGTCTCCGATCGGTTCAACGACTACGCCGGCCTCGTGCGCGACGAGCTCCGCGCCGACGGCGTTCGCGTCGAGCTGGACGACCGCAACGAGTCGGTCGGGCGCAAGATCCGCGAGGCCGAGCTGCGCAAGCTTCCGTACATGTTGATCGTGGGCGAGCGAGAGCAGCAGGAGGGGACCGTCTCAGTGCGCGAGCATCGCGGCGGCGACACGGGCGCGAGCACCTTGCAAGAGTTCACAAGCGGCCTCCGTGGAGAGCTATACTCCCCCGCCTTGCAGCCACGCAAATCTCCACAGCGCGACGCCTAGCGGCTTGACGCGCGTGCAACACAGCTAGTGCCGGTCCCCCGCAGGTTCGACCGGCGCCCGCCCGAGCGGGACACGACGAGGATCAACGAGCGGATTCGCGTTCCCGAGGTCCGCCTGATCGACGACGAGGGCAAGCAGGTCGGCGTGCTCAAGACGCCCGACGCGCTCGCGTTCGCCCAGGAACGCGAACTCGACCTCGTCGAGGTCGCGCCGGAGGCGCGGCCGCCGGTGTGCCGCGTGCTCGACTACTCCAAGTACAAGTACGAGCAGGCCCAGAAGCAGAAGCAGGCGCGCAAGCATCAGCAGCAGATCACCGTGCGCGAGATCAAGTTCCGTCCGAAGATCGCCGAGCACGACTACGACACCAAGAAGAATCACGTCGAGCGGTTCCTGCGCCACAAGGACAAGGTCAAGGTGACGATCATGTTCCGCGGTCGCGAGGTCACCCACCCCGAGCGCGGGACTGCGATCCTCGACCGGCTCGCCGAGGAGCTGGCCGAGTTCGGCGTCGTCGAGCAGCACCCGATGCAGGAGGGGCGCAACATGACGATGATGATGGCGCCGTCGAAAGCCGTGCTGGCTGGCACGGCCGGTAGCGAGGCGCCCGACGAGGTGTTCACCGAAGGCGAGACCGGCGATGTCGCCGAGAAGGCGCTCGAGTCGCCGCTCGGTCAAGAGGCTGCCGCCGAGACGAGCGGCAACGGGCAGGGCGCGGCCGACGGCGAGGGGGGCAAAGATCCGGTAGCAGCCGATGGCGAGGGCGCCAACGGCAACGGCGGCGACGGCGAGGGCGCGGCAGAGACCGCTCGCACCGAGCAGACCGCAGACGCGCCCGCCGACACCGCCGTGTCATAATCGTCGGCTTCAGCTGATGCCCAAGATGAAGACCCATTCCGGCGCGAAGAAGCGCTTCAAAGTCACCGCCACCGGCAAGGTGCGCGGGCGCCACCCCTTCACGAGTCACATCCTCGAGAAGAAGTCGCCGAAAAAGAAGCGCGCGCTCGGCGCACCGAAGATGATCAACGTGCACGACGAGCCGCGGATCAAGCGGATGCTGGGGGCGCCGACGGGCAGTCGCAAGGCGAGCGGTCGCGGCGCGAGTTCCGGCGCGTCTTCGACCGGTAGATCGCGGACCGGGGGTGGCTCATGACGCGTGTCAAGCGCTCCGTGCACGCGCGCAAGAAGCGCCGCGCGACGCTCGAGCTGACCAAGGGCTTCCGCGGCGAGGCGCACTCGAACTACAAGCGCGCCAAGGAGGCGCTGATGAAGGCGGACGCGTATGCGTACCGCGATCGGCGCAACCGCAAGCGCGACTTCCGCCGGCTCTGGATCACGCGGATCAACGCCGCTGCGCGCCAGAACGGGATGAGCTACTCGCAGTTCATGCACGGGCTCGCGCTGGCCGGCGTCGAGCTCGACCGCAAGGTGCTCGCCGACATAGCTGTCCGTGACGCCGACACGTTCCGACGTTTTGCCGAGACCGCCCGCGAGGCGTCGGCTGCCTGACCCGCAATCGACATCGGCCAGCCTCTCGGGCGTCGTCTGGATAGGACGGCGCCCTTTTTTTGTCCACTTCACAGCTCACGTCATTGACCACCATCACCTCCGCACACAACCCCCGACTGAAGGCCGTCCGGCGCCTGGGCGACCGGCGCGAGCGCGCGCGCACGGGGCGCTTCGCCGTCGAGGGCGAGGACCTCGTGCGCGCCGCGCATGAGGCGGGGCGGCGACCGGTCGAAGGCTTCCGGCTCGCCGGCTCGGGGCTCGGCGAGGGCGGCTTCCACGACGTCGACGCCGCCGCCCTGCGCGCCGCCTCGACGCTCGGATCGGGAACTCGCGTGATCGGCGTCTACGAGCAAAGCTGGAGCGAGCCGGTCGGGCCGCTGTGCGTCTACCTGCACGGCGTCGGCGATCCTGGCAACGTCGGCACGATCCTGCGCTCGGCGCACGCGTTCGGCGCGTCGTGCGTCGCGCTCGGTCCGCGCTGCGCCGACCCGCACTCGCCCAAGGCCGTGCGCGCGAGCATGGGCGCAATCTTCGGAGTCGCGCTCGCGCGGGCGCGCGGGGTCGATGACCTCCCGGGCGAACGCGTCGCGCTGAGCGCCGATGCCACGGAAGTTCTGGTCGCAGGAGATGGCGACGACCAACGGCAGGCGATCACGCTGCTCGTCGGCGCCGAGCGCGACGGGCTCGGGCCCGAGCTGCTCGCGGCGTGCGAGCGCACCGCCAGGATCCGGATCGCGTCCGATTCGCTGAACGCCGCGATGGCCGCGACGGTCGCGCTGTATGAGCTCACACGGGGCCGCGACGGCGCCCCGCGCTCATCTAGGGTCCGCACATGATCGAGCGCATCGAGCAGCTTCGCGTGCAGGCCGAAGCCGAGATCGCCGCAGCCGGCGACGCCGACGCGCTCGAGCAGTTGCGCGTCCGCCACCTCGGGCGCAAGGCCGAGCTGCCGCAGATGCTGCGCGGCGTTGCGCAGCTCCCGCCCGAGCAGCGCGGCGCCGTCGGCCAGGCCGCCAACCAGGCGCGCCAGGCGCTCGAGGCGCTGATCGCGCGTCGCGCCGAGGAGCTCGGGAGCGAGGAGCTCGAGCTGCGCCTGCACGCCGACGCCGTCGACGTGACGCTCCCCGGCGCGCCGCCTCAGCCGATCGGTCGGTTGCACCTCTTGACGAGCACGCGCCGCGAACTCGAAGACATCTTCCTCGGCCTCGGCTTCACCGTGATGGAGGGCCCGGAGGTCGAGACCGTCCACTACAACTTCGACGCGCTGAACCACCGCCCGACGCACCCGGCGCGGGCGCGCACCGACACCTTCTACGTCGCGGGTCCTCCGCTCGCCGAGGAAGCGCACACGGGAGAGGGGGGCGTACCGCCGACGCCGCTGGCCGCCGAGGAGCTCGTCCTGCGCACGCACACGTCGCCGATGCAGGTGCGCGCGATGGAGGCGCACCCGCCGCCGCTGTACGTCGTGATCCCCGGACGGGTCTACCGGCCCGACTCAGACGCGACCCACACCCCGCAGTTCCATCAGATCGAGGGCCTTGCGGTCGACGAGGACATCACGCTCGCCGACCTCAAGGGGACGCTGCTCGCGTTCGCTCGCGCGGTGTTCGGCGACGAGCGCGATGTCCGCCTGCGCCCGCACTTCTTCCCGTTCACCGAGCCGAGCGTCGAGGTCGACGTCTCGTGCTTCAACTGCGGCGGCACCGGCTTCCTGCGCGATGGCGCGCGCTGCCACCTGTGCAAGGGCGAGGGCTGGCTCGAGGTGCTCGGCGCCGGCGAGGTCGACCCGAACGTCTACGCGCACGTGCCCACGACCGCGGCCAACGCCCCCGGCTACGACCCCGAGCGGGTGCAGGGGTTCGCGTGGGGGATGGGCGTCGAGCGGATCGCGATGCTCAAGCACGCGATCCCCGACCTGCGTCTCTACTACGACAACGACCTGCGGTTCCTCAGGCAGTTCTGATGCGCGTACCGCTGAACTGGCTGCGCGAATACTGCGATCCGCCACTCGACGTGGGCGCGATCGAGGAGCGCCTGACGATGACGGGAACGAAGGTCGAGGCCGTGCACCGTCACGGCGTTGGGTCCACTGACGGCTTCGTCGTCGGGCGCGTGCTCGACCTTGAGCAGCACCCCGACGCCGACCGCCTGAAGGTCTGCACGGTCGACATCGGCGACGAGCGTCCGGCGACGATCGTGTGCGGCGCGCCGAACGTCGCAGCGGGACACACGGTCGCGGTCGCCAAGCCCGGCGCGACCATGCCCGACGGTGCCCAGCTCGGCCGCGCGAAGCTGCGTGGCGTCGTCTCGGAAGGGATGATCCTCGCCGCGAGCGAGCTCGAGATCGGCGCCGGGAGCGAGGGGATCGTCGTGCTCGATGAGCTGACGCTCGACGCCGAGTTGGCACCAGGGGCGCCGCTCGCCGAGGTCCTGCCGATCGCAACCGACGTGCTCGAGCTCGAGATCACGCCAAACCGGCCCGACTGCCTCGGCGTGTTCGCCGTCGCTCGCGAGCTGCACGCCGCGACCGTCGGGACGCCGGCCGGCGCGCCGCTGGCAGCCGAGCCGTGGCTGGACGACGCCGGCAGCGAGGGCCCCGTCGCCGCCGCCGAGGTCAGCGTGCTGTGCCCGGAGCTATGCCCCCGCTTCACCGCTCGCGTGTTCGAGGACGTGACCGTCGGGCCGTCGCCACTGTGGCTGCAGGCGCGGCTGCTCGCGGCCGGGCAGCGTCCGATCAACAACGTCGTCGACATCACCAACTACGCGATGCTCCTCAGCGGCCAGCCACTGCACGCGTTCGACCTCGACCGCGTCGCCGGCCATCGCCTGACCGTCCGCCGCGCGCACGACGGCGAGCAGGTCCAGACACTCGACGGGCAGACACGCGAGCTCGACTCGCAGATGATCGTGATCGACGACGCCGACGGTCCGACGTCGATCGCCGGGCTGATGGGCGGCGCGCGCTCGGAGGTCGTGCCCGAGACGACGCGCGTGCTGATGGAGGTGGCGACGTGGAGCGGGCCGAGCATCCACCGCGCGTCGTGGCGCCTGGGGCTGCGCAGCGAGGCGTCCTCGCGCTTCGAGAAGGGGCTTCAGCCGGAGCAGTGCATGCACGCCCAGGCACTCGCCGCGCGGCTGATGGTCGAGTGCTGCGGCGCTCGGGTGCTGGCGGGGACGATCGACGTCGGCGAGCCGCCCCCGGCGCTTCGACGGCTGCGGCTGCGTGAGCAGCGCGTAACGGCGATCCTCGGCGTGCCGATCGAGGTCGCGCGCCAGCGCGAGATCCTGCAATCGCTCGACTTCGTGTGCGAGACGGCGCCCGACGGGCTCGACGTGACGGTCCCGGCGCTGCGCCGCGACGACGTCACGCGCGAGGTGGATCTGATCGAGGAGGTCGCGCGAGTCAACGGTGTCGACCGGCTGCCGGCGACGCTGCCGGCGCGCCGGGGTGCCGCCGGCATGCTGACCCACGCCCAGCGGGTGCGCCGCGACGCCGAGGACGCGATGACCGGGCGCGGGCTCTACGAGGTGGTCGGCTGGAGCTTCACCGAGCCGGCGCTGCTCGACCGCCTGCTGCTGGGACCGGAGCACCCGCTGCGGCGCGTCGTGCGGCTTCAGAACCCGCTGTCGGACGCCCAGTCGATCATGCGCCCCACGCTGCTCGGCTCGCTGCTGGACGCCGCGCGCCACAACGCCGCGCGCAACGGCCCGGACGTCGCGATCTTCGAGTCGGGGACCGTCTACCGCGCGGTCGACCCCTCCGCCGACGGCGCGACGGGCGCCGACGAGCACCACGCGCTTGGCGCTCTGCTGAGTGGCGCGCTCGCGCCGCGCTCGTGGCGCGGCGATCCGCCGCGTGCCGACTTCTTCGCCGCCAAGGCGCTGCTCGCGGCGCTGCTCGATCGCTTCCACGTCGATTGGTCGGTCCTCGAGGAGCGCTGGCCGTTCCTGCACCCCGGACGCAGCGCGGCCGTGCTGGCGCAAGCCAACGGAAGCGAGCCCGTCCGGCTCGGGTTCGTCGGCGAGGTGCACCCGACGGTCGCCCAGGGGTGGGACCTCGAGCGAACTGCGGCGTTCGCCGTCGACCTCGGCAAGCTCGCCGAGGTCGCGCCCGAGCTCGTCTCCTTTCGCGCGTTCGGCGCGTTCCCGACGCTGCGCCAGGACATCGCCGTGACGGTGCCCGACGAGGTGCCCGCGCGGCGGGTGCTCGACGCCCTGCGCGAGGCCGCCGGCGAAACGCTCGACGCGGCGGAGATCTTCGACGTCTACACCGGCGCCCAGGTCGGCGCGGGGCGTCGTTCGCTGGGCGTCGCGCTCTCGTTCCGCGCCGGGGACCGCACGCTGACCGACGAGGACGTCGCGCCCGTACGCGAGCGGATCGTCGCCGCGCTGACCCAGCTCGGGGGTGAGCTGCGTGGCTGAACGCACGGCGACGCGCGCATCGTTGACGGGCGGCTCGCGCCAGCACGCGACAGACGGCGCGCCGCGCGTGATCGTCGCCGGGGCGACCGGCTTTGCCGGCGCGCTTGCGGCGCACGTGCTGTGGCGCACCCCCGGTTTCGAGCTCGTCGCGGTGACCGGGCGCTCGGAGGTCGGCCGGCGCCTGGACGACCTCTACCCGCGCTACCGCGTGCCGCTGGAGATCGAGGCGCTCGACCTCGACGCGATCGGCGCGATCGACGCGGCGGTCGTCGCCTACCCGCACGCCGCCGCGGCGCCGACCGTGGGCGCGCTGCGCGAGCGCGGCGTCCGCGTCGTCGACCTCAGCGCCGACTTCAGGCTGTCCTCGCTGGCGACGTACGAGCGCTGGTACGGCGAGCATCCGCGCCCGGACCTGCTTGCAGAGGCGGTCTACGGCCTCACCGAGCTGCATCGTGAGCAGATCGCCACGGCCGACCTCGTCGCCAACCCCGGCTGCTATCCGACCGCGTCGCTGCTCGGCCTCGCCCCGCTCGCGCGCGCCGGGGTGATCGCCGACGTCGTGATCGACGCCAAGCAGGGGATCTCGGGCGCCGGGCGCACGTTCGACGAGACGACCCACCAATCGATGGCCGGTGAGAACATCCTCCCGTACAAGGTCGCCGAACACCGCCACACGCCCGAGATCGAGGAGCAGCTCGCGCCACTGCGGGCGGCCGGCGGCGCGCGCGACGAGGTAGCCGTCCTGTTCCAGGCTCACCTCGTGCCACTCGATCAGGGCGAGCTCGTCGACTGCTACGTCACGCCGACGCGCGAGGTGAGCGACGACGAGCTGCTCGAGCTATACCTCGACGCGTACCGGCGCGAGCCCTCCGTCGAGGTCGTCGCCGTGCCGCCCGGAACGCGCGACGTGCAGGAGACGAACTTCTGTCGCGTGTTCGCAAAGGCCGATCCCCATAGCGGCAAGGTCGTCGTGCTCAGCGCGATCGACAACCTCTGGAAGGGCACCTCATCGCAGGCCGTGCAGAACCTCAACGTGATGTTCGCCCGCCCCGAGCTCGAGGGACTGACATGAGCAAGGAGGGCACCAAGCCATCGGGGAGCAATCTGTTCGGCGGCGTCGCCACGGGGCCGCCGAACCCGTTCTTTCAGTCGCGCTGGGTGCCCGCGCCGCGGCACGTGCGCGACCTCGGGCCCGACGCGGGCCTGCCGGCCGGCTTTCGGGCCGGCGGCGTCGCGTGCGGCCTGAAGCCGAGCGGCAACCCCGATCTCGGCCTGCTCGTGTGCGACGCCGACGAGCCGGTCAGCGCCGCGCGCTTCACCGCGACGGGGACGCCCGCCGCACCCGTGCTGGTCAGCCAGGAGCGCTGCCGCCTTGACGGGCTGCGCGCGGTGCTCG
This sequence comes from Solirubrobacteraceae bacterium, assembly GCA_036498045.1. Taxonomy (GTDB): domain Bacteria; phylum Actinomycetota; class Thermoleophilia; order Solirubrobacterales; family Solirubrobacteraceae; genus Palsa-744. The sequence goes on from DASXIJ010000071.1 coordinate 14,842, forward strand.
CCAACTCCGGCTGCGCGAATGCCGCGACGGGCAACCGCGGGCTCGACGACGCCGCCAAGACGCAGGGCGCCGCCGCGATGGCGGTCGGCTGCGATCCGGCCGAGGTCGCGCTCGCGTCGACCGGCGGAATCAGCCATCACCTCCCCGTCGAGAGGATGCTGCGCGGGATCCTCACCGCCCGTCCGCTGCTCGAGCAGGGGGGAGACGTGTCCTTTCAGCAGGCGATCCAGACGACTGACGCGTCGGAGAAGCGCGCCAACCTGCAGGTCGAGTTGCACTCGGGCACGGTCCGCCTCAGCGCCCAGTGCAAGGGCGCCGGGATGATCTCGCCGAACTTCGCGACGATGCTCTGCTTCGTGCAGACCGACGCGGCGCTCCAGGCGCACACGGCCGACCTGCTGCTCGGCGTGTGCGTCAAGCGCTCGTTCGACCGCGCCTCGGTCGACGGCCAGCTCTCGACCAACGACACGGCGATCCTGATCTGCTCGGGTGCGAGCGGCGTGCGTGTCGCTCCCGAGAGCGAGGACGAGCTGCTGCTCGGCGAGGCGCTCGACGCGCTGCTGCGACAGCTCGCGATCATGATGGTCGCCGACGGCGAGGGGGCAGAGCGGATCGGTCGCGTGATCGTGCGCGGGGGCCACGGCCCGACCGCCGAGGCGGCCGCGCGCGCCGTCGCCAACTCGCCGCTGGTGAAAACGGCGCTCCACGGCGCCGATCCGAACTGGGGGCGGATCGTGCAGGCCGTCGGTGGCGCGCTGCCCGGTACGGCTCCGCTGCCGGTCGAGCTGACGATCGAGGGCATCCCCGTGTGCATCGCGGGCGCAGCGATCGACTACGACGAGCAGGCGCTCGCCGAGGCTGTGCAGCGGATGGAGATCGAGTACGAGATCGGGCTGCCGGGGGACGGCGCCGAGACCGAGGTGTTCTTCTCCGACCTCGGGCACGAGTACATCCGGATAAACGCCGAGTACACGACATGAGAGGCGGCGCAGGCGATGCGTGACGTAGGAACGCTGCTCGAGGCGCTCCCGTACATCAGGGAGTTCCACGGCAAGACGGTCGTGATCAAGTACGGCGGCGCGGCGATGGAGGACGCCGAGCTGCGCGAGGAGTTCGCTCGCGACGTCGTGCTCCTGAAGTACGTCGGATTGAACCCGATCGTCGTGCACGGCGGCGGGCCGGAGATCAGCGCCTACATGCAGCGGCTCGGGCTGCCGGTCGAGTTCGTCGGCGGCCTGCGCGTGTCAGACGTGGAGACGGTCGAGGTCGCCAAGATGGTCCTCGTCGGCAAGGTCAACAAGGAGATCGTGCTGCGCCTGAACCGGCACGGACAGCCTGCCGTCGGGCTGTGCGGCGACGACGGCTCGCTGTTCCGCGTCGCTCGGCGCGCCGGGCCTGGCGGCGAGGACATCGGCTTCGTCGGGCGGATCGAGCGCGTCAACGTCGGCGTGATCGACCACGTCGCGAGCGACTACGTCCCCGTGATCGCATCGGTCGGCGCCGACCGCGAGGGGCTCTCCTACAACGTCAACGCCGACGAGGCGGCAGGCGCCGTGGCCGCCGCGCTCGGCGCCTACAAGGTCATCTTCCTGACCGACGTGCCCGGCTGGCTGTCAGACCCCGCCGACGACGCCAGCCGAATCGCACGCGCGAGCACCGAGCGCGTCCGTGACGAGCTCCCGCGCCAGACCGGCGGCATGCGCCCGAAGCTCGCCGCCTGCGTCGACGCGATCGACGCCGGCGTCAGCGCGGCGCACATCCTCGACGGGCGCATCGCCCACTCGCTGCTGCTCGAGCTCTTCACCGATGAGGGGATCGGCACGATGATCGAGGCCTCTCCATGAACGCTTCATGGAGTCAGGGATGAGCCTCGCGGAGCTGCAAGAGCTGGAGCGCGAGAGCGTGATCGGCTCCTACGCGCGGATGCCGGTCGAGTTCGTGCGTGGCGAGGGGACGCGGCTGTGGGACGTCGACGGCAATGAGTATCTCGACTTCCTCTGCGGGATCTCGGTGACGAACCTCGGCCACTGCCACCCGCGGGTCGTCGCTGCGGTGCGCGAGCAGGTAGGCCGCCTGATGCACGTCAGCAACCTGTTCTACACCGAGCCGGCGATGCGGCTGGCTAGGCGCCTGTCGCAGTCGAGCCTCGGCGGCAAGGTGTTCTTCTGCAACTCGGGTGCCGAGGCCAACGAGGCGGCGATCAAGCTCGTTCGCAAGGCGCGCCCAGGCGGGGATCTCCTCGTCGTGCTCGGGGCGTTTCACGGCCGCACGTACGGCTCGCTGTCGGCGACGCCGCAGGAGGCCAAGCAGGCGCCGTTCGCGCCGCTGGTCCCGGGCTTTCGCGCGGTCGAGCCGACGCCGGCGGCGATCGCGGCCGCCGTCGATCAGCGGACTGCGGCCGTGATCCTCGAGCCGATCCAGGGGGAGGGCGGCGTCCACGTGATCGGCGACGAGACCCTGCGCGCGGCGCGCGCCGCCTGCGACGAGCACGGTGCGGCGCTCGTGTTCGACGAAGTGCAGGCTGGAATGGGGCGCACGGGCACGTTGTGGGCCTACGAGCAGACCGGCGTGCGCCCCGACGCGATCACGACGGCAAAGGCGTTCGGCGGCGGCCTGCCGATCGGCGCGCTCGTGACCGGCGAGCGCCTCGCCGACGTGTTTGCGCCGGGCGACCACGGCTCGACGTTCGCGGGCGGACCGGTCGTCGCCGCAGCCGCGCTTGCGGCGCTGGAGCTGACCGACGATCCGGGGCTGCTCGGCGAGGTCGTCGCACGCGGTCGCCAGCTCGCCGCCTCGCTCGAGCGCCTACCCCACGTGCTCGAGGTCCGCGGGCGCGGGTTGATGCTCGCGTGCGAGCTCGACGTCTCCGCGCCGCACGTGGTCTCGCGCGCGCTGCTCGAGCAGCGCCTGGTGACGAACGCGACAGGCCCGACGACGCTGCGCCTGCTGCCGCCGCTGACGGTCGCCGAGGACGAGGTGGACGACGCCGTCGCGCGGCTCGCGGTCGCACTGGAGGCCTGAGCAGTGCGCCGAGCGCTCGCCGAAGGCTTCGAGCTCGACGACGACCGTGAGCGGATCGACGTCGACGCCGTTCACGAGTTCATCAGCACCGAGTCCTACTGGGGGCTCGGCCGCTCGCGCGACCTCGTCCGCCTCACGGTCGTCGGGTCGGCTCGCGTGCTCGGGCTGTATCGCACCGAAGGGCCCGAGCGGGGTCGCCAGGTCGGCTTCGCGCGAGCGATCTCAGACGGCGTCAGCCTCGCCTACCTCGCCGACGTGTACGTCCTCGCGGCCTATCGCGGCCGCGGGCTTGGCATCGAGCTCGTCAGCGAGATGGTCGAGCGCTCGTTCGGCGAGGTTCGCTGGATGCTGCACACGGCCGACGCGCAGGGGCTGTACGAGCGACTCGGCTTCAGCGAAGGCAAGTCGCCGTATCCACTGATGGAACGACCCGCGCGCCCGGCGGGCGACGGGCGGGGACGTCGGTAGCCTTCCCGCCCGATGAGCTCGCGTCCGAACACCCCGCCGACTGCGTCCTACGAGGCCGACCCCGAGTCGGTGCGGCGCGTCCTCTTGCTCTACTCAGGCGGCCTCGACACGAGCGTGATGCTCAAGTGGATCCAGGACTCCTATGGCGCGGAGGTCGTCTGCCTGACTGTCAACCTCGGCCAGCCGGGCGAGGACTACGCGGTGATCGAAGGAAAGGCGCTGCGCCTGGGCGCGCTCGAGTGTCACGTCGTCGACGCGCGCGAGCAGTTCGCCACCCAGTACGTCGCGCCGGCGATCCGCGCGAACGCCCTCTACGGAGGGGGCTATCCGCTGTTCACGGCGCTCGGGCGGCCGCTGATCGCCAAGCTCGCCGTCGACTACGCGCGCAGCACCGGATGCGACACGATCGCCCACGGCTGCACCGGCAAGGGCAACGACCAGGTGCGAATCGAGGCGACGATCGCGACGCTTGCGCCAGAGCTGAAGGTGATCGCGCCCGTGCGCTCATGGCAGATGGGGCGCGAGGAGGAGATCGAGTATGCGCGCGAGCATCGGATTCCGATTAAGGGGGGAGCCGAGACGGCTCCCTACTCGATCGATGACAATCTGTGGGGACGCTCCTCGGAGGGCCGCTGGATCGAGGATCTCGAGCACGCGCCCGACGACGACGTCTTCGGACTCGTGACGCGACCCGAGTTCGCGCCCGACGAGCCCGAGACGGTCGCGGTCGACTTCGAGCGCGGCGTGCCGGTCGCGCTGAACGGGCAGCGACTCGGCCTCGTCGATCTGATCGAAGCAGTCGCCGCGATCGGTGCGCGACACGGTGTCGGGATCGTCGATCACATCGAGGACCGGATCGTCGGGCTGAAGGTTCGCGACATCTACGAGGTCCCGGCGGCGGCGATCCTGCTGCCCGCCCACCACGAGCTCGAGCGCCTCGTCAGCACGATCCACCAGAACCAGTTCAAGGCCCAGCTCGACCAGCAGTGGGCCTACCTCGTCTACGCGGGCCTGTGGTGGGAGCCGTTGCGCGGCGATCTGGACGCCTACATGGACCACGTCAACGAGCTCGTCACGGGCGCGATCGCGGTCAAGCTGTACAAGGGTCACGCGCGCGTCGTCACGCGCGCTTCGCCCAACGCCGTCTATGACGCGAGCCTCGCGTCGTTTGCGCAATCGGGAGGCCTGTTCTCACAGGCCGCTGCTCCTGGCTTCATCGAGCTGTGGTCGCTGCAGTCGCGGATGGCCTGGCGGCTGCACCACGACGCCGCGCCCGAGCGCGAATAGGCGCTCTGCGCCACCGCCTAGCGCCCGACGCCCAGACGGCGAAACGGCCAGATGGCCACGCGCGAATAGCGCTCACGTGGCGCGGGTAGGACCAAGTGGATGGCTCGCAAGGGCAACAGCCGATGAACGTCAACGGCTACAAGCTGCTCGGCTTCGTCGTGTGGCGCGGCGCCAAGTGGTACGCGCGCCGGCGCCTGCCGTCCTCGCGTACGCTCGCGCTCGCCGCTCTCGGTGGTCTCTCCGTGGCCGGCGCAGCCGGCGCGATCGCCCGGCGCGCTGCCAGCTGAGGAGCGGGAGACAGGCGCCTTAGCCGTCCGGCTGCGGGCGTAGCTTGACGCTGTGATCGCTGAGGGCAACGACGCGCCGGGTGGCGACACACCAGGTGGCGGCGAAGGTCGTGGCCGGCGCGGTGAGGGCGACTTCCTCTCCGAACGTCGTGCCCGGCGCGCTGTCGAATCCGGCGAGCACGCGCTCAGGCTGCGCGCAGAGGCCGCCGAGGCGACCGTTCGCACCCTCGAGACCCACGTGGCGAGCCTGCAGCGCCGGCTGCAGGACGCCGAGCAGGAAGGCCGGAGGATCGGCGACCTGCTCGACGCCGCGCGCGGCTCTGGCGAGTCGTCCCGTTCCCGCGAGCCGTCGGGTCGCGCCGAAAGTCCGCCAGAGCGTCCGGGCGAGCTCCCCGCTGCGCGGTCGTCGACGCTCGAGCGCGAGCTAGAGCGCGCCGCGCAGCGCGAGTATGCCGAGCAGCGGCTGCGGATCGAGGCCGAAGAGCGTTTCGCCGAGCATGAGCGCGAGGCGCGCGTCGAGCTCGAGCGGCTGACTCGGCGGATCATCGCCGGCGAGCGAGACGTCGATGCGCTGGCCGCCCGGCTGGAGACGGCCGAACGCGCGCTCGTCGAGGCCGAGCAGGCGGCCGCCGCCGAGCGCGCCGGAGCGGCGCGAGCCGAGGCGACCTTGCGAGCGCGCGTCGCCGAGCTCGAGCATCGCGCCGACGAGCTGGACGGGCTGCTCGCCCTCGAGCGCGCAGCCCGAGTGCGGGCCGAGCGCGGGCTCGAGCAGCTGCGCAGCGCCCAGCGCGCGGCACACGCGCTGCTCGGCGGTCTCGCAGAGACGGTCGGCCGCCTGCGCGACGTCGCTGCGCGCCGCGACGAGCCGGCGCCGCCGGTCGCGCCCGCGCCGGGCGGATCGAGCGCTCCGGTCTCGCCTCCCGGCGAGCCGCCCGCGCCTGACGCGTCGCGTGCGCCGGCCGCGTTGCGCGCGGCCCGCGCGCCGGCATACCGGCCCCACGAGGCTCAGGCCGAGATGGCCGAGGCGCTCGCCGCGGCGGTCGAGCGACTGCGAGCGCGTGTCGAGGAGCACGCGCCTGCCGTGCACCAGCAGCCTCGCCCGCAACGCATCTCGCACAAGCACAGCATGTCCGCGATCGGACGCATGCGCCTGCGTCTGCGGCGACGACGCGAACGTCGCAAACAGCGAAGCGAACGCTGATCGAGCCGGTCGGACTCCGCCGGTCGGCCACATAACATCGGGCCACGTTGAGCGACCCCTCCTGCGCCCACCTCCACGTCCACTCCGAGTACTCGCTGCTCGATGGCGCGTGCAAGATCGACGCGCTCGCGCAGCGCGCCGCGGAGTTCGGCCAGCCGGCGCTCGGGCTGACCGACCACGGCGTGATGAACGGCGCCGTCGAGCTCTACCAGGCGTGCGCCAAGCACGGCGTCAAGCCGATCCTCGGCTGTGAGATCTACCTCGTCGACGACCACGCGGCGCGTGGGAAGGGGAGCCCGCCCGGCCGGACCGAGCGCAACCACCTGACGCTGCTCGCCGCAGATGACGTCGGCTACCGCAACCTCGTCAAGCTCTCCTCTGCCGGGTTCCTCGACGGTCTGCAACGGGGCAAGCCGTCGGTCGACATGGGGCTGATCGAGCGTTACTCCGAGGGCGTGATCGCCCTGACCGGCTGCCTTGCCTCGCGCTTCTGCCAGCGCCTGCTCGACGACCGCGTCGATGACGCGCGCGCGCACGCCGACGATCTGCGCAACGTGTTCGGTCCCGACAACGTCTACTTCGAGCTGCAGAAGAACGGGCTGGCGCCGCAGGAGAAGTGCAACGCGGGGATCGTCGAGATCGCGCGCGAGCTCGGCGGCAGCCTCGTCGGAACGGGCGACGTCCACTACCTGCGCCGCGAGGACTACGACCACCACACGGCGCTGCTGTGCGTTCAGACCAAGAGCACGATCGCTGCGCCGAAGCTTACGTTCGAAACCAACGAGTTCTACCTGCGCGACAGCGGCGAGATGATCGCCGCGTTCGCCGAGTGGCCGGAGGCGATCGCGAGCACGCTGGAGATCGCCGACCGATGCAACGTCGAGCTCGAGCTCGGCAAGCAGCTGATCCCGAGCTTCCAGACACCGGACGGCAGCGGCGAGCGCGAGTACCTGCGCGCGCGTGTTGAGGAGGGGCTGCGCCTGCGCTACGGCGACCCCGCCCCGGCGGCGGCCGTCGAGCGGATGACCATGGAGCTCGACGTGATCGATCGGATGGGATTCAACGCCTACTTCCTGATCGTCTGGGACTTCGTCAAGTACGCCAAGGAGAACGGGATCGCGGTCGGACCCGGGCGCGGCTCGGCGGCCGGGTCACTCGTCAGCTACTGCCTGGCGATCACCGACGTAGACCCGCTCCGCTACAACCTGCTGTTCGAGCGCTTTCTGAACCCCGAGCGCGTTTCGATGCCGGACATCGACATCGACTTCTCGGTGCGCGGTCGCGAGCGCGTGATGCGCTACGTGACCGAGAAGTACGGTCGCGAGTCGGTCGCGCAGATCGTCACGTTCGGCAAGATGTTCCCGCGCGCTGCGACGCGCGATGCGGCTCGCGTGCTCGGCTTCGACTACGGGATGGGCGACCGGCTGGCCAAGCTGATCCCCGACCCGATCATGGGACGCTCGCCGTCGTTCCAGGAGTGCCTGAAGCCCGGTCAGCCATTGCGCAAGGCCGTCGACGAGGATCCGCAGGCAAAGCAGATCGTCGACGTCGCGCAGGGCCTCGAGGGAATCGTTCGCAACTCGTCGATCCACGCCGCGGCGGTCGTGATCGCCGATCGCCCGCTGACCGACATCGTCCCGCTGCAGCTCGCCGACGCGGGCACCGACGAGAGCGGCGAGAAGGTCTTCCGCACGGTCACGCAGTTCTCGATGAAGCCGATTGAGACGATCGGCCTGCTCAAGATGGACTTCCTCGGGCTGCGCAACCTCGACGTGATCGAGGATGCGCTGGACATCATCGAGCGCTCCAGCGCGGGCGCCGACGGGCAAGCCGTTGGGCGGCCGGACATGACGACGCTGCCGCTGGACGATGCGAAGACGTTCGAGATGCTCGCGCGGGGCGACTCGACGGGGGTGTTCCAGTTCGAGTCCGAGGGCATGCGCGAGGCGCTGCGCAAGGTGCGCCCGACCGAGTTCGAGGACCTGATCGCGCTCAATGCGCTCTACCGACCCGGGGCGATGGACCAGATCCCGGTGTACGCGAGGGGCAAGCACAACCCGCAGGCGATCTCCTACCCGGACGAGCGGCTGCGGGCGATCCTCGAATCGTCCAAGGGCGTGATCCTCTATCAGGAGCAGGCGATGCAGATCTCCAAGGAGCTCGCGGGCTTCTCGGGCGCGAAGGCCGACGATCTGCGAAAGGCGATCGGCAAGAAGAACCGGGCCGCGATGGCTGCCTTGAAGCCCGAGTTCGTCGAGGGCTGCCGCGCGTCGGGCACGAGGCCCGAGGTGATCGAGTTCCTGTGGACGACGAACGAAAAGTCCGCGGACTACTCGTTCAACCGCTCGCATGCGGCGTGCTACGCGCTGATCGGCTACCGCACGGCCTGGCTGAAGGCGAACTACCCCGCCGAGTACATGGCCGCGCTGATCTCGTCGGTGATGTCGACCAAGGACAAGGTCCCGTTCTTCGTTGCGCGCTGCGAGGAGATGGGGATCGAGATCCTGCCGCCCGACGTCAACCTGTCAGACCACGAGTTTACGGTCGGGGCATCGAGCTCGAACAGCTTGGTCGGCGACATCCGCTTCGGCCTCGACGCGGTCAAGGGCGTCGGCTACCAGGCTGTCGAGGCGATCAAGCGTGCGCGCGCCGAGGGCGGCGAGTTCACCTCGCTATGGGACTTCTGCGAGCGCGTCGACAACCGCGCCGTCAACAAGAAGGCGATCGAGGCGCTGATCAAGTGCGGCGCGCTCGGGTCGACGGGCGCGAGCCGCAAGGGAATGATCGCGGTGCTGGAGCAGGCGCAGGCGGCTGGGCAGCAGATCCAGCAGGATGCGCAGATCGGGCAGGGCTCGATCTTCGATCTGCAGGAGGGGGACTCGCCGAGCGCTGCGGCCGCGCCCGGCGCCGGCCTCGCGCGTCCGGTCCACGCGCCGATCTCGGGCGAGGAGTACGACCAGGCCGAGCTGCTGGCGGTCGAGAAGGAGTCGATCGGCCTGTTCATCTCGGCGCATCCGCTCAAGCCGCTGCGGGAGGCGCTGCGACGGCGCGTCGACTGCCCGCTGGCTGCGCTCGCCGAGCGCCGCGACAAGGACTGGGTGACGGTCGGCGGGATCATCGTCGAGGCCAAGAAGATCCGCACGCGCAACGGCGACCACATGATGTTCGCGACGCTCGACGATCTCGCCGGGAGCGTCGAGATGCTCGTCTTCGGCAAGGCCCTAGCCGAGCACGAGTCGGCGCTGGCGGTCGACGAGGTCGTGCTCGTCAAGGGGCGCGTAGACCACAAGGAAGCGGGCAAGACGTGTCTGATCGTGCAGAGCGTCGAGCCGTTCGCGCCAAGCGAGGAGGAGATCGAGCAGGCGCGCGCCAAGAGCGAGGCGGCCACGGCGCTCGCGCAGCCCGTACGGTTGCGCGTGCAGGCGAGCTCGCTGTGCGCGGGCCTGATCGAGGACCTCAAGCACGCGATCGAGAGCTTCCCCGGGGCCGCCGAGGTGCTGCTCGAGCTCGACACGAGCGCCGGCACCAAGCGACTGCGCCTCGGCGACGCATACCGCGTCCAACACACGCCGACGCTGCGAGCCGAGCTCGACAACGCGCTCGCGCCGCTGCGCGAAGCCGCGACGGCCTAGCGTCCTGCGCTGCTTTCAGGCTCTCGCGCGCGAGGCGATGCCCTGGTCGCGTAGTCGCCTCGCGAGCGCGATTTCCTTGCGGTTCGGCCCTTCGCGGTTCTCGCCCGGGGTCTCGAGCACGCACGGCAGCTTCTGCAGCGAGGGCGCAGAGAGAAACGCGGCGCAGCCCTTGCGGCCGAGCTCGCCGTCGCCGACGTTGGCGTGGCGGTCGCGGTTGGAGCCGAGCGGCGCCTGCGAGTCGTTGAGGTGCAGCGCGCGCACGACGCCGCGGCCGAGTTTGCGCGTGCATTCGCGCAGGACGGCGGTCATCCCGTCGGGCGTGCGGATGTCATAACCGGAGGCGAGCAGGTGACACGAGTCCAGGCACACGCCGAGGCGCGGGCTGTCGCCTGCCGCGTCGAGCAGGGCCGCCAGCTCGTCGAAAGAGCGACCGAGCGTCCCGCCGGCGCCGGCGGTGTTCTCCAGGTGAAGCCCGCATCCCTCGCTTTCGCCGAGCGCTGCGGCGATCGTCTCGCCGGCGCGCGCGACCGCCTCGCCGACGTGGCCATGCTTGGCCGAGCCGGGGTGCAGCACGACGCCGGCAGCGCCGATCGCCTGCCCGACGCGCAGCGAGTGCGTCAGCGAGGCGAGCGATTTTGCGCGGATCTCACGATCGTCGGACGCGCAGTTGACGAGGTAGACCGCGTGGATCAGGACCTCGTCGATCGGGCTCGCAGCCATCGCCTGCTTGAACGCGGCGACGTCCTCGTCGCGGTAGTCGGTCGGCTTCCACTGGCGCGGGGACTGGTTGAAGATCTGGATCGCGCGGCAACCGCGCTCGATCCCGCGCTCGATCGCTTTCGGCAGGCCGCCCGCGGGCGAGACGTGCGCTCCGATCAGCATGCGCAGCGGATTAGCACCGGTTCAAACCCGCCATGCCCAAAGCACTCCGTGGCCGTCGCTCCGGTCCTCGGTTACCTCGACCTCCATTCCAGCCGACCGGAGAGAGCGCTCGGCCTCGACCCGCGGCTCGGAGGACGGACACCCATTGGGGTGATACTCCAGCACCAACGCGGTCGGCAGCGATTCAGCGAAACGCGGGTCGTTGAGAATGGGCCACTCGCCACCCTCGATGTCCATCTTCACAAGGTCGGCTTGGGCGATGCGCGGAAGAACGTCGACGGTTGCCACCTCGACCGTCCCCGGCGTAGGTCCGCCGTCTACCACGTGCGACACCGCGTTCTTGCCACTGGCGAACGACGCGCGACCGTCATCAACGGACGCTGCGGCCTCGACGAGCTGCCATCGATGCGCGAGGTCGTTTGCGGCGATCGTCAACTCATGCAGCAGCGCGTTACCGCGGTCAGGCTCGAACCCGACGATGTTCGCCTGCGGCCAACGCCCGGCGGCGAACACTCCGAACAGGCCGATGTTCGCACCGAGGTCGAGGATCGTCTGCGGCTGACCGAGCGCCCGGCGAGCCTCGGCACTCGGCTCGTAGCAGTGCCGGTTGAAGATCTCGGCGAGCACCCATACGGCAGCGGCTCCGTGACGTATCGCCACCTTCAGGCCGTTCTCGCGCACTCGGTAGTACGCGAGGTCGTGACGACGCAGGAGTTCGCTGAGCGCCAAGCGTCTCCCAGGTTCGACCGTCGGCGCGCCCCGGTACACGGCGACCAGGGGCGCGACTCTCGGGCTGGCCGCGAGCCGGTGGAGCGTCTCGTGAGACCGTGATCGCCGCGTGCCCATCTGCGCGCGATCATATGGATGCGCCGCCGCGTGGCCCCCGCCGCCGCGTGGGCCCCTGCCTGGGCTGGTGATTGGCGACAGAGGCGGCGGAAGGCCGAGATCACGCGACTGCCCAAGCGGGCCGCCGATTGGGGAGGGGGCGAGCTGCCGCGGCCGATTACGCTGCATGAGTGCCGCCAGACGTTCGCCTCGCTGATGATCGCCGCCGGCGACCCAGGAGCAAACCATGAGGGTTCGCTTCGCACCGTCGCCGACGGGCGCGCTGCACATCGGCGGCGCCCGCACCGCGCTGTTCAACTGGCTGCTCGCGCGCCATTTCGGCGGGACGATGGTGCTGCGCATCGAGGACACCGATCGCGAGCGCTCGACCCCGGAGAACGTCGCGCAGATCATCGACTCGCTGCAGTGGCTCGAGCTCGACTGGGACGAGGGACCGATCATGCAGAGCGAGCGGGGCGAGCGCCATCGCGAGGCTCTGCAGGCACTGCTCGACGCCGATCTGGCATATCGCTCCAACGCGACAGCCGACGACGTCAGGGCGTTCAAGGAGCTCTACGGCGCCGACCGCGGGTTCCGCAGCGAGGCCGAGGAGACGGGCGCCGTTCGCCTGCGCGTGCCGAGCGACGGCGCGACGGTCGTGCACGACGCGATCCGCGGCGACGCGCGCTTCGAGCACGTGCACATGGACGAGCCGGTGATCGCCCGCGCGGACGGCTCGGTGCTCTACAACTTCGCCGTCGCGATCGACGACCTGGACGCGCGGATAACGCACGTCGTCCGCGGCGAGGACCACCTGTCGAACACGCCCAAGCAGCTGCTCGTGCTCGAGGCGGCGCGCGAGGTGGGGCTCGGCGGCGACGCCCCGCCGCCCGTCTACGCGCACCTGCCGCTGCTGCACGGTCCCGATGGCAAGAAGCTGTCAAAGCGACACGGCGCCGCGTCGGTCGGCGAGCTGCGCGAAGCGGGCTACGTGCCGGAGGCGGTGCGCAACTACCTCGCGCTGCTCGGCTGGGGGTCGGGCGACGACCAGACGGTCCTCTCGACGGCAGAGCTCGTCAAGCGCTTCACGCTCGACTCGGTCAGCCGCAACCCAGCGCGCTTTGACGAGGTCAAGCTCCGCTGGCTGAACGGCGTGCACATTCGCCGGATGCCGCTTGACGAGCTCGTCGAGCGGGTCGGGTCATACCTCGATGCCACTGGTCATGCGGGATTCCGCGATGACCCGAGGTTCCCCCGCGCCGTGGAGATCAGCCAGGAGAAGATCCATACGCTGGCCGACTTCTGGCCGCTGACGGGGCCACTGCTCGACGCCCCCGTCGACGACGCAGCGGCGCGCGAGCGGTGGCTGGATGAGCCTGGTCGGGCGACTCTTGCCGAGGCTCGCGCCGCGCTCGCCGAGGCGCCTGCCTTCAGCGAGGCCGATGTCGAGGCAGCGCTCTCGTCGGTGCTCGCGCGCGGCGGCCGAAAGCCGCGTGAGCTCTACCAACCGTTGCGTGTGGCGCTGTCGGGCACGACCATCTCGCCGGGAATCTTTGAGAGCCTTGCGCTGCTCGGGCGCGATGAGGCGCTGCGTCGGATCGACGCCGCGCTTGCCGCCGAGCTGCAGCGGACCGGCTCGTAGCGGGCTCCAGCGCGGCGCAACGCCAGATTCGCACTGGATCGCGCTTAAAGCTTCCTGGCGACATGCCGATACGGGTACGGAGCGCCCGACACGGGCGGTCGAGTCCCCGGGTCGAATCCCCGGTTTCCCCAAATGAACGCAACCGCGTCAAAGTCAAAACCAAAGACGGCGAGCAAGCCGAAATCGCCCGCGACGTCGAAGGCGGGCGCGCGCAAGCAGTCTTCACGCGCGAGCAACGGCGCGAGCGCGGACGGGACGACGCCGTCGCAATCGCCGCCGCTGGTCAGCAACGGCGCAAGCCCTGCGGTTCCCGCGCCCACCGAGCGCCACCAGAACGAGGGCCATGGCCGCCGCCTGACGCTGGCATTCGAAGCTCTCGAGGCGTTTCCGGCGCTCGCCGAGTCGCGTGACCGTCTGATCTCCGTCGTGTCCAAAGAGCACGTCGCAACAGCCGACGTCGTCACGGCGGTCGAGTCCGACGTCGCGTTGATCATCGCCGTGCTGCGCCTCGCCAACCAGGCGCACGACGGCCGCGCGCGGGTTGACACCGCGGTCGCTGCCGTCGAGCTGCTGACCCCGCAGACGGTGCAGGGCCTTGCGGGCCGCCTCCGCACTTTCGACTTCTTCGAGCGCTCGAGCGTATGGGAGGCGGCGCCCGAGCGGTTTCGCCTACACGCGCTGGCGACGCAGCACGCGGCCGATCGGATCGCAGCCGAGGTCGGCTTCGAGCATCGCGACCGCCTCACCGCGACGAGCCTGCTGCACGACATCGGCAAGCTCGTTCTCCTGCACGCCTACCCCGGCTACCCGTCGCAGGTCCATCGCGGCGCGCGTACGCCCGAGGAAAGGATCCACCAGGAGCGCCGCGAGCTGGGCGTCGACCACGCGCTCGTCGGCGGTGTGCTCGCGCGCCGCTGGGGGCTGCCGGCAACGATCGCGTCAACGATCGAGCGCCACCACAACACCGACGCCGACGGCGAGGCCGCGTTCGTGCGCCTCGCCGACATGCTCGCGCACTACGAGCAGGGCGCGCCCGTCTCGCCTGCGGAAATGCTGCGCACCGCACGGACCGTCGGGCTCGGGCCGGCCGAGCTGCGCCGCGTCATGTACGAACTTCCGAGCGCGCCCAGCCAGCGTCGCCGCCACGTCGACCCGTGCCCGCTGTCGGGGCGCGAGCTGAGCGTGCTGCAACGCCTGGCCGAGGGCAAGGTCTACAAGCAGATCGCCCACGAGCTGACGCTCTCGACGAGCACCGTGCGCACGCACCTGCACAACATCTACGGCAAGCTCGGCGCGGTCGACCGGGCACAGGCGGTTCTGATCGCCACAGAGCGCGGCTGGCTCTAAGCCGGCCGCCCTGACGCGTCGTTGCGTAGCATCGCGGTGGTGATGCACGCTTGATCTCGATCACGAGCAAGTCGCCTTACGCGGTCCTCGCGCTCGCCGAGCTCGCTCGCAGCGGCGGCGCCGATCCGGTGCCGATCGGCGAGCTGGCACGCCGGCGCGACGTGCCGGTGCAGTTCCTCGAGCAGCTGTTCGCCGTGCTGCGACGCGCCGGGGTGATCAGCTCGCAGCGTGGCGTCAAGGGCGGCTACCGCTTCGCGCGCGAGCCGTCGAGCGTGACCGTGCTCGAGGTCGTCGAGCTGCTTGACGGTCCGCTCGGCCGCGACGCGGAGGGGCCGTTCGCCGACGCGGCGGCTGCCGCGCGCAAGGTGCTCGCAGAGACGACGATCGCCGACGTGATCGAGCGCGAGCTGCGCGACGCTGGCGCGGCGATGTACCACATCTAGTCCACGTTCTCCTACGACATCGACTACTCCTCCAGGCCGAGGTCGGCGAGGGCGCGGGCGCGCTCGAAGTACAGGACGATGCGCGTGACCTCACGATCATGGACGTGAAAGACGCTTGCGGCTCTCGCGGTCGTCTCGAGGCCACTTGTTTTGCCACGCCCGCTGAGACGGTGAAGGACAAGGACGCGCTCCGAGTCCAGGGCGCGAAACTCGTCGGCCCGATCGCGAAGACCCTTCCATGTGTTCAGGTACTCGCGAACCGCCTCAGATACCGCCGAACGGCCATGCGTAGCGCCCGGCGAAGGCCCGTCGATCACCAGATATTCGATGTCTTCGCGGGCCCATGCGTCGGAGCTGTAGTCGCCACGGCCGCGCGCGGCGTAGATCGAGCGCACGAGGTCCACGTTCTCCTGCGACATCGCTTACTCCTCCTGCCCTACGGTCTTGAGGGCGTCGGCGTCGTGCGCGGTTGCTTCCCGTCGCCCTTGCCACTCGGTCCCGCAGGCGGCCCCGAGGACCAGGACTGCGCCGATACCGATGAACCACGTCAAGAGAACGAAGATGACCCCGAGCGTCCCATACAGCCTGTGTTCGGAGATGATCGCCGA
>DASXIJ010000072.1:0-33309 GCA_036498045.1 Solirubrobacteraceae bacterium
CCGGTGATCGACAGGTAGCCGTCGTCGTCGATCGATCCGAGGTCGCCGGTGTGCAGCCAGCCGTTCTCGACGGCGCCGAAGCTCGCGTCGGCGTTGTTGTGATAGCCCGCGAAGATGTTCGGCCCTTTGACGAGGATCTCACCGTCGTCGGCGATCCTCAGCTCGACGCCCGGAAGGGCGCGCCCGACGGTCCCGAAGCGGTGGTTCTCGACGGTCGAGGTCGTCGCTGCTGTCGCCGTCTCGGTCATCCCATAGCCCTCCAGCACCGGCACGCCGCAGGCCCAGAAGAATTCGAGGATCTCTTTGGCGATCGGCGCCGCCCCGCTGGTCGCGTGGCGCACGTTGCCGCCGAAGATCGCGCGGACGTTCTTGTACAGCTGCTCGTCGGCTTCTTCGAAGGGCTTCTGCAGCTCGTCGGGGACGGCTTCACCGCGGTTGATCATGTCGCGCACCTGCACGCCGAGCGCGATCGCCGCCTTGGCCCTCTCCTGATCCTCCGGCGATTGGGCCTGGATCGTGGCCTGGGCGAGCGTGTAGATCTTCTCGAACACGCGCGGCACCGAAGGGAGGTAGGTCGGCTTGACCTCCATCAGCTCGGGGACGATCTGCTTGGTGTCGCCGCCGAAGTAGGCGAGCGTGCCGCCGAGGTCGAACACGGCGAGCTGGATCAGCAGCGCGAACGAGTGCGCGAGCGGGAGGTACAGGTAGATGACCTCGTCGCCCTGGATCTCGCCGGCCTCGCCGACCATGTCGATGATCGCGCGGTAGTTGCCGTGCGTGAGCACGCAGCCCTTCGGCGGCCCGGTCGTGCCGGACGTGTAGATGAACGTGAACGGATCCTCCGGGCGCACGGCCGCGCGCCGCGCGTCGAGCTCCTCGGGCCGGTGCGAGCGTCCGCGCTCGCGGACCTCGTCGAGCGGGATCGCGCCGAGCGCCTGCACGGCTGCCGATGAGCTGGAGGCGATGCCTTCACCGCCAGGCGGGTCGATCACGACGATCGTGCGCAGCCCCGGGACCTGGTCGCGAATGGCGGCGATCTTCTCCAGCTGCTCGGCGTCCTCGCAGACGATCGCGCTCGCGTCGGAGTCGGAGATCACCCACAGGCACTCCTCGGGCGAGTTCGTCTGGTAGATCGGAACGACGACGGCGCCCGCCGACGTCGCGCCCATGTCGGCGTACGACCACTCCGGGCGCGTGTTGCCGAGGATGCACAGGCGGTCGCCAGCTTCGACGCCGAGGTCGATCAGCCCGAGGCCGATCTCATTGACGGTGTCGGCGAGCTGCGTGTAGCTGACGTCGCGCCACGCTCCGTCGCGCTTGTAGCGGATTGCGGTGCTGTCGCCGTGTGCCGCAGCAGCGCGCGGGATCAGGTCGGCGATCGTGCTCGATCCCGTTGTCGACTCGGTCGTCGACGCCGTCGCGGTGGCCTCCATCGAGAGTCTCCTCCTCGTTGTCATCTTGCCGGCCGACCGGCCACGGCCGGTCGTGGGCTCATGTTAGAGCGAGGCCGCGCAATTTGCGAGGCAGCGAGCGGCGTCTCAGATCGGGTTGGACACGTCGATGAACACGTGCCGGACGCCGAAGCGCTGGGCGAGATGCTCGCCGAGCGCCTGCACCCCGAGCTTCTCCGTCGCGTAGTGGCCGGCTGCGATGAAGTGCAGCCCGAGCTCGCGCGCCTGCGCCATCACACGCTCGGTCGGCTCTCCCGTCAGCAGCGCGTCTGCGCCGGCGGCGGCCGCGTCGACGATGTGATCGGAGCCCGCGCCGGACACGATCGCCACGCGCCCCACACGCGGCGGCCCAGTGTCGAACACGAGCGGCTCGCGCGCGGTGATCTCGCGCACGCGAGCGAACAGGTCGGCGGCGGGGATCCCGCCGAGCTCGGCCACGAACCCGATCGGCTGGCCACGGTGGATCGCAAACGGCTCGATGCGCTCGGCGCCGAGTTCGCGAGCGAGGAGCGCGTTGTTGCCAAGCGTCGGGTGTGCGTCGAGCGGTAGGTGGTAGGCGGCGAGGCCGATGTCCGCGTCGAACAGGACCTGCAGGCGGCGCTTGAGCGGCGCGTCGATCGGACCGGGTCCCGAGCCCCAGAAGATGCCGTGGTGGACGAGCAGCAACTGCGCCCGCGCGGCGGCCGCCAGCTCGAACAGCTCGAGGTGCGCTGAGACTCCGGTCGCGACCGTCTCCACCTCCGCCGCTCCCGGGACCTGCAGTCCGTTCGGCCCGTAGTCGTCGAACCGCTCCGGTTCCAGCAGCACGTCGAGCTCGCGCAGGATGTCGGTTGCGGCCGCAGGCACGTCGCGACGATAGCGGTGTGGAATACTGACCGGCGCATCGGGGCGTGGCGCAGCCTGGTAGCGCGCACCGTTCGGGTCGGTGAGGTCCCGAGTTCGAATCTCGGCGCCCCGATTGCTAGTCCAGCTCGACCTCCGGTTCCTCCGCGTGGAGGAAGTCAGCTAGCACGGGCGCCGATCGTGGCGTCGCCGCAGAGGACTCGGGCTCCTGGATGTCCGGACGGGCGACGGCGAGGTAGGCGACGAGGATGAAGACGGCGACGGCGAACATGAGCGCCGTCGGGCCGTCCCCGAAGTTGATGCCGCCGAGCTTGTGGGACTTGCTGATGTAGTCGGCAAAGGACGCGCCGAGTGGCCGGGTGACGATGTAGGACATCCAAAACGCGGCGATGCCGTTCAGGCCAAATTGCCACCGTGCCAGGGCCGGGATCAGAATGATGACCCCGAAGATGATGCCCGAGTCCAGGTAGCCCAGGTTGAGCGAGAAGGCGGTGAAGTCTCCGAGCGCGGTCCCAAGGGCAAAGGTCGCGAACACGGTTGCCCAGTAGTAAGCCTCACGTCGCTGGGTCGTGATGCTGTGGATCGAGAGCGTGCGCTCGCTGCGTTGCCACACCCAGAAGATCGCGGCCAGGATTACCGTCCAGAGCAGGGTCGTCGCCGCATACGGGAGGTGGAGATCGAGATGCTGGAAATCGGCGACGCCAGTCCCCGTGGTCGCGATCGCATATGCCAGAAACCAATAGGCAAAGGCTCGGTAGCGGCGCGTTTCGAACTGCAGCACCAGCCCGACAACGATCAGGAGCACCTCGATCCCGCCGCCCACGAAGTTGCCGTATGTCTTCAGATAATCCGACGCGGCCTCGCCGCCGGCCGTCGTCAGGATCTTCACGACCCAGAAGACGAAGATGACCTCCGGGACCTTCGCCGCGACGGGAGCGGGGAAGAAGCGACCGATCAGCGGGACGCGACCGTCGCGCTGCGCTGCGCGGCGGTCTTGGCTCGGCGAAGACTCGCGATGACGACTGACGGATCCCACGTGGCGGACGGCTCCTTCGGCTGGACGGCGGCGGACCCTAGCAACCGGTCTCGCGCTCAGGTCGCACTCTGCGAGCACGGCCGATCGAACGTCACGGGGCGTCCGCGTCGATCACCTGTCCGCCCGCGAGGCGCCGGGCGGGCTCGTTTAGCGCTCGTGAGCCAGGGGTAGTAGTGCCCGCGCGAACTCGTCGGTAGCCGAGTGGGTGCGGCGAGGAGCGGGGTAAGCCGTCGTGCAAGCGCGGCGGCGCAAATGATTTTTGGCCTGGAGGTATGGGGTGAAGGTGGGCGCAGCGCGCGAGGTGAAGTGGGGCGGCGCGCCGCCGCGCACGCGTGCCGGGATGACGGTGCTTGGCGCGATCGTCGCCGCGCTGCTGGCGCTCACGGCCGCCTCCGCCGCGCGTGCCGAAAGCGCGCCGCCGACGGCGCTGCCGCCCGCCACCTACCCCACGACGTTCAGCGAACAGCGGTTCATTCGGATGGACGACGGCATCGAACTCGGCGCGACGATCACCTATCCCTCCGAGAATGGCGCCGCGCGCGCTCCCGGGCGGTTTCCGGTCGTGCTCAACATGACTCCGTACGGACGCGAGAGTGTGTGCGGGTGTGAATCGGCCAGCGACTACGCGACGCGCGGCTTCGTGCTCGCCGTCGTCGACGTCCGTGGCACCGGCGGCAGCCAGGGCAACCTCGACGAAAACTACTTCTCGCCGCGCGAGGCGCGCGACGGCCGTGACGTCGTCGAGTTCCTCGGGACGCAGCCTTGGTCCAACGGCAAGGTCGGCATGTCCGGCGGCTCCTACCTGGGGATCATGCAGTACCTCACGGCCGAGCAGGACCCGCCGCACCTCGCGGCGATCGCGCCCGACGAGGCGGTCGCCGACCTCTACAACGATGCCGCCTTCCCCGGAGGGATCCTGTCGCTGTCCTTCGACGCCCAGTACCTCGCCGTGCAGGGCGCGCCCGGGCTCCTCACGCCCAACAGCGAACCAACCATGATCCCGGGAACGCTCGCGGCCAAGTACGAACAGGCGACGGGCAGATCGGTCGCCTTCGACTACCTGGAAAACCCGTACGACGACGGCTTCTATCAGGAACGGTCGCCGATCACGCGAGTGTCGAAGATCCACGTTCCCGTGTTCGTGCTCGACGGCTGGCGCGACGCGTTCGAGGGCGGCGACATCAGGATGTACCGTGCGCTCGAGCATCGCAAGGGCGTTGAAACGCTGCTGAACATCGGACCGTGCACGCACAAAGGCTGCGGCTTCCCGTTCGACCCGACCGAAGCACCTCCGGGTGTCGACAACATCGAGGCGCAGGAGCTGCAGTTCTTCCAGCAGCATTTGATGGGCATGGAAGTTCCCGCGCTCCCGCGCGTGCGGCTCTACGTACAGCAGGCCGCTGGGTACATGGACACGACTGCGTGGCCGCCGGCCGAATCAAGGACGCGCCGCTATTCGATCGGTCCACAGGGAATCTCCTCCCAGCGCTCCGCCGAATCGACCGCCGCCTACGTCACCGATCCGGCGGCCGGTCTGTCGATGAGCTTCGACCAGCAGGGGACCGTCGCGATCAGCCCGTACATACCGCTCGATCAGCGCTCCGAAGAAGAGCAGGGGCTCACCTGGCGTACGCCGACCCTGTCCGCTCCGCTGACGCTCGCGGGGCCGATCGCGCTCCATCTCGTCGCGGCCTCCACGGCGTCGGACACCGATTGGTTCGCCAAGATCTCCGACATCGCTCCCGACGGCAGCCAGGCGATCGTCAGCGAGGGGCAGCTGCGAGCGTCGCTGCGCGCGCTCGCGCCCAAGAGCACGGTCAGGGAACCGCTTGAGTCGCTGGCGAGCCCCGAACCGATCACTCCGGGGAGCTTCTATGACTACGAAATCGCCCTTGCGCCCACGGCATACCGCCTTGCCGCGGGCCATCAACTGCAGCTGCGCCTGACCTCCTACAACATGCCCAACGCGCTGCCGGGGACGATCGACTTCAACGGCAAGTCGCCCGCCGAATCGAGCTTCGCACCGATCGCGCCGGCTACCAACACCGTGCGCTTTGGAGGAGTTGACGGCACCTCCCTGCGCCTGCCGGTCTCGGGCGCCAGCTCGCCCTGACGGGTCGCCGAGTCGCGCTCTCGAGGGGACACTCGAGGCTCTCAGGAGTCTCCCGGCCACTTCGTCAGCCAGAGCTTCAAGGCCGTCGGCGCCAACTAGCCGCGACGTGACGAGTGAAGGATCGCGACGCGCTGATGAACCTCGCGCCAGCGCCGGTCGAACGTCCAGACGGCGTCGGCGTCGATCAGCTCCGCGATCACCAGCGCGATCGCGTCCGGCAGGCTGAGGCCACGGTGCGCGGCCCTCAGCGACGCGGCGTCATCGGCGACGGCGGCGCCGACGGGAACGGTCTCGCAGCCGTCCGCGAAGTCTTTGGCGGCAGCCAGCACCTCGCCGCCCAGGCGAGCGGGCCCGACGAGGATCTCTGCCCGCGTCGTCGCCGCGAGCACGAGCTCGTCGTCGTCTGCTCCAGCGAGCGTTTCGACCGCGGCGTCGTGATGCGGGTCATCAGCCGCCAGGGCAGCGACGACGACGCTCGCGTCGAGAACGATCAGCCGCGCCACTCGGCGCGGAGCTCATCGAGGTAGCCGGTCGGGTAGGCGGAGCTGTCGAGCCGGCCCATCGCGGCGAGCAGGCGAGCGCGCCGGTCGGCGCGTTCCTGTTGCCCGGCCGGCGCGCCGAGCAGCTCGTGACGAACCGCCGTACGGATCAGCTCGGCCTCGCTCGTCCCGCGCTCCTTCGCCGCTTGCTTGATGCCCCGATGCAGCTCGTGCGGGAGGTAGATCGTCGTCTTCACCACGGGCTCAATGTACCACCCATTGCGTATGGCACTTATTTCCCGCGTATGCGAGTTGAGACATCGTTGTCGCTTACGCCGGCGCGGGTCCGGCGTGACGAAGCCGCTCGAGGCCGTCGAGAATCAGATCGAGTCCCCATGCGAACTCGACCGCATTGTCGAACCCTGACTCGGGGAGCTTCGTCGCGACCTCGACAAGGTATGGGTAGTCCTCGAACGCGCTGATCGTCCCAGCCCGCCGCTGCGCGGCTTCTCCGGCGCTGTCGGGGGTCTCGAACCCTGTGTCCCGTTCCTGCAGCGCGAAGCCGTAGATATAGGCGTCCTGGACCGAATACGCGTGGATCGCCATCTCGAAGGAGAAGCCCGCCTTCCGCAAGCAGCCCATCACCGCGTCGTGGTTTCGCAGGTTCGCAGGCCCCGGCTGTCGCGACTCCATCATCCCGATCGCCCAACTGTGGCGCTTCAGCGTCTCGCGCGTGGAGATCGCCCGGCGCCGCATCGCGGACCTCCAGTCGAGATCCGCGGACGGCAGCTCGATCTCGCTGAAGACGATGTCGACCATGCCGTCGAGGAGCTCGTCCTTGTTCGCGACGTGCTTGTACAGCGCCATCGGCACGACGTCGAGCTCCTGTGCGAGCGCGCGCATGCTGAACGCTTCGAGCCCGGCGTCGTCGGCGAGCGCGACGGCCGCCTGCAGCACGCGAGCGCGGCTGAGCGGTTTTCGGGTGGTGATCCTCGCGCTCGTCATCGGAGTTGACAAGTGTACATCGTACACCTATAGTTCCAAACAAGAAGTGTACGCCGTACACCTGACAGAAAGGCATCTCATGGATCCCGACGCCCCGTATCCCGTCCAGTACTCAGTCGACTACCCGGACCGGCCCCTCAATCGCCTGACGACCTTCTTTCGCCTGCTCGCGGTCATCCCGATCGCGATCGTGCTCGCCCTCATCGAGGGCGGCGGCTATGCCTCCGGTGGAAGCGGGAAGGTGGCCGGGGCGGTCGGCCTCGTCGTGCTGCCCACGCTGCTGTTGATCCTGTTCCGACAGAAGTACCCGCGCTGGTGGTTTGACTGGAACCTCGAGCTGATGCGGTTCTCGGCCCGGGTCGGCGTCTACCTGGCGCTGATGGAGGACCGCTATCCCTCCACCGACGAGCATCAGGCGGTGCATCTCGAGCTCCCCTATCCAGACGCGCGCAACGACCTCAACCGGTGGCTACCGCTGGTCAAGTGGCTGCTGGCCATCCCGCACTACGTCGTGCTGTTCTTCCTCTACATCGCCGCGTTCTTCGTCGTGATCGCCGCCTGGTTCGCGATTCTGTTCACCGGCCGCTTCCCCCGGGGGATGTTCGAGTTCCTCGTCGGCGTCGGGCGCTGGACCAACCGGGTGATCGCGTACGCCCACGTGCTCGTGACCGATCGCTACCCGCCGTTTCGCCTCGCGCCCTAGATTCGACCGAGCGGGGGCGAGGAGGCGATGTCCGTGGAGCAGGGGCGCGGATCCCTGGGGGACTGCTTGCAACATCGCTTGCTCGGCGCATGGCCTGGCCGATCGCGGGTAGTGCAATGGGTCGTGGAACGCCGCGAGGGTCGACCATGACGGGGCTCGAGCCCGCCAGCTTCGAGGTCGAGCGTTTCGAGCTCGGCGAGAACGCGTGCCTCGAGCTGCGCGGTCGCTGGTTCGGGGTTCGTGGCCGCCGCTTCATGCGTCCGGCGCTCACTTCGCTGGCCGACGGGCAGGAGCAACGAATCCTCGCCGTGCTCGACCACAAGCCGTGGAATGCGGAGGACGGCGAGAGCTGGCTCGCCGTGTTCCCGTATCTGAACGATCCTGCGGCGCTGTCTCGATCCGAGCTGACCGTCGCGCCAGACGTCACGGTTCCATTGCCGCCGCCATCCACGCCGCAGTCCCGGCGGCGTCCAAGCAAACGCGCCGCGCGGCCGTCTGATCGCGACGCGGCGCTGCGAGCGCGCGACAAGGCGCTCTCCGAGCTCGACGCCGCCAAGGCTGAGCACGAGCGGTTGCGTAGCGAGCTTCGCGACGCCCTGAAGCAGCGCGAGGCCGAGATCGCCGCCCGGCACGACGCCATCGAGGCGGAGGTGGCGCTGCGCCTCGAGAGCCTGCGAGCTGAGGCGGAGGGCGATCGGGCGGCGGCGCGCCTGGCCGCTCAGACGGCGCGCGAACGCGACGATGCGCGTGCGGCGCGAGACGACGCGGCACGCGAACGAGACGAGGCGGCACGCGAACGCGACGAGGCGCGCGCCGATCGCGACGACGCGCAGCGCTCGCGCAACCGGATGCTCGCCGAGCGCGATACCGCCCGCGCCGGCGTCGAGCGCGTCACCCGACAGTGGGAGCAGACTGCCGCGCTCGGCACCCACCGGACTCTGGAGCGCGACGCGCTCGTCGTCGAGCGCGATCGCCTCGCGCGTGAGCGCGACGTCGCCCTCGGCAAGGTCGATCTCTTGGTCCGTGAGCGCGACGCCGTCCTCGCCGACGTCGACCGGCTCGTCCGCGAGCGCGACAGCGCGATGCAAGCGCGCGACCGAACTGCCCTCGAGCGCGACAGAGCGCGCGAGGAGCGCGATCGCGTCGCCCGCGAGCGCGACGCCGCGCGGGAGCGGCGCGACCAGATCGCCTCCGAGCGCGAAGCGACGGCGAGCATCGACGAGTCGCGGATCGGCGGCCGGCCGTTCGTGTCGCGCCAGCCAGCGCCACCTGAGTCAGACGCGCCAACCGACGTCGTCCCGCTCGCCCCGCGCCCGCAGCGCACGGCACGGGTCTCGCACGGGCGGGGAGCAGTCCCGAAGCCAGCCGCCCCGAAGCCGCCTCCGGCGACGCCGTTCGCGGCGCCCGCGACCGCGCCACGCGACCCGGCCGACGTCTGGCGCGCCCGAGTGCTTGCGGTCTCGGCGCTGCTCGTGGCGGTGGTCGTGCTCGTGGTGCTGCTGCTCGCAAAGTAGACCGCCAAGCGCTCCGGGACCCGCAAGCGGCGCGCGGGGCGGCGAGCAAGATGTCGCCCGGGATCAGGCGTTCGCCGACGGATCCGCTACTCTTCTCCGCGCTTAATCCCTGGCACACGTCAGAGAGCGGGGGAACCAAGTTGTTGGGGCGAATCCCGCGGTAATCCGCGCGAGGCGCACGTCGCTAGCCCGTCAGCTAACCCCGTCGGCCAACGACAGATGCGACGACCACGGTCATCCGCACCAGCGATAACGCTCGCGCTCCTTCTCTTCGTGGGGTCGCTGCTGTACGTCTCAGGTGCGCTCGCCGAGTCGACCGGCGGCACGTCGCCGACGGTCGCGCCCACTGCCGCGCGGGCGGCGCCGGCCGGCGAACCAGCGCTGGCGAGCTCGGGAGGCACGGCCGGCGAGCCGGCGCCGGCGCCGCTTTCGGCGCCGCCTTCGTCGCCCGCGGCCAACAGCCCGTACCCGGTTGGCGCGGCGGGCTGGGTCTTTCCGCTCTACCCGCTCTCGCGCGTCGGCGCGCGGGCCACGTGGTCGCTCGATCAGGGCGTCGATCTCGGCGGCAGCGCAAACCAATGCGGCTCGCGCCTGACCGAGCTGGCGGTCGCCAGCGGCACGATCGTTCACGAGGGTCTGTCCGGATTCGGACGGGAAGCGCCTGTCCTGCTGGTCGAAGCGGGACCCGATGCCGGTCGCTATGTCTACTACGGACACGCCGCGCCGGCACTCGTTGCGGTGGGCGCGCACGTCGGTGCCGGGCAGCCGATCGCCGATGTCGGGTGCGGCGACGTCGGGATCTCATTCGCGCCGCATCTCGAGCTCGGCCTGCTCCCGCCCGGCGCCACGAGCCCCGAAGACCTCCCCGCCACGGGGGAGACCTCGCACGAAACGTTCGCCAAACTGAAGTCGGCGTATTCCGCCGCGATGTCCGCGGCGAACGCCAAAGCCGCCACACGGCGCCGGCACCACCGCCGTAAATAGCGACTACGGTCGGTCGGGCTCGGCCTGATCGTCGCCACCGATCCCCTGCACGAGCCGTGCCGCCGTGATCAGGTCGAGCAGCTGCGGTAGCAGATGCGGGTCGAGCCCGGTGAGCTCGGTCACGCGCTGCAGGCGATAGAGGACGGTGTTGCGATGCACGAACAGCGCCTCGGCAGCGCGGCGGGCGTTCAGGTCGCACTCCGCGTACGCGCGCAGCGTCGAGATCAGCTGTCCGCCTTTTCGAAGGTCGTCCTGGATGAACACGCGGACGCGATCGGCGATCAGTCGCTCGGGCACCGCGCCGCTCGCGAGCATCACGGTCAGACGGTCGACGAGCGTCATCCGCTCGAGCGCGAGCGTCCTTCCTGAGCCGGCTGCCGTCGCGGCCGCCACCGCCTCTCGGTATCCCTCGCGAACCTGGTCGGGACCGTGTGCGGGCATGCCCACGCCCAGCGCCGGCGCAGAGCCGAGCTTGGCCGGCGCCGAGCGCATCTCGCGCGCGATCACCGCGCTCGCCGCGCTCGACTCTCCGCGCTCGACCGCGACGAGCGAGATCAGGTCGTCGTCGCGGACGTGCACGACGCTCGCGCGAATCTCGGGCGCGTCGGCGAGCCGGCGGGCCGCCGTCCTCAGCGACGCGGCTGCGTGGTCGGGAAAGCCGTGGAGCACAAGTACGAGATAGGTCTGCTTCGCGTCGACCGGGAAGCTGCCGGCCTGCAGTCGCACGCCCTCCGACGCGGCGCGCCCGTCGATCAGCGCCTCCACGAGCCGGCTCTGACCACGGTCGAGATCGGCGGCGAGCCGCCGCTCGGCGCGGATGTAGCTCTTGGCGACCTCCGACCACGCCGCCTCGATGTAGCGCATCATCGGCAGCGCGAGCGACGCCATCACTCCCTCGTCGGCGCCGACGCGCTCGCTGGCCTCTTCGACGATCTCCCACAGGACACGGTGCCCGACGCGATACGCCGAGAGAATCTGCTCGGCCGGGATCCCCTGGTCGATTCGTCGGTCGACCGTCTCGCCGATGAACGGCAGGCCGTCCGAGCCGGGCGCGACGCCGCTGCGAGCGCAGACGACGAACGCGCCGATGTGCGCCGACACCTGCTGGCCGATTTCAGCCTCGAGCTGGCCGTCGGGGTTCCCGGCGTACGCGGGAAGCTCAGACAGGATCGAATCGGTCGCCACGCGCATCAACTCCTGCTGGTGCTCGACGAGGATGTCGAGCACCTGCTCCTGCGCGTCGTTGAGGACCGTTGCAGCGGTGACGCCGGCGACCGCCATCACCGCAGTTAAGCGCGTCCGAGCGCCTGTGTCTATGCAACCTGCACAAAAGCCGCTGCAAAAGTCCGTGCCGGCAGACAGCTTGAGCGGCCGCGCACGCGGGTATCAACCGAACCGTCGGGGTTTGAGGCGAGCTACCGAGGGGCCAGGGTGGGAGAAACAGGCGGGAAGGGCATCGTGCACGCGAGCGCGGGCGCTGGACGGTGCATTCGTGGAGTGGCGGTCGCGAGCGTGTGCGCAATCACGCTGCTCGCGGCCGTCACCACCACGGCCTCCGGCGCTGCGCCGGTCCAGCCATACGCAACGAACGACGCCGGAGGCTTTCGCAACGTGCTTCCGTCGGGTGAGAACGGGCTCGACAACTCCCAGCAGCTCGCCGAATTCCACCTCAACGGCACCTACCCGCCCCACTACACCGACCAGCTCCCGCTCTACGCCAACCTGCTGCACGGCTCGCCGACGCTGACCGACGCGCAGATCGGCGAATACTTCAAGGACGCGACGTTCGGCGTCAAGGAAGGCGACCTCGCATCGACCGTCAGCCCGCGCTCGGACGTCACGATCGAGCGCGACAGCGGATACGGCGTGCCGCACGTCTACGGCAGCACGCGTGGCGGCGTGATGTTCGGCGCCGGGTACGCCGGCGCGCAGGACCGCCTGTTCTTGATGGACGTGCTGCGCCACACCGCCAAAGCCGAACTCTCGTCGTTCGTCGGCGGCTCGGCCGGCAATCGCGCGATGGACCAGGTCCAGTGGACGATCGCGCCGTACACCGAAGCCGACCTGCAGTCGCAGCTGAACAACGCGCCTGTCCTGTACGGCGCCAAGGGCTCGCAGGTCGTCGAAGACGTCAACGAATTCTGCGCCGGGATCAACGCCTATGTCGCCGAAGCGCTCGTGGATCCGAGCAAGATGCCCGCGGAGTACGCGGCGCTCGGAAAGGTCCCGACCGAATGGAAGCCAACAGATGTGATCGCCGAGGCCTCGCTGATCGGCGGGATCTTCGGCAAGGGAGGCGGCGCCGAGGTGCGCTCGGCCCTCACGCTGGAGGCGTTTGAAGCGAAGTTCGGCAAGGCCGCCGGCAGGATGGCGTGGAAGGACTTCCGCGAGCAGAACGACCCGGAAGCGCCGACGACCGTCACCAAAGCGTTTCCGTATGAGACCGGCTCGCCCTTTGCGAAAACCGGGCTCGCGATGCCCGACCCCGGATCGGTCAGCTTCGTCCGAGACGGCTCGTCGACGACGCCCGCGAGCGCGGGCGCGGCGAAGACCGACACACCCGACCCGGTCGCGATCCCCAGCGACGGATCGATCGGCGCGAAGCTCCTGCACGACGCGCTCGCCGGGCCCGCGCTGATGTCCAACTGGGAGCTCGTCAACGCAAAGCACTCCACCGACGGGCACTCGATCGCGGTGATGGGCCCTCAGGTCGGCTACTACAACCCGCAGATCCTGATGGAGGAGGACCTCCACGGGCCCGGGATCGACGCCCGCGGCGCGGCCTTCCCCGGCGTGAACCTGTACGTCGAGCTCGGACACGGCCGCGACTACGCGTGGAGCGCCACGACGGCGACCGCCGACAACGTCGACACGTTCGCCGAGGTGCTCTGCCAGGACGAAGTCCACTACCTGTACAAGGGCGAATGCCTGCCGATGGAAAAGCTCGAACGCACCAACGCCTGGACGCCCAACGCGTCGGATAGCACGCCCCCCGGCAGCGAAACGCTGACCGTCTATCGCACCGTCCATGGGATCGTCTATGCGCGCGGGACGGTCAAAGGCAAAGCCGTGGCGTTCGCCAGCGCGCGCACGACGTACTTCCACGAGGCCGACTCGGCGGTCGGTTTCTCCGAGTTCAACGAACCCGGCTTCATGACGAGCCCGCAGCAGTTCCAGCTCGCCGCGTCGGCGATCAACTTCGGCTTCAACTGGGCCTACGTCGACGCCAACCACATCGCCTACTACCTCTCCGGCGGGTACCCGGCGCGCGCGCCGCAGACCTCGCCGGACTTCCCGATCCTCGGGACGGGTGAATATGACTGGCAGGGCTTTGACCCGAAACTCCACACCAGCGAACTGATCCCGTTCGAAGCGCACCCCAACGCGATCGATCCGAAGTTCCTGGTGTCGTGGAACAACAAGCAGGCGCCGAGGTTCTCCTCGGCCGACGACAAGTATGCGTACGGCTCGATCTACCGGATGCAGCTGATCCGCAACTTCGTTGAAGCCGACATCTCGGGCGCCAAGAAGATGGATGCGGCGCAGCTGGCGAGCGCGATGGACGAAGCCGCGACGCAGGACATCCGCAGTGTCGAGCTGTGGCCGATCCTCAAGCAGGCGCTGGGCAGCCCGAGCGACCCGCGGCTGCAGGGCGCGATGGCACAGCTCGAAAGCTGGTACGCCGCCGGCGGTCACCGGCGCGACCTCAGCAACACGAGCATCTCCAGCCCGGGCAGCTACGAACACAACGAAGCGATCACGATCATGGACGCCTGGTGGCCGAAACTGCTCGAAGCCGAGTTCAAGCCGGCGCTCGGCGAAACGACGTTCGACGAACTGCACGGGATGCTCGAATTCGGCTCGCCCAACCCCGGCGGCGAACCGACGGCCCCGGACTTCGCCGACGGCTGGTACGGGTACGTCAGCAAGGACCTACGCGACGTGCTGGCGGCCAACGGACAGGGCGCGCTGCCGCGAGGCGCCTACTCGCAGAACTACTGCGGCGGCGGGTCGCTGGAAACCTGCCGCCAGGCGCTGCAGGGCTCGCTCTTGCAAGCGCTGTCGGTCACGCCCCAGGAAATCTACGGGCACGGTGCATGTTCCGAAGACGCCCAAGCGAGCTGCTTTGACATGAACCGGTTCGTCAGTGCCAGTGGCGTGTCGGTGCCACCGTTCCCGTTCCAGAACCGCCCCACGTTCCAGCAGGTGGTCGAACTGACGACCACGCTCGGGCGCTGACCGTGCGGGAGGGGGCGACGCGTCGAGTCGCGACCGCGCTGGTCCTCGCGCTGCTCGCGCTCGGCGCGATCAGCACAACCGCGTTCGCCGCGTTCCCGTACTACGGCACAGGCAATCCCGGCGAACCGGCGAGCTGGAAGCTCGCACCGGGGCAGGTGCCGAGCAACCTCGGCGGGCTGGGGTGGAAGTTCGCCGCCACGCCGGCGACGCCGTCGACGACCAATCCGGCCGAAGCGGCGCAGACGGAAAAAACCAACTCGCAGACCGACGAGCTGTGCGGGGTGACCGGGATGAGCCTTGTCGATGCCCATGCGACGATGCCGGCGGGCACCGGCTCGTGCATCGCGGCCGGCACGCCGACGCACACCGCGTTTGGAGTGACCGTCGGGCGACCGGATGTCTCGATCGGCGAGCTCGATTCTGGGATCAAGTGGAACAGCAGCGGCGACATGTCGAGCCTGCGCGCGAAGGTGATGCTCAACGTCGGCGAGCTTCCGGCGCCGAAAGTCGACATGACCACGACGTTCGACCCCTCGACGCACGTCGATTGTTCGACCGCGCGAGCGGCGAGCGGCGGCGACTACAACGCGGACGGCGGCATGCCGGGCGGCAAACCGGGCGGCGCCGGGGCGATCCCCGACGACGTGCTCGAACAGGGCGTCTTCAACGTGCTCGACTACGCGTGCGACGCGCGCGTCGCCAACGTCGTCGAGAACTATCCCCGGTGCACGAACCCGCCGACGACCAAAGCCTGTCGCAACGGGCCCCCGGGGATGCTCACGCCCGAGGACCTGATCATCGCGTTCTCCGATGGCGTCGATCACGACCACAACGGCTACGCCAACGACATCGCCGGCTGGAACTTCGTCGACAACACCAACGACGCCTTCGACGAGGTGCAGTACGGGCACGGAACGGGCGAGGACGAGGACTCGACGGCGGAAGCCAACAACGGCTCCGGCGAGACCGGCACGTGCCCGAACTGCGAGGTGCTGCCGCTGCGCGTCGGCGAGTCGTTCGTCGCCGAGGCCAACCGCTTCGCGGAGGCGACGGTGTACGCGACCGATCGCGGCGTCGACATCATCCAGGAGGCGTTGGGCTCGCTCAACGACCCGGTGTTCGCGCGCGAAGCGATCGACTACGCCTACCACCACGGCGTCGCCGTGATCGCATCCGCAGCCGACGAGGCGGCCGAACACCACAACCAGCCGGGCGCGCTGCCGCACACGATCGTCGTAAACGCGATCGAAGGCCCGGCGAGCCTCGGCGGCGTCCCGGTGACGAACACACCGCCGTCCTACCTGCAACTCGACGGCTGTACGAACTTCGGGACGCGGATCGACGTCTCCGTGCCGGCGACCTCCTGCTCGTCCGAGGCGACCGGCAAGAGCTCGGGCGTCGTCGGGCTGATCTACAGCGCGGCGCTCAACGCGTGCGGCGCCGGGCTCTATGGCGAATGCTCGAGCACGGCGGCGAAGCTGAAACCGGCAACCGACTGCACCCGCGTGGACGGGTCGCCGTGCCCGATCACCGCCGACGAGGTTCGCCAGCTGCTGGCCTCGGGGAACATCGAAGGGACGCCCGTCGATGGCTCCTCCACGCTCGCTGCCAACGCGCCGAGCAGCGGCAAGGCGCCCGCCGACCGCGGCGAGGGTGGCCAGGCCGACGACATCAACACCGCCGCCGCGCCAGAAGGCGCGTGCAGCGTGGGGATGGCCCCGACGTGCACCGACCCGAACCTCAACTCGACGTTTGCCGCAGACGAGGACGGCGGCGTGATCGGGCCGCTGCCGGACACGACGCGCTATCCCTCGCGCAAGGGATGGGACGAGTTCTTCGGTTACGGGCGACTCGACGCCTTCAAGGCCGTCGAAGCGGCGAGGCAGGGTTGGATCCCGCCCGAGGCTGACATCACCTCGCCCGAATGGTTTCAGCAGATGGATCCGACCCAGGGATCATTTGCGCTGAACGGCTCCGTCAGCGCGCGCGGCAAGTACACGTGCCGAGTCGAAATCGCGCCCGGAGCCCAGCCCAACAACGCGCCGACTTCCTCGGGCGGAGACTTCGCGAACGTCCCATCCAGCTACTGCGACGGCAGCGCCGTTCACGGCAGACCATTCACGGGGCTGCTCGCGAACGTCAGCACGGCGACGCTCGAGGCGCTATTCCCCAAAGGCGCTCCGACGTCGTTCACCGGCAACGAGAACGGTGGTACCGCGCAGACGTCCAACGGCCGGCCGAACACGCTGCCCTACGCCTTCACCGTCCGGGTCGTCGTGACTACCGCGCCGGGCGCTCCAGGACCGGCGATGACCGGACAGGATCGCCGCCAGCTGTTCCTGCACCGCGACGCGGACATGCTCAAGGGATTCCCGCTGGAAATGAAAGGCGACGGCGACGCCAGCCCGGTGCTTGCCGACCTCGCCGGGACCAACACAAACCAGCTGATCGTCGCCAACTCCGACGGCTGGATTCACGCCTACCAGTACAGCCCGGCCGGTGGGACGCTGAAAGACCTGCCCGGCTGGCCCGTGCACACCGAACCGCTGCCGCTGCACGCCGGCGAGCACGCCTTCAGCGGTGGCGGTCTTACGACCGCGCACTATGACCCGGTGATCGAGGCTCCGGCCGTCGGCGACCTGTCCGGAGACGGCGAAATGGATGTCGTCGCCGATGACGCGCAGGGCAACGTCTACGCGTGGAACGCCAAAGGCGAACGCATCTTCCACGCGACCTCCGACCCGGCCTACTCCGGCGCGCCGCTCCCGGGCGACCCCGGCTGGGAGGCCCAGCGCTATGGCGTGCGCCAGCGGACCGAGGGCGGGTTCGCGACCTCTCCGGTGCTCGCCGACCTCGAACCGGAAAAGGGCTCCGGACTCGACATCATCGCCGCCGGCGAGGATCGCCACGTGTACGCGTGGCACCCCGGCGGCGAAGCCGTCAAGGGCTTTCCGGTGCTCGTCGAGGATCCGAGCAAGCTCGCGTCGGTCGATCCGACCAGCAACCAGCCGATGTTCAACGCCAACGTGCCGGCCGATCAGAACAAAGACGAAGACCAGGGCAAGATCGTCGACACGCCCGCCGTCGCAAACCTCGACGGCCCGGGCAAGCCGCCGAGCATCATCGTCGGCACCAACGAGGAGTACCTCGCCAACAAGGGCAACGAAGGCGAACTGAACGCCAGCGGCGTCAACACGGCGTCGCTCGGTGCGCTCGGCCAGAGCGGCGTCCTGAACTTCGCCAACGGGCGCGTCTACGCGATCAACGCCGGTGGCTGCTCGTCAGACCCGTCGTCGTGCGCGACCGGCGGCTTGAAGTGCGAAGGGGCGAAATGCACGTCGACCGCCTTCCGCGAAGGCTGGCCGGCGAAGATCGGGCTGATCAACGCCGGCCTGCTGCCCGATGTCGGCGAGGGCATCAACGGCTCGCCCGTCGTGGCGCCGGTCGTCTGTCCGGAAGGCGGCGAAGGCCTGAAGGTCGGTGTCACCCCGGACGCCGGTCCCGGCTACCTGCTCAACTCCGACGGCAGCTCCTGCTACGGATCCACTGCAGGCAAGGACAATGCGCTGCAGACCGACTTCAGTACGAGCGCCACCAAAACCGACACCCCGGCATTCCCGGCGGTCGGCGAGCCCGCCTTCGGGACGCTGGACGGCACGACGACGAGCATGTTCGCGCCCGTCGCCGGACTCGTCCGTGCGCTGGACGTGGTTGCGCCCGACTACCAGCACGGCGGTCAGGACTTCATCGGCGGCTGGAACGCCAACAGCGGTCAGTTCTCACCGGGCTTCCCGGCGGTCGACAACGATCTCTCGTTCATCACGGGCGAGACGATCGGCGACGTGACCGGCCAGGCGCCCAAGCAGGAGGTCCTCGCGGGCACCGCCTCGCAGGATCTGGAGGCCTACAACGGCGAAGGCAATCCCGCGAGCCCGGCGTGGCCGAAGCTGACCGGCGGGTGGATGGTCGCGACGCCGACGCTCGGGTCGCTCGGCACGCTCGACACCAGCTCGGGCGCGAAGAAGGACGTCGTCTCGATCACCCGCGAAGGGACCGTCTCGGTCTATTCGACGCCCGCGTCCGCGTGCTCGCCGAGCTCGTGGCCGAACTTCCACCACGACATCGCCAACTCGGGCGACTACACGCGCGACGCGATCCCGCCCGGCGCGCCGCGGAACGCGAGCGTCGCCGAAAACGTCCTGCACTTCACGGCGCCCGGCGACGACCTCCTTTGCGGGACGGCGACGCGCTATGAGATCGTCACGTCCGAAAGCCCGATCACGGCGAAGACGTTCGCGAGCGCGACGCCGCTCGCCGGCGCTCCGGCGCCCGCGTCCGCCGGCACGGCCCAGAGCTACACGCTCCCGGGCGGAGTCGAGCGCTACGTGGCGATCCGCGCCATCGACGACCAGGGTAACGTCGGCCTGCCGGCGTCGACCGAATACAACCCGGGCGCAGCGCTGCCCTCGCTGGGCCGCTGCGTGAGGGCCACCGTCAAACGCACCGGGGAATGGGAAGGGGCTCGCTGCATCAACTACGCCCACGGGAAAGGCACCTACAACTTCCTCCCCGGCCCTGCCACGGCGCCGAAGCTGAGCGGCGGTCTCGGCGCGACGACCCTCGAAACGACCGGCAAGGCGAAGATCTCCTGCACCTCGGGCACCGGCGGGGGGGAATACACGGGGGCGAAAACGCTGACGATCACGCTCACGCTCAGCGGCTGCGAACGCGCGAGCAACCAGCAGCCCTGCCAGAGCGTCGGCGGCGCCTCCGGGCAGATCGTGACCAACGCGCTCGAAGGCACGCTCGGCCTGATCAGCGTCGCCAAACCGTCGGTCGGGCTCGACCTCGCGCACGAACCTGCGCTCGCGAGCTTCGAATGCACGGCACCAGGCCTGCCGGGCAAAGAACTGCTCACCGTCGAAGGCTCTGTGATCGGCCAGATCGCGAAACTCGACGAAATGGTCTCCGGTTTCACGATCGCCTTCACAGGCCGCGCCGGCAAGCAGACGCCCGAAGCGTTCGAAGGCGGCGCGACGGACACGCTGCTCACGTCGACCGTCGGCGGAGCCTCCGAACCGAGCGCCCTGACATCGACGCTGACCCTCTCAGACGAAGAACCGCTGGAGATCAAAGCCAAGGCGGGCTGACCACCGCTCCTCGCGCCATCGACCGAAGGTCGCGACGGAGCATGTAACGTCGGCGGCACGATGATCCAGCCGGTCGATGACGCGATCGATCACGCCCGCGGTCCTGCGGGCGCTCACACGATCGTCGAGTACGGCGACTACGAGTGTCCGTACTCGCGCGCGGCCTTTCGCCAGATCGAGCTGGTCGAGAAGCGCTCGAGCGACGGCGTGCGTTTCGTCTTTCGCCACTTCCCGCTGACCGACATCCATCCACACGCCCTCGCCGCCTCGGCCGCGGCGGAGGCCGCCGCGCTGCAGGGCCGCTTCTGGGAGATGCACGAACTGCTGTATCACCGCCAGAAGGCGCTCGGCGAAGAGGACCTGCGCGGGTATGCGAGTGACCTGGGGCTCGGCGTCGATCGCTTCGATGACGATCGCTCCAGCGAGCGCGTCCTCGACCGAATCCGCCGGGACGTCGACAGCGGAGTCGCCTCGGGCGAGGTTCTCGGCACGCCGACGCTGTTCATCGACGGCGTCGTCTACCGCGACTCCTACGACGCGGACCGCCTGCTCGACGAGCTGCGCTGACACGCGGTCGCGCCGGCGACGTTACGAACGCGTCGCCGATCGCGCGGGCTGAGCCGACCGAAGGTTGACCGCGCGCGCGTGCTCGCGGCGCGCGCGCCACCAGTCCAGTCCGCGGGTGTCGATCAGAAACCGCTCGAGCCGGTTGCGTCTCGACCAGAGCTTGCCTTCGCTGCTGTCGAGCTGCTGACGTCGCTCGCGGATCGCCCCGAGCTCGCGTTCGACCTGGTCGAGCGCCTCGGCGGCGAGCTCACCCTGCGCGCGAGGATCGTCCCTCTGCTCAAAGCGCCGGCGCAGGCGTGACAGTGTCTCCTCGGCGCTGGCCTGCGAGTCGCCGGCTGGCTTGGAGCTCAGCTCATACCGCTGCATCGGCGACCACCCCCTCGCGCCGCCCGGTGCGCGAGCCGATCGACTCGAGCGCTGGCGGTCTCGGGTGCACATCTGCGTCCGCGTGGACGATCAGCACCGGCGCCGGGCTGTGGTTGAGCACGTAGTGGCTGGCGCTGCCCAGCAGAGCCGAGCGCAGCGCGCCGCGTCCCCGTGATCCCATCACGATCAGGTCGTGGCGGCCGGCTCTGATCTCGTGGATGAGCGCGGGTCGGACGGGCTCCTTGCTGAGGATCGTCGTGACCGGCAGGTCGTCGGGCACGCAGTCGACCGCCGCTCGCAGGACCGCCTGCGCGTCGGTCTCTGCGCGGGCGGCGATCTGCGCTGCGACCGCTCCGTCACCGCCCCAGTAAGCCTCGACCGGGGGCGTCGTGACGGCGGCGAACAGCGTCAGGCGGGCGCGCTCGGCCTCGGCAAGGTCGATCGCCTGGGCGAGTGCCGCATTCGCGTCGGGCGAGCCGTCGACGGCGACGAGGATGCTCTGAAACATGATCGGCTCCTCTCGTGGACGAGCTTTGGCTGTTGCTTGACAGTTATAGCAGAAGACTATATAGTTTGTAATGTGACACGGGCGTCTCCGGCGAGAACGGACGCGCGCGAGCTCGAGCTCGACTACGTCGCCGAGCACCTCCTCTCGCGCGCGGCGGTCCTCGTTCGGCTGCTCGTCAGGCAGGTACGCAACACCGAGGTCTCGCGGACGGAACTGCAGGTGCTCGCCCTGCTCGACGAAGCGCCGCGGAGGATCACCGAGCTGACCGAGCTCGAGGGAACGGCCCAACCGACGATGACCCTGCTCGTCAAGCGCCTCGAGGAGAAGGGGTGGGTCCGGCGCGATGGGTTGCCCAGCGATGGGCGCGTGGCGATCATCAGCCTGACCGCCCCGGGACGCACCGCCTACGCTCGGTTCCGCGCGCGGTTCCTCGCGGCGATGCGAGCCGATCTGGAGCACCTCCCAGACGATCGGCTGCAAGCGCTGTCGGCGGCGACCGAGACCCTCGGCGCGCTCATCGACGAGCTCCAGCAGCGAGCCTGAGACCGTAGGCCCGCCGGCCCCGGAGGTGACCGACGAGCGTCGGATCGGCCCGAAACGCGTCTCGGTCGGGCTCAGGCGGTGGACGGCTCGGCGCAGGACCGTGTCAGCCCGCGCAGCAGCGAGCGCGCCGCATCCTGCAGCTTCGGCGTGTCGGCATCGAGCTGGCCGGTCATCCGGTGCAGCACGGCCGGCGCAATCGCGTTGAGGATGAACCCTGCGATGAGCCGCTCGTCGAGCGTCGGGTCGATCTCGTGGACGAGCGTCGCGATGTGCAGCAGCACCGGACCGTAGACGAGCCCGGGCGCGTGCCCAGGCGCTGCCTCCGCGGCGAGCGCGACCTGGAGGTTGTCGGCCTGGAGGCGAACCAGCTCGACGACGAATGCCTCCAGGCGCTCCTGGGGCGGAGCGCCCGGTCCGAGCGGCGGCGGCCCGTGCAGAAAGGCTTCCTGGAACTCACGCATGTAGTCGTCGAGCAGCGCGTGCGTGAGGCCATCACGATCGCCAAAACGGCGGAAGACGGTCCCCTTGCCGACCCCCGCGGCGCACGCGACCGCCTGCATCGTCAGCGCGTCGGGACCGTTCTCACGCACCAGCTGCCGGGCCGCGCAGAGGATCCGCTCGCGATTGGCCGCCGCGTCGGCGCGCTCGCGCTGCTGCCCCGCCATCGGCAGCTCGAGGCGGCGCTCCGAGTCGGGCGTTGGATCTAACGGGACCATCGGTCCGCTTATGCTAGCGTCATGGGCGTAAGCGGACCGCCGGTCCGCAAGAGCGAGCTAGGAGGAATGACCGATGGCAACCGCAGAAATTCAAGACACAACCGCACAAATCCGAGACGCACATCCAATCACGTCGATCGCCGGTGACTGGGCAGTCGTGCCGGCCGACAGCGAGCTCGGCTTCGAGACGCGAATCCTGTTCGGGCTGATCCCGGTGCGGGGCCGCTACAGCGGCTTCGCCGGCGAGCTCCACGTGGACGACGCGGGCGACGCGGACGGCAGTCTGTACATCGAGGCCGCGACCGTCAGCACGGGGATCAAAAAGCGCGACGCGCACCTTCGCTCGGGCGATTTCTTCGCCGTCGAGGAGCACCCCCACCTTCGCTTCGAGCTGCAGTCGCTAGTTCCCGACGCGCGCGATGGGTTCGACCTGTCGGCGACGCTTCACATCCGGGGCCACGAGCTGGCGATCGAGACGCCCGTCTCGGTTAGCGCCGCCGGGCCTGCCCGGTTGCGGGTCGACGGCGAGTTCCCGGTCGATCACCGCTTGTCCGGCCTGCGCTCCACCGGCTCGGGCTGGAAGAAAGTCCCCGACGCGCTGCACGTGAAGGCGGCGCTGACGCTGCAGCGCACCGACTGACCCGGCTCGCTCAGGTCCGCGCCAGCGGCGTCCGGCTGGCATACCAGCCGTCGTGGCGCGGGCCGACGAGCTCGATCGGCCAACCCGCGGTCTCGACTGCGGCGGCGTAGACCGCGTCTGCGAACCGGATGATCGCGTCCTCGGGCTCGTCGAGGCGCCGCAGCTCTTCCCAGGGCAGGAGCGCGAGGCCCGCCTCGGGCTGCCAGCTCGCGCAATCGGGTCCCCACGAGCGATCGTCGAGGCCGTCCGGCTGCGGCGCGATATATGCGTACACGCTCGCGAACGGAAGCGGGGCCGACCCGAAGAAGAACCCAACCGAGACGTACTCCTCGGTCATCCCGTTCTGCAAGAACACCGGCCGGTCGGCAGGCGGCGTCGTCGCTGCGGCGCGGTAGCGCGTCGCGGAAAGGTCGAAGCCGCCCCACATGATGCCCACGCGGGGACGATGGCCGCGGTAGCTGGCCTGCCAGCGCTCGAGCGCGGCCGCGACCGAGTTGAAGCCGGCCCAGATCAGCCGGGCGGCGTCGGGATCCCATACGCGCGGCGTGCGATCGACGTCAAGCGCCGGAGCCCCATCGATCTCGGCCGTGATCGTGCTCCCCGGAGGCGGCAGGCCGAGCTCGCCCGCCGCGGTGACGAACGCGGCGAAGAAGCTCGCCACCGAGCCGGTGTCGAGCGCGATCGTCCGCGCGCCCGCGTCGGTCTCGATCACCACGTCGTCGTCGAGCAGCCGATGGTGGACGGCGAACGTGACGTCGCCGTGTCGCAGTGTCGGCGTGCTCAGCCCGCGGGGGGTGACGCCGAGGACGATGTTTCCCCACCCGAGCTCGAACGGTAGATCGAGCGTGTACTTGCCGGCGACCTGGACGAGCCGGTTGAGGTAGTCGACGGTCGGAGCCAGCGCCTCATACGGCAGCGCCGGCCACCGGTCGGAGTGCTCGTGGATGGGCTCGGGGCCGTCCGCCATCGTCGCGACCAAGTATCGCGCAAGGCGCCCGCTCGGGCGCGGGCGCGAGGGCGCGGGCATGGCCTGAGGCGTCGGGTCAGGCGCGGGCGCGAGAGCGCGGGCGCGGGCGCTGCGGCGAGCCCTGACGGCGACGGCGCTCGCCCGCGGGCGTGTGCGAGGACGACCCGCCGAGCCCGTGGGCGATTCTCAGCCTGTCGGCAAGGTGCCGCGCGTCGGTGCGATCGTGCTCGGCGACGAGCGTGATCCCTACGCCGGTGCTTCCCGCTCGGCCGGTGCGGCCAATCCGATGCACGTATACGTCGTGGTCGCCGGGGAGGTCGAAGTTGATCACGTGCGAGATCCCCTGCACGTCGATTCCGCGCGCGGCGACATCGGTCGCGACGAGCGTGTCGACGTCGCCGCAACGAAATCGCGCGAGCGCCTGCTCGCGCTGTTTCTGCGACCTGTTGCCGTGAACCGCCGCCGCCTTCACGCCTCTCGCCGAGAGGCGCTTGACCAGGCGGTCGGCGCCCCGCTTGGTGCGAACGAACACGAGCGCGAGCTCGCGGTCGCGCGACAGCTCGCCGACGAGGGCGTCGACGCGGTCGCCACCGACGGTCACGAAGCGATGCTCGACGTCGACCGTCGCGCGCGAGCCCGACGGGCCGTTCTCGTGGACGATCGCGTCGTTCGTGTACTCAGCGGCGACCCGACCGACCGTACCGTCGAGCGTCGCGGAGAAGAACAGCGTCTGGCGCTCGTCGGCACACGCCTGAACGATCCTGTCCACCGCCGGGCGAAAGCCCATGTCGAGCATCCGGTCGGCCTCGTCGAGTACGAGCATCCGCACGGCGTCGAGCGTGAACGCGCCGCGCTCCAGCAGGTCCTCAAGGCGACCGGGGGTCGCGACGACGATGTGCGACTTCGCCGCAGCGTCGGCCTGCCTGCCCAGGCTTACCCCGCCGTAGACGGCCGTGACGCGCAGCGCCCGAGCGTGGGCGATGTCGCGGATCTCCTGCACGATCTGGCTCGCGAGCTCGCGGGTCGGCGCGAGGACCAGACCGGCCGGGCGCGGGCCGTCGGCCTGCAGGCGCTCGACCAGCGGAATGCCGAAGGCGAGCGTCTTGCCCGACCCCGTCGGCGACTTGATCAGGGTGTCACGGCCCGCGATCACGTCGCGCAAGAC
The DNA here is from genome assembly GCA_036498045.1 of Solirubrobacteraceae bacterium. Taxonomy (GTDB): domain Bacteria; phylum Actinomycetota; class Thermoleophilia; order Solirubrobacterales; family Solirubrobacteraceae; genus Palsa-744. Next base: position 24,990 of record DASXIJ010000072.1, read on the forward strand.
CAGGCGCTGAACCGCGAACGGCTCGGTGATCCCCCGCCGCGCGAGGACGTCGACGACTGGGCGAGACACGCCGAGATCGGCGAATGACTGCGTTGACATATTGCTCCTTCGGCGACACACACGGCGTCGCTTTTGGTTCGGGAGGCTGTTGCTGACCCGAACCGCGAAGCGCGGTACTCAAGCGAGCTGCCCCGCGGCCGAAGATGTCGACCGCTGCGGGCAACGTAGCAGAACGCGCGTTCGCGTCCGGTGGCTGAGCCAGGAGCTGGTCGAACCCGTGCAGCGCCGGCCTGGCCTCGTTCTCAGCGCCGGGTCGAGCTCGCGCTCTCGTACGCTTAGCGCATGTACAGCTCGTCGCGGCCGACGACGGTCGCCGAGATCATCGCCGATCGCCTCGGTGAGGAGATGGCTCTCAACGACCGCTTCCTCAACCCGCAGATGGGCAGGATCCTGCGCACGCTCGGCTTTGACAAGTCCTGGCGCGGGGGCGAGGGAGCGCACCTGATCGATGCGGACGGCAACCGTTACTTGGACCTGTTCGGCGGCTACGGCGTGTTCGCGATCGGGCGCAACCACCCGGCCGCGATCGCCGCGGTGCAGGAGGCGATGGCGGCGCACACCGGCAACCTGCCCCAGCTGGGGGTGACGCTGCTGAGCGGCGTGCTGGCCGAGCAGCTGCTCGAGCGCGCGCCCGCGAGCGTCGGCGCGATGGTGCCGGCCAACACCGGCACCGAGGCCGTCGAGGCTGCGATCAAGATCGCGCGCGCCGCGACCGGGCGCCCGCGGATCCTCTACGCCGAGCACGCGTTCCACGGCCTCACGCTCGGTTCGCTGTCGATCAACGGCAACGCCGAGTTCCGCGACGGCTTCGGCCCGCTGCTGGCCGACTGCACGCCCGTCGCGTTCGGCGACCTCGATGCCATCGAGCGCGAGCTGCAGCGCGGCGACGTCGCGGCGTTCGTCGTCGAGCCGGTCCAGGGCAAGGGCGTCAACCTGCCCGCCGATGACTACCTCCCGCGGGCGCAGGCGCTCTGCCGCCAAGCCGGCGCGCTGTTCGTGTGTGATGAGGTGCAAACCGGCGTCGGGCGCACGGGACGCTTCCTCGCGCTCGAGCATTGGGAGCTCGAGCCGGACATGGTGTGCATGGCGAAGGCTCTGTCCGGCGGGCTCGTGCCGATCGGAGCGGTGCTCGTCTCGCGGGCGGCATTCGACCGCGTGTTCGACGGGATGGAGCGGGCGGTCCGCCACGGCTCGACGTTCGGCGGAAACGACCTCGCCGCGGCCGCGGCACTGGCGACCCTGCTGGTGCTCGACGAGCAGGGGCTGGTCGCGCATGCCGAGCGGATGGGTGCGCTGTTGCTCGAGCTCACCCAGCCGATGGTCGAGCTCTACGAGGTGGTGCGCGACGTGCGCGGGCTCGGCCTGATGTGGGCGATCGAGTTCGGCCCCCCGTCTGGGCGCATGGGGCGCGCGCTGTGGGAGGCGATCGAGCGTCGCCAGGCCGGGCTGTTCTCGCAGCTGATCACCGTTCCGCTGTTTCACGAGCACCGGATTCTCTGTCAGGTCGCCGGTCATCGGATGAACACGATCAAGGCGCTGCCTGCGCTGGTAATCGAGGAGGAGGAGATCCGTCGCTTCGCGGCGGCGCTCGAGCAGACCGTGGCCAGCGCCGAGCGCTACCCATCGGCGCTGGCGCGCTTCGGCGCGCGCACCGGCCTGAGGGCAGCCGGGATGCGCCGCTAGCCTAGTCGGCCGTGCTCGCAGCAAGAGATGACATCCGCAACGTCGCGATCGTCGCGCACGTCGACCACGGCAAGACTACCCTCGTCGACGCGATGCTCTGGCAGTCTGGCGCCTTTCGTGCCGGCCAGGACGTCGCGACGCGCGTGCTCGACTCGATGGATCTCGAGCGCGAGAAGGGCATCACGATCCTCGCGAAGAACACCTCGCTTCGTTACGAGGGCGTCAAGCTGAACATCATCGACACGCCCGGTCACGCCGACTTCGGGGGCGAGGTCGAGCGGGGGCTGACGATGGTCGATGGCGTCCTGCTGCTCGTCGACGCATCCGAGGGACCGCTTCCGCAGACGCGCTTCGTCCTGCGCAAGGCGCTCGAGGCGAGGCTCCCGGTGATCCTCGTCGTCAACAAGGTCGATCGGTCCGACGCGCGCGTCGCCGAGGTGGTCGACGAGGTCTACGAGCTGTTCCTCGACCTCGACGCCGATGAGCAGCAGATCGACTTCCCGATCGTCTACTGCAATGCGAAGGCCGGCATCGCCTCGCTGCACTACGAGGCCGGCCAGCCGCTGGACGGCCAGACGCTCGCGCCGCTGCTGGATCTGCTGCTGCAGCGGATCCCGGCGCCGACCTACGATCCCGACCACCCGCTGCAGGCGCTCGTCACCAACCTCGACGCGTCGCCGTACGTCGGGCGCCTGGCGATCTGCCGCGTGCGCCACGGGACGATTCGCCGGGGGCAGCAGATCGCGTGGTGTCGCGCCGACGGGTCGATCCGCAAAGCGACGGTCGCCGAGCTCTACGTGACCGACGCGCTCGATCGCGTCGACGCCCCCGACGCCGGCCCGGGCGAGATCATCGCCGTCGCCGGGATCGCCGAAGTGACGATCGGCGAGACGCTCGCCGATCCGACCGACCCGCGCGCGCTGCCGGTGATCACGGTCGACGAGCCGGCGATGTCGATCACGATCGGTGCCAACACCTCGCCGCTGGCGGGCAAAGATGGCGACAAGCTGACCGCGAGGCAGATCGAGGCCCGCCTGCAGCAGGAGCTGGTCGGCAATGTCTCGCTGCGCGTACACGACACCGATCGACCGGATACCTATGAGGTGCAGGGACGCGGCGAGCTGCAGCTCGCGGTGCTCGTCGAGATTATGCGGCGCGAGGGCTTTGAGATGACCGTCGGCCAGCCGCACGTCGTCGAGCGCGAGATCGACGGGCAGCGCAACGAGCCGGTCGAGCGGCTGTCGATCGACGTGCCCGAGCAGTACGTCGGCACCGTCACGCAGCTGCTCGCGGCGCGCAAGGGGCGGATGGAGCACATGACAAACCACGGCACCGGCTGGGTGCGGATGGAGTACCTCGTCCCGGCGCGCGGGCTGATCGGGTTTCGCACCGAGTTCCTCACCGAGACTCGCGGTACGGGGATCATGCACCACGTCTTCGACCGCTGGGAGCCGTGGGCGGGGGAGCTGCTGACCCGGACGACCGGGGCGCTCGTCGCCGACCGCAGCGGCTCGACCGTGAGCTACTCGCTGATGACGCTGCAGGACCGTGGCGGGTTGTTCGTCGGCCCCGGCGAGGAGGTCTATGAAGGGATGATCATCGGCGAGAACTCACGCTCTGAGGATCTCGACGTCAACCCCGTGAAGGAGAAGCACCTGACGAACATGCGCTCCTCGACGTCCGACGTCCTCGTGCGCTTGGACGCGCACCGCAAACTGACGCTCGACGAGGCGCTGGAGTTCGTCCGCGACGACGAGGCGGTCGAGGCAACGCCGGCGTCGGTGCGGATGCGCAAGGTCGTCCTGTCGAGGGTCGACAGGCTGAAGACGGCGCGCCAGTTGCGCAAGTGATCGGCGGATCTGGCGGGGCGCGCGGTGGCGCGACGTGCGCCGAAGCGAGGCACTAGGGTACCGGCGATGAATCGAGCGATCCCGACAATCGCCGGCCTGGCGCTGGCGTTCTCCCTCACGCTTGGCCCGCTCGCCCCGGGCGCAAACGCCGAAGCCCCGATCACCTACCGGCACGAGACCGAAGCCGAATTCGAACAGCAGATCGCCGCCAAGAAGATCAAGACCGCGGTGATCAACAGGAGCCTACGCACCGTGCGGGTCACCCTCGTCGACGGCGAACACGTCCTCGGCAAGTACCCCAAGCATCAGGTGCCACAGACGATCGCGCGGCTGAAGACGGCAGGAGCGACGGTCAGCCTGCTTTCGAAAAAGGAAGGCGAACAACAGGCTGGCAAAGCCAAAAAGCACAAACACAAAATCCGCTACATCGTCGGCGGGGTGGTGATCCTGCTGATCGTGATCGGTGGCGTCGTGTTGCTGATCAGACGCCGTCGCCAGCTCGACTGAACGCCGAACGCTCAGTACATCGGCCGGCGCAGCGCGCGCTTGACTCGCGGGGACGGTCCGTGCTCGACCACGTGGATCGTGCTGGTGATGTCGTGGGCCAGCAGATCGACCATGTCGCGCGAGAAGTTCTCCTTGATCACCATTCGCAGCACGGTGATGTGCTCTGCGTTCGGCGGCAGCGTGTAGGCGGGGATGATCCAGCCGCGCGCACGCAGGAGCTGTGAGAGCAACGTCACGTCGACCTTCTCCGGATCGCGTGCGCGCGCGATCACGATCGGGTAGCGCGAGCCGTCGTTGAGCACCTCGAGCTCGTCGATCGCGGCGAGCTTGCGGGCGAGCGCCTGCGCGTTGGCCAGCACGCCCGCGACGACCTCGCTGTAGCCCTCGTGGCCGAGGCGCAGGAACGCGAAGTACTGAAGGATCACCGAGCTCGACGGCCGCGAGAAGTTCAGCGAGTAGTTGGGCATGTCGCCGCCGAGATAGTTGATGTGGAAGACGAGCTCGTCTGGCAGGTCCGCGGCTTCACGGAACACGACGGTGCCCATCCCGGGATAGACAAGGCCGAACTTGTGGTTGGACACGTTGATCGAGCGCACTCGCTGCAGGCGGAAGTCCCACGCCAGCTCCGGCTCGGAGAACGGCGTGATGAAGCCGCCGCTGGCGGCGTCGACGTGCAGTGGAATCCGCCAGCCGCGCTTGGCCTCGACGCGGGCGAGCAGCTCGTCGAGCGACGCAAGGTCGTCCATCTGGCCGGTGAACGTCGAGCCGTGCAGGCCGGCGACGCCGATCGTGCGCTCGTCGAGCAGCGGCTCGACCTCGGTCGCGCCGATCGTGTAGCGGCCCTCCTCCATCGGCACGACTCGCGCCTCGACCTCGAAGTAGCGCGCGAACTTCTCCCAGCACGTGTGGACGTCGGCGCCCATGACGATGTTCGGCTGGTCGGCCGGCTCGCCGGCGGCCTCGCGGCGCCGCTGCCACGAGCGCTTGTGGGCGAGCATCGCGAGCATGATCGCCTCCGACGAGCCGATCGTCGCGGTCCCCGTCGACTGCGCGCCGCTCGGCGCGTGGAACAGGCGGCCGATCATCGACACGACACGCCGGTGGACCACCTCGCTCTGGGGGTACTCGTCCTGGTCGATCAGGTTCTTGGCGAGCGTCTCGGCCGCGAGCAGGTCGGCCTGCGGCTCCATCCAGCTCGTCACGAACGAGGCGAGGTTGAGCGCCGGGTTTCCGTCCAGGTTGAGCTCGTCGTGGACGAGCCGGTACGCAGCTTCGGGGCTGACTCCGCGCGCCGGCAGACGGTACTTGGGGATCTCGTGCGAGAACGAGCGAGAGGCATACGTCGGGTGGATCGTCTCGTCGGAGTCGAGGTCGAGCTCGTGCATCTTGGCCTCCTGCTCGTGGTCGGCGGACGGGCCGCGCGGGCGGCCGAAGCGGGAGTATCGAGGATCCGCTGACCGGGCGGCGGACGTGGCGCAAACGCCCCGAGCGAGCATTCGGCGGCCGATCCAGCGCTCGGCTCCTGAGCTCGCTCGCCGTCAGGGCCGCGCTCGCGTCGGCGCGGCGACGTCGTCCTGCGCGGTCACAGCAAGCGCTGGCGGCGCGACAGGGTGGATCCGGCGCGCCGGGCGTCCCCACAGATACGAGGCGACGCAGCCGAGCGTGAACACGGCAACGACCAGCAGGACCGGTCCGGAGTCCTCGCTCAGCGCACCGACGACGCCGGCCGTCACGCCGCCGGCGAGCACGGCCCGCCAGGCGGGGTCGTCGCCGACCGGCGCGAGCAGTCGCACGCGGTTGCGAACGGCATAGACGGCGTATCCAAGCGCAAGCGCCGTCGCGGCCGGCATCGCGTGGTTCTTCAGCTCGCGCCACGCCGCGCCGTAGCGCCGCACGATCAGATCCCGCACGTCGCCGGCAGAGCGCGCGTGCAGGACGCTCCCGGTGTAGTGCCCGCCGCCGTGGGCCGTCAGCAGGTCGAGCGCCGCGAGCGCGACGAGCGCGACGAGCGGCGTCGCCAAGCCGAGCAACGCGCGCCGGCGCGAGAAGTCGCCCGGCAGGACGACGATCGTCGCGACGGCGAACCCGGCGCTGACGAGGATCACGCCCCCGACACCGGCGCCGATCCGCGCCGCGCCCTCGATCGCGGCTAGCCCGATCCCCGCGAGCGCGGTCGCGAGCGCGGCGGTACGACCGCGGTGAACAGGGAACAACGCCGCGGCGAGCGCGGCCAGCACGAGCACCGCCAGCCCCGACTTCAGCTCGTTGCCAAATCCGTAGAAGCGCGCGCCGAGGATCGGGTTGGGCCCGAGCAGCGAACGAACCAGCAGCTGGGTCCCGGCGAGCGCGTCGACGACGAGCGCGACGATCGAGACGATCGCCGGGGCCAGCGGCGCGCGCGGCCACGGCAGCACCGAGTCGGTGATCGCCGCCAGCGCGACGCTCGCGGCGACGATCGTCGCGTACTCGACCGCTGCGCCCGGTTCGAGCGCGGCGCCGATCAGCACCGCGACCGGTGTCCACAGCACGGCCAGCGCGCCCACTCGCATCGCCAGCGCGCGCGCGGCGCGCCCGCGGGCGCCGCGCACGGTCGCCGCGGCGAGCAGCGTCAGCGACCAGAACGCCAGCAGGCACCCGAGCGCCTTCAACCGCCGCCCGCCGACCACGTGCAGGCGGACACCCAGCGCGCGCAGCATCGAGCCGTCGAGCGCGCCGTCGGTTTCCACGCGCTCGCCGCGAACATCTGGGGGGATCGGCGCGCCGACGTGGTCGAGGATCGTCGGAGCGAGGTCGATCGCGGCGAACAGGCCGCGCTCGTTGGTCGTGCGAGAGCTCAGCTCGCGACCGCCGCCGCCCGTGAGCCCGCCGGCGGCGGCCCACAGCAGTTCGTGCCCGTTGCCGTCGGCCGCGCGCTGGACGATCAGCAGCAGCTCGCTAGCTGGGCGGCGTTCGCTGAGCGAGCGCAGGTCCGCGCGTCCCTCCGCACCGGCGGGCAGGTCGGCGACGACCAGCCGTCGACGGCCGGCGAGCTCGGCGATCCGCGCGGGCAACGACGCCACGCTCCCGAGCGAGAGATCGCCGACGTGCCCGGAGCGATCGGCCGCGGCGACCGCGTCGAGGTTCTGATCGCCGGCGACCCCCGCGTAGGCGGCGCCGCCGGGAACCGCGGACGCGAGCAGCCCGGGGCGCAGCAGCTGGGGGGCGCGTCGCGCGCGAGCGACCGCGGCACTCCAGCCGGCGACCATGGCGCCCGCGCCACGTGACGGCGAGAGTGACAGCGACGGCGCGCGCGTGGGCTCATAGCTTGACGACGCGATCCGCGATCCCTGACCGATGTCGAGCAGCATCTGCGTACGCGTGTAGGAGCCCTGCGTCGCCGACATCAGCCCGATCGACAGGCCGTCGATCCGGCCGAGCGCCCGCTCGCCGGTCGCCACGAACGCGAGCACGACCGCGCCCGTGACCGGCCTCGCCGCCACCGGGCGACGCGTGGCCGGCGCGGGGCGGGCAGTTTCCGGCGCCTGCGCGACGCCCATCGCCGGCGCGCCGCTCGGCGCGAATCCGAGCGATGTGGCGACGAGCAGCGTGACGCCGAGCAGCGCCGCGACGCAGGAGAGGGGCAGGCCGACCGACCGCCGCCCCGGGCCGCGTCGGCTCAGCCCTCAGCCCCCTCTGTCACGACCTCCGGTCGCCCTGGTCGGAGCGCCCCGCTCGGTGAGCCACCGGCCATGCCCGGCTCCGGTGGTTCACCCGGCAGCAGCGTTCCCTCGATGTTCAGGCGCGGAAGCATCCGATCGAGGCGGCTGGGCAACGACCACGTGCGTGGGCCGATCAGATGCAGGACGGCCGGGAGCAGCAGGCAACGCACGACGAGCGCGTCGAGGAACACGGCGCTGGCGAGGCTGAGGCCGAACTCCTTGATCACGCGGTCTTCGCCGAGCATGAATGAGAGGAACACGCAGACCATGATCGCCGCGGCTGCGGTGATCACCCGGCCGGTCAGCGCAAGGCCCTCCGCGACGGCGCGCGAGTTGTCGCCCGTTCGCGTCCAGCGCTCGTGGATCCGCGAGACGAGAAAGACCTCGTAGTCCATCGACAGGCCGAACACGATCGCGAACAGCATCACGGGGATGAACGACTCGATCGGGCCGGCGCTGACGCCGATCACGCCCCCGAGCCAGCCCCACTGGAAGATCGCGACGATCACGCCGAGCGCCGCG
>DASXIJ010000073.1:0-2430 GCA_036498045.1 Solirubrobacteraceae bacterium
TATCCGGGCTCGTCGGGCGTTGGGTGGATGCAGTCGACTGGGCAGACCTCGACGCACGAGTTGTCCTTGGTGCCGATGCACGGCTCGGCGATCACGTAGGCCATTCGCTTCTTTCCTGGTCGGTTTGCGGTTCGGGGTGAGGGGACTTCGGGTGGACGGTGCATTTTAGAGATGGCGAGCGCCTGGCGCGGGCGCGGGGTCGGGAACCTCCCTCGCGCCTGGGCGCGTGAACAGGACACGCGCTAGGTTTGGCCGATGCTGCTGCTCACGGGCGCGACCGGCGTTGTCGGCTCGGCGCTGCTGCGACGCCTGGTCGGCGAGGGCCAGCAGGTGCGCTGCCTCGTGCGCGACCCGCGCCGGCTCGGCGCCCAGCGCGTGCGCGTGCAGATCGCGCTCGGCGACCTGACCGACCCGCCGTCGTTTCGCAATGCGCTTCGAGGCGTGCGCACCGTCGTGCACCTGGCCGCGTCGATCCGCGACCAGCCACAGGGCTCGATCGAGGAGCTCAACGGGATCGCGACCTGGCGAATGGTCGAGGCGGCCGAGCGCGCGGGCGTCGAGCGCTTCGTGTTCTTTTCCACGCTCGATGCTTCGACGCACCACCGCGCGCGCTTCTTCCGCGCCAAGGCTCTCGCCCAGCAGGCCGTCGAGGAGGCGGCGCTCGAGTCGATCGTGTTCGCGCCGTCGATCGTGTATGCCCCCGGCGACCCGTGGCTGTCGCTGCTCGAACGCCTGGCGCTGCTCCCCGTGATGCCCATCTCGGGGCGTGGGCGCGCGCAGTACCAGCCGATCTGGGCAGAGGACGTGGCCGACTGCGTGATGGCCTCGCTGCGATCGCCGCCGCCGGCCGGCGCGGCGAGCGGCAACGGGACGGGCGCCGCCAACACGCGCTTCGAGCTCGCCGGCCCGGAGACGTTAAGCCACAACGACCTCGTCCGGATCGTCCTGCGCTCGCTCGGGCGCTCTCGCCCGTTCGTGCACGTCCCCACGCCGATCGTCTCGCGCTCGCTGCGCCTCGTCGAGCGCGTCTCGGGGGAGAGCGCGTTCGCCACGTGGGACGAGGCCGAGCTGATGGAGGTGCCGATGGTGTCGGCGCGAGGGACGGCTGACGTGGAGGGGCTCGGGGTCAGCCCCGCGCGGATGCTGGCGGTGCTGGGTGTCGGATGAGCCCACGTCGGGCGCCTGCGGGACCGACGGCGAGCGAAACCGCGCGTGTCGGGGTAACGTGGCGATATGCCGCGGTTGAGAACGACTCCGGCGAAAGGCCTCGTGGACAGCGCCTCGGCGCCCGGCGACGGCGCGGCACGCCGGGTGGCGGTCGTCTTCGAGCGTGGCCACGCCGGCACGGCTGCGCTTCGCGAGGCGGCCGAACGAGCCACCGCGGGCGCCGAGCTGTCGGTCGTGACGCTCGCCCCACAGGCCAGGGCGGTGCAGCGGGCGGGTGGCGAGGGTCCTTACAACCTCGCGATCCGCGACGAAGCGCAGCTGGAACTGGGCGAGGCGCGTGACCTTCTTGGATCGGTCGCAACGCGCGCCACGTTCAACGTGCTGAGCGGTTGCCCGCAGCCGCCGCTCGCGTCGTGGGTGGCCCACCACGGCTTTGACCTCGTCGTGCTGCCCCGCCAGCGGCTCACCCCCGGCGGCAACTACTTCGCCAAGAGCCTGCGCAAGGAGACTTCGGCAGAGGTCCTGCTCGTTCGTTAGGCGAACCGGTCCGGTCGCGGTCCGCCGTCGCACTGCTTTGCGCCGCTCGTCACTGTCGCGCGAGCTCGGCCCGGATGAATGCGCTGACGTTCTCAGCGGTCGCGCTCGTGACCGGTCCAGGCGCATGAAGCTCGCGCTGCTCGATCCGGCTGACGGCGATCACCTCGCGCACGCTCGACGCGACGAACGCCTCGTCGGCCGACTCGAGATCGGCGCGAGTTGTGACTGTCTCCGCCGCGCCTGTGACGTCGATCACGATCCGGCGCGTGATCGAGTCAAGCACGTGCTCGGACAGGGGCGGTGTGCGGGGCTCTCCGTCAGCCACCCAGAAGAACGATGCCGTCGGCAGCTCGAGCACGCGTTCGTGGGGCGTCACGAGCAGCGCCTCGTCGAACCCACGCTCTCGCGCGAGCCTCGTCGCGAGCATGTTCGCGCCGTATGACAGCGACTTGACGCCGTCGAGCACGCGCACGGGAGAGAACGTCACACAGCCAAGGGTCAGCGTGTCTCCGAACACCGGCAGCGGCTCGACGAGGACGATCCTATGTCCCCCGCGGGTCGCGACCAGGCGCAACAGCGCGTCCGCCGCCCCGGCGCTTGAGAGAAGCGCATCGATGTCGCGTTCGATGCCGACGACGTCGAGCTCCAGGCGCAGGTTCTGCGCGGAGCGCGCCATCCGCTCCATGTGGCGATCGCGTCCGAACGGCACGCCGTCGTACAGACGCA